>JAJUFI010000088.1 GCA_029263795.1 Alcaligenaceae bacterium
GCGTTGGACTTGTTCTATGAGCAGGCCTTCCAGGCCTAGAATAGAATCCAGTGGGGACATCGGCATTACTTCCGTTAAACCTGTTCTTCGCAAAAACAAGTCTAGCGAATGTCGATCGTCCCCCTTTTATGATGAAGAGCCCAGATCCGGCTGACGCCCGGCCACTCCTCCCTTTCCCCGGCTCTTCCGAGCAGCTGTGCTGTCCGCGTTATCCTTTCCTGCCTTGAACGGCGGGGTTTGTCGCGCATCGGGTCACGGGAATTCGACTGCACCCCTTGGCTTATCAACACGAAACGTGAATTTCCTTGTGGACAAGCTGCGGACACAATTCATAAATCATTGTTCTTTAAGCGAAACTGGCTCAGTGAGCAGAATATGACCATGCGGCAGCACGACACGAAGCCGGCACACATTGCTTCCCCCATCATCGGTCGAGAACTCCTCAGCGCCGCCCTCATGCTCCTCCGATGTGAACAAGAGCACATTTATCAACATAAAACGTGAATGACCCTGTGGAAAAGCTGCGAACAATGCTCGCAACTATTTGTCCTGCCTGGATTCTGCATGTCATGGTCAACAGTTTGACTTCCCTCCCCTACAATAGTCGCTGTTCGGCGGCCCTGCCGCCCCAGGCAACCGGGCCGAGCCGCATCCGGGGTTGAGCCTGGGCGGCTCTCCTAATTGAGTTGTCGTAGTCCATGAAAGTCCTTTCAAATCTGCACCCGCTGTTTTCAGAGAACGGTGTGCGCGGGGTGGTGTTCGACCTTGACGGTACGCTCATTGACAGTGCCGCAGACATTCTGCAGGGCATGCGCATGACGCTGGAACAGGCGGGTGTGGGAGTCATTCCGACCGGGTATCAGCTTGGCAATGTGCACGGCACCGCGGATGACATATTGCGCTCGATCGTTGCTGACATGGGCTGGGAACCTGAGCAGGATTACCACGACCTGCACAAGCGTTATCTGGTGAATGCCATGAAGGTGAATCTACAGCGCTCACGTCTATACGAAGGTGTATTGGACGTGCTCAACGCCTGCCGACACGCACAAATTCCCTTGGCCATCTGCACCAACAAGGCACACGCCGGCGCCTTGGCTGCTACGCAGAAATTCGGTATACACGAGCATTTCACTTTCATCACGGGTTGCGACACATGGGATCAGGCCAAGCCCTCGCCAGTACCCCTGTTGAAGACGGTGGACATGATGGGGCTCTCACCAGAGGAATGTATCTATTTCGGAGATACGTCCGTCGATGCCGAATGCGCGGACGCGGCCGGCATCCCCTTT
This sequence comes from Alcaligenaceae bacterium, assembly GCA_029263795.1. Classification (GTDB taxonomy): domain Bacteria; phylum Pseudomonadota; class Gammaproteobacteria; order Burkholderiales; family Burkholderiaceae_B; genus Yanghanlia. Next base: position 1,293 of record JAJUFI010000088.1, read on the forward strand.
GTTCTCCACGCATCCGGTTATTGCGACGAAGGCGTGACCAACTGGCCTGCGATGCACAGTTTCCAGAGGTGGAAGGAACTGTTGGCAGGCGAAGAAGAAACTGCCTGAAGTACCGGATCACGGAAGTTTTTCTGTAAAATATTCAGGTTCGTTCGCAAACGCTGAATCATAGGCGGGTGCGAGTCTCGCGATTCGCGCTCCACACTTGTTTTTCCGTAAAGGCGGGCGTAACCCCGGCCAACCCCCTTTATCTGGAAAACATGAATCCACGGCTCGAAACCCTCCATGCCTATCCTTTCGAGCGGCTCCGCCGGCTGCTGGCAGATGTTCGTCCGCCCGAAGGTGTCAAGCCCATAGATTTGTCGATTGGCGAGCCCAAACACGCCACCCCCGAATTTGTAGTGGAAGCCCTGAAGGCTTCACTGGACGGCCTGTCGGCTTACCCTCCCACTAAAGGCCCCGCCGAACTGCGGCGTACCATTTCAGAGTGGATATCACGGCGCTACGGCATTCTTGCCCCCGACCCTGAAACACAGATTCTGCCCGTACAGGGTTCCAGAGAAGCCCTGTTCGCCTTCGCACAGGCCGTGGTGGATGCCAGCCGCGACGCTGTTGTGATCTGCCCCAATCCCTTCTATCAAATATACGAAGGTGCCGGCCTGCTGGCTGGTGCCAGTCTCTGGTACCTGAACTCCGATCCAAAGCGGGGCCACGGCTACGATTGGGACTCCATCCCCGAGGATGTTCTGCAGAAATGTCAGCTCATCTACGTCTGCTCGCCCGGCAACCCTGCCGGAAATGTGCTGACACTCGACGACTGGCGCAAATTGTTCGAGCTTTCCGACCGCCATGGGTTCGTCATTGCAGCCGACGAGTGCTATTCCGAAATCTATTTCGACGAAGCCTCTCCCCCACTCGGCAGCCTGGAAGCTGCCGTTAAGCTTGGGCGGCCAGACTTCCGCAGGTTGGTTTCGTTTTCCAGCCTGTCCAAGCGTTCCAACCTACCGGGCTTGCGCTCCGGCTATGTGGCAGGCGACGCAGCCATCATCGACCGCTTCCTGCTTTACAGAACCTACCATGGCTGCGCCATGAGCCTGGTCACTGCCAAGGCCAGCCTTGCCGCGTGGTGCGATGAAAACCACGTCGTGGAGAACCGCAGGCTTTACCGCGAGAAACTCGAAGCAGTGCTGCCACTTCTGCAGCCTGTGCTGGACATTTCCCGGCCAGAAGCCGCCTTCTTCCTATGGGCAGGCACGCCCTATGATGACACCGAGTTCGTCCGCGACCTGTATGCCGCCACGGGGATCACCACCCTGCCCGGCAGTTACCTGGCTCGTGAATCACTCGGCATCAATCCCGGTAACCGGCGCGTCCGCATCGCGCTGGTTGCCCCGCTCGCGCAGTGTGAGGAGGCTGCGAGACGCATTGTCGAATTCTGCTCCTCTTCTTCCTTCAGGAACCCAAGTAAATGAGCCAAACACTCGAAGCCGTTATCGAGCGTGCATGGGAAGACCGTGCCACCCTCAGCCCCTCTGACGCACCCGCCGAAGTTCGTGCTGCCGTTGAAGACGTGATCGAAGCACTGGATCGGGGCAAGTTGAGGGTAGCCGAGAAGGTTGACGGACAATGGCTCGTGAACCAGTGGGTGAAGAAGGCGGTGCTGCTGTCCTTCCGTCTGCAGGAAAATCGCGTCATGGAAGCAGGCAGCCTGCGTTTCTATGACAAAGTCGCCGGGAAGTTTGAACAGTACAGCGAAGATGACTTTGCCAAAGCTGGTTTCCGCGTGGTGCCTGCCGCCACTGCCCGACGTGGCGCCTACATCGGGCCGGACGTCGTACTCATGCCCTCTTTCGTGAATATTGGAGCATACGTCGATTCGGGCACTATGGTGGACACTTGGGCAACCGTAGGTTCCTGTGCTCAAATCGGCAAGAATGTGCACTTGTCCGGAGGCGTGGGCATTGGTGGTGTGCTGGAACCATTGCAGGCGAATCCGACCATCATTGAGGACAACTGCTTCATCGGTGCTCGGTCGGAGATCGTAGAAGGCGTCATTGTCGAAGAAAACTCCGTGCTTGCAATGGGCGTGTTTCTTTCGCAAAGCACCCGCATCTACGATCGCACCACGGGTGAAGTGCTCTACGGTCGTGTTCCGGCAGGCTCCGTGGTGGTTCCAGGCTCCCTGCCCGCGGCCGACGGTTCCCACAGCTTGAACTGTGCTGTGATCGTCAAGCGCGTGGACGCTCAGACACGCTCCAAGACCAGCATCAATGACCTGCTGAGATCCTGATGTCGAAATCCAAAGTACTTGAACTGGCGAGCGCTCTGATCGAGCGCCCGTCTGTCACGCCAGACGATGCTGGCTGTCAGTCCATGTTGGCCGAAAGGCTGTCGGCGGTCGGTTTCCAATGCGAAACGCTGTGCTTCGGCGAAGTCACCAACCTATGGGCGCGCCGCGGCAGCGGTGCCCCTCTGTTGGTGTTCGCCGGGCATACGGATGTCGTCCCCACCGGGCCCCTCGAACAATGGGAAAGTGACCCATTTTCCGCTACGGAAAGAAATGGTCGCCTTTATGGGCGGGGCGCGGCCGACATGAAGTCCTCGATAGCCGCTTTCGTGGTCGCGGCAGAAGAATTTGTCGCTGCCAACCCGGATCACAGTGGCTCCATCGGCCTGCTCATCACCTCTGATGAAGAAGGTCCCGCCGTCAACGGCACCGTGAAGGTTTGCGAGCTGCTGCAAGAGCGCGGCGAGCGTCTGGATTACTGCATTGTGGGTGAACCCACAAGCGTCAGTTCATTGGGCGACACCATCAAAAACGGTCGTCGCGGTTCGCTGTCTGGTCGCCTGACCGTCAAGGGAAAGCAGGGCCACGTAGCTTACCCCCACCTTGCGCGCAACCCGGTTCATCTGTTCGCACCTGCTCTGGCTGATCTGGTCACGGAGCATTGGGACGACGGCAATGAATACTTCCCGCCAACTACCTTCCAGATCTCCAATCTGCATGCCGGCACTGGTGCCACCAATGTGGTGCCCGGCATCGCCGTGGTCGACTTCAACTTCCGTTTTTCCACTGCCAGCACTCCGGAAAGTCTAAAGCAACGTGTACACGCAATTCTTGATGGGCACGGGCTGGAATACGAATTGGACTGGAACCTTGGCGGCGAACCCTTTCTCACGCCTCGAGGCGAGCTGAGCAACGCTCTGATTGATGCCATTGCCACGGCAACAGGGGTTCAAGCCGAACTTTCAACCACCGGTGGCACCTCTGACGGCCGCTTCATCGCCCGTATCTGCCCACAAGTCGTAGAATTCGGGCCTATCAACGCCAGCATCCACCAGATCAATGAACATATTGCCATTGCCGATCTGGAGCCGCTGAAGAATGTTTACCGTGGCACACTGGAGCGCCTGCTCCCGCGAGCCTGACTTCAAGGATTCTTCCGACATGCCCCTTCCCGACTCCGCTGCCCTGGCGGAATTGCAGACCTTGCGCGATCTGCTGCGCTATGCCGTCAGCCGTTTTCACGCCTCGGAGCTGAGCTTCGGCCATGGCAGCGACAATGCCTGGGACGAAGCCGTCTATCTGTTGCTGCACAGTCTGCATCTGCCCCCCGATACACTACAGCCCTTCCTCGACGCCCGGGTGTTGCCCCAGGAACGCGAACGTTTTCTGTCGCTAGTGGAACGGCGCTGCTCGGAACGCCTGCCCGCCGCCTATTTAACCGGTGAAGCCTGGCTGCAGGGACACCGCTTCCTGGTGGACCGCCGTGTCATTATTCCACGCTCACCTATCGCAGAACTGCTGACGGAATCTCTGCAACCGTGGGTCGAAGGTCCGGTGCAGCGTGTGCTAGACCTGTGCACAGGTTCGGGCTGTCTGGCAATTCTTGCGGCTTACGCATTCCCGGAGGCCCAGGTTGATGCCGTGGACATCTCGTCAGACGCACTTGAAGTGGCGCGCAGCAATATCGTGCTGCATGGCATGGAGACACAGGTTCACGCAATTCAAAGCGACCTTTTCGACGCACTGCCGGCTGAAGGTCAGTACGACCTGATCATCTGCAACCCGCCTTACGTCAACCAGAGCTCAATGAAAACTCTGCCACGGGAGTACCTGCATGAGCCTCAGCTGGCACTCGCTGGCGGCGACGACGGCATGGACCTGGTGCGGCGAATTCTGCGCGACGCTCCTGGGCGGCTGACACCCGGTGGCCACCTAGTCCTGGAAATCGGCCATGAATATGAAAATTTCGTGGCTGCCTTCCCACATCTGGAACCCATTTGGCTGAGCACGGCCGCTACGGACCAGCAAATTCTGCTTCTCTCCAGGGAGCAGTTTGAATCGTGATACGCGCTTCCGGACTCGTATTGCGGCGCGGCACCAAGGTTTTGCTGGATGGTGCCGATTTTGTCGTGAATCCTGGCGAACGTGTCGGCATCGTCGGTAAGAACGGTGCGGGCAAGTCCACTCTTTTTGCCCTTCTGCAGGGCCATCTCGACCCGGACGCCGGTTCCCTGGAGATTCCAGCTTCCTGGCGAATCATCAGCGTCGAACAGGAGATAGCTGAAACAGATCGGGCTGCTCGTGAATTCGTCATTGACGGCGACCGCGAGCTGCGCCGGCTGCAAGAGCAGCGGGAGGTTGTGGACCCGGCCGATGGCCAGCGCATTGCCGAACTTGAACAGTCCTTGATAGATGCCGGCGCATGGTCCGCACATTCTCGAGCGGAACAGCTTCTGGCAGGGCTGGGGTTCACACCCGATCAATGGATGAACCCCGTGGGCAGCTTCTCCGGTGGGTGGAGAATGAGGCTCGCCCTGGCCAGGGCCCTTATGGCGCCCTCTGACCTTCTGCTGCTGGACGAACCGACCAACCACCTAGATCTGGATGCCATGCTGTGGCTGGAGCGCTGGTTGGCCGCCTACCCCGGCACAGTCATGCTGATTTCGCACGATACTGAATTTCTTGATGCCGTTGTGCGCGCCATTCTGCATTTCGACAATGCGAAACTAATACGGTATCGGGGCGGCTATGAATCTTTTGTGGAACAGCGCAGCGAACGGCTGCGCCAGACACAGCTGGCCTACGAACGGCAGCAACGTGAAACAGCTCGGCTGCAAAATTTCATCGACCGCTTCAAAGCCAAGGCAACCAAGGCCAAACAGGCGCAGAGTCGTGTGAAAGCCTTGGCACGCATGGAGAAACTCGCGCCGATTCATGCGGAATCCGGCATAGACATCCGCATTCCGGAGCCCGAGTCCATGCCCGACCCTCTTCTGGTACTGGAGGATGTCAGCACGGGATACCGTAAGCCGGATGGCACGGCACACGAAGTATTGCGGGGCGTGACTTTGATGGTGCGTGGCGGTGGCCGAATTGGCATTCTGGGTGTGAACGGCGCCGGCAAGAGTACGCTGATCAAGACTTTGGCGGGCGAGCTGCCGGTTCTAAAGGGTACCCGCAATGCGTCCCGCGGGCTCGAGATCGGCTACTTCGCGCAGCACCAGCTCGATATGCTCGATATCGACTCCACGCCTTTGCAGCATATGCAGAGACTGGAACCGCAGACGCGCGAAGTGGAGCTGCGCAGCTATTTGGGCAGCTTCGGCTTCAGTGGAGACACCGTCAACGGCAAGGTCGGTCCAATGTCGGGCGGCGAGAAAGCTCGACTCGCCCTCGCGCTAATCGTGCGACGCAGACCCAATCTGCTGTTGCTGGACGAACCCAGCAACCACCTGGACGTGGAAACGCGCGAGGCCCTGGCCACCGCGCTTGCGGAGTTCGGTGGCAGCATGTTGCTGGTCTCGCACGACCGACATCTGTTGCGCACGACAGTCGACAGTTTCTGGATTGTGGCCGATGGCGGGGTGCAGGAGTTTGACGGAGATCTTGAGGACTACCGCCAGTGGCTGTCTGACCGCAGTAGCCAGCAGAGGGCAGAGGAGCGCGTTGCTCAGGATCGTGCGCGTCAGGACTCTGCGTTTGTGGACCGGCGCACCCAGCGGCGGGTGGAGGCGGAACTGCGCCAGCAACGAGCCATCAAACGCAAGCCGCTGGAAGCGCAACTGAAAAAAGTTGAGGCTGAAATGGAAGCGGCGGCACAGCGCATGGCTGAGCTGGATAAAGTCATCGCCGACCCCGACCTATACAGCGACGCCAGACGGGAAGAGCGATTGTGTGTGCTGAGTGAGCATGGTGAGCTGACACGCCGGCACGGCGAGTTGGAAGAAACCTGGCTTGAGCTGCAGGAAGAACTCGAGGAAATCGACAAGGCTTTCAGCGAACTGGGGTGAATGACGCGCCGGCCTACTGTCCACAGCCGGTGGCGTTGCCTAAATTCGATGAGATTCCGCCTGGAGAGAGGGTTCTTTTCCAGGCGTTGCGCCTACAGAATTTCCAGCCGGGCGATGCCCAGGGCGAGCGTCTTCAGCCCGGCATCGCGGAATTGAATTTGTGCCTGTGCGTCCGTGCCGTTACCGGTAAGCGACAAAATGGTGCCCTCCCCGAAGCGGGCGTGACGAACACCCGTACCAATGCGGAATTGCTGGTTGCCAACCGTAACCGCACTGGTGACTGACATGGCCGGCTTCGGCGCAACCCCGGATACCCCTGGAGCGAAACCACGCCCTCTCCGGAAGGCACCACCCCAGGCTGCTGTGTCGCTTGCGGCTGCAGGTCGGGATGATTCCCGCGGGGACAACCACTTGAGATGGTGTTCTGGTATTTCCTCAAGAAAGCGCGACCGGAGGGCGTAGCGCGTCTGCCCGTGCAGCATGCGGCTTTGCGCAAGCGTGAGGTACAGCCGCTCACGCGCGCGCGTGATGGCTACATACATCAGCCGTCTTTCTTCCTCCAGTCCGGCAGCTTCCAGCAAACTGTTCTCATGCGGGAACAGGCCTTCTTCAAGACCGGTGATGAAAACAACGTCGAATTCCAGCCCCTTCGCCGCATGGACGGTCATCAACTGCACTGCGTCTTCCGAGGCTGATGCCTGGTTCTCGCCTGCCTCAAGGGAGGCATGCGACAGAAATGCAGCCAAAGGCGACATGGAGATGGTGGCTCCGCTGAGAAAGCCAGCATCATCAGTACCTGCATCGACCTCGATGGCCCGACCGGCCGGCAGGCCATCGTAGCCCTCTTCGCTGCTGAAGACCGTGGCGGCATTCACCAGTTCCTGCAGGTTCTCCAGGCGGTCTTGCCCTTCACGGTCAGCTTCATAATGGGCAGCCAACCCGCTTTCCCGAACCACTTGTTCTATGAGTTCCGGCAAAGTCAGCGACTGGGCATCATGCGCCAGGGACTGTACCAGCGAGGCAAACCTGGCAACTGCCGCTCCGGCCCTGCCAGGCAGATTGGGAGCCGCGCGGTACAAGCTGCAGCCCTGCTCACGGGCAAGGTCGCTGAGCTGCTCAATACTGCGCGCACCTATGCCTCGCGCCGGGAAATTGACCACCCGCAGCCAGGAAGTGTCATCGTGCGGGTTGTCCAGTAGGCGCAAGTAAGCCAGGGCATGCTTGATTTCCTGGCGTTCGAAGAAGCGCAGGCCGCCATATACGCGGTACGGAATCCGGGCGCTGAACAGGGCATGTTCAAGCACACGTGATTGAGCATTGCTTCGATAGAGAATGGCAATTTCGCTACGCGAACGGCCTTCGTTCACCAAGGCGCGGATTTCCTCAAGTACCCATTGGGCTTCCATGAGGTCGGACGGTTGCTCGGTAACACGGATGGGCTCGCCATGGCCCTGCTCTGTCCAGAGATTCTTACCCAGCCGCCCTGTGTTATGGGCGATGAGCGCGTTCGCAGCATCCAGTATGTGGCCGTAAGAGCGGTAATTCTGTTCCAGCCGAATGACATTGCCTTTGGCGTATTCGCGTTCGAATTCAGCCATGTTGCCCACGTTTGCCCCACGAAAGGCATAGATGGACTGGTCGTCATCGCCCACGGCAAACACGGCCGCGCCACCCCCGGCCAGCAGCTTGACCCAGCGGTATTGCAGCGAGTTTGTATCCTGGAATTCGTCTATCAGAATATGGCGGAAACGCTTCTGATAGTGCTCGCGCACCGGAACATTGTGCGACAAAAGCTCGTAGGCGCGCAGCAGGAGTTCGGCGAAGTCCACGACGCCTTCGCGCTCGCATTGAGCCTGGTAAAGCTCATAGATTTCCACCATTCTGCGGTGAAAGGCGTCGTGCGCTTCCACTGCATGCGGTCGCAGACCCTCTTCCTTGGCGCCGTTTATGAAACGTTGCACGTCGCGCGGCGGAAATTTCTCGTCATCAATGTTGGCGGTTTTCAAAAGCCGTTTGATCGCCGAGAGCTGGTCTTGCGTATCGAGAATCTGGAAAGTCTGGGGCAGATTGGCGTCGCGATGGTGTGCGCGAAGCAAACGATTGCACAAGCCGTGAAAAGTGCCCACCCACATGCCGCGTGTATTGATGGGCAGAAGCGCAGTGAGCCGCGAAAGCAGCTCACGGGCAGACTTGTTGGTAAACGTGACGGCAAGTATGCCACCGGGGTTCACCTGGCCGGTTTGGATAAGCCAGGCGATTCTTGTGGTCAGTACCCGGGTTTTGCCACTGCCCGCCCCGGCCAGCACCAGGGCGTGTTGCGCAGGAAGCTGAACAGCTTCCTGCTGCTGCGCATTAAGCCCTTTGATCATGCCGCGTAGCGGCGCAGACGCAGGGCAAACTGCTCAAGGCTTTCAATACCGCTTTGCTGGGCTCGCTGGCACCATTCCTGGAGATCGGCGAGCAATTGTTCACTACTAGCGCTGGAGCTTTCCCACAGACGGGCCAGCTCCGCACGCATTTTCACGAGCGTGGAGAGTTTTTCGTGTTCGGCCAGCACGGATTCAATTTCAGCCAGCTGGGCCGGAGCCAGTTTGTCATCATCGCGCGCCAGCAGCACCTGAGCACGGCACAGCAAGGCCACCTTGCCGGCATCGCTGGATTGCTTGACCTTGCTGAGCTCTTCAGCGGCCGCCTTACGCACCATACGGGTGTATTTGGCAAGAATCTCGTAACGATGGGTGATGACCGCCTGCAGCGTGGCCAGATCGACGGAACCCTTTGTGGGTTCGACCTTGAGACGCGGA
>JAJUFI010000102.1 GCA_029263795.1 Alcaligenaceae bacterium
GGTTTCGAGGAAAACGCCGATCTGGTCGGCGCGATCAACATTCTCAGGGCGGGACACGCCCATTGCGCCTGTGAAGTGAGCGGTGCAGCAATGCCGCCAGCAGCAGGAACCCACCGAAGCGACTCATTCCGGCTCGATGCTGGGGTGGGCGCAGTAGGAATCCCCCAACTTTAGGCGGGGGAGGATGTCAAAGCTGATACATTGACCCGGGCTTCAGCCGTTATTTCACGCAGAGAGGTTTTATTCCCCTTTACAGCGAATAACCGCAAAGCGGCGTCAAGAATTCGCTTGCGCGTATAGGCGGAACGCGAACCGTTCATGGCCAGTCCCCCTGTTCAAACGCTTGTTTGAAATTTACGGGGCGGTTCGCGTTCCAGCCACTGGTAGTTTCCTTTAGGCTGAACGCCCTAGGGAAATTTCCCTAGATGGATGTGACGAATTTGGTCACCAGATAGCCATCGAAGGTTTCCAGGCCACCTTCGCTACCGATGCCACTATCCTTCACGCCGCCGAACGGTGTTTCGGGCAGTGCGCTGCCGAAGTGGTTAATGTTGACCATGCCGGCTTCCAACCCTCGGGACACGCGGTTCGCCGTTTGCAGCGAGGTCGTGAACACATAGGAGGACAGACCGAAAGGCAGGGAATTGGCCTGGCGAATGACTGCTTCCGTGTCGGTGAAGGGCACGACCGGCGCAAGAGGGCCGAACGGCTCTTCCGTCATGATCATGGCGTCTTGCGGAATGTCGGTGATCACGGTGGGAGGGAAGAAATTGCCCTTGCGGTCGAGCGGTTCACCGCCCAGTACAACCTTGCCCCCACGTGCAACGGAGTCTTCCACGAAACGAGTCATGGCGGGCACACGGCGCTCATGTGCCAGGGGCCCCATTTCGGTGCCGCTTTCCAGGCCATCGCCCACTTTGATGTTGCGCAGTTCTTCGACAAAGGTTTCCAGGAAGCGGTCGTACACCTTCTGCTGAACATAGAAGCGTGTGGGCGACACACACACCTGACCAGCATTGCGGATCTTGAACTTCGCCAGTTGCTTGGCAGCCTTTTCCACCTCGGCGTCATCGAACACCAGCACGGGAGAATGGCCACCCAGTTCCATGGTGACGCGCTTCATGTGAGCGCCGGCCAGGGCAGCCAGCTGCTTGCCGACAGGCACCGAACCGGTGAACGACACCTTGCGCACGATGGGGGAGCGGATGAGGTAGTCGGAAACTTCAGCCGGCACACCCCAGACAATATTCAGCACACCCGGCGGCAGACCAGCATCGTGGAACATGCGCGCGATGGCCATGACGGCGCTGGGTGCGTCTTCCGGCCCTTTCAGGATGATGGTGCAACCTGCGCCAATAGCGGCGCAAATCTTGCGAATCGCCTGGTTGTATGGGAAGTTCCACGGCGTGAATGCGGCGCAGACGCCAACCGGTTCGCGTACGACATATTGGTGAACGGCCGGGTTGCGTGGGGGAATTACACGCCCGTAGATGCGGCGGCATTCCTCGGCATGCCAGTCTGCGTGGTCTGCACAAGTGATGATTTCGCCGACAGCCTCGGCCAGCGGCTTGCCTTGATCCAGCGTGAGGTTGCGACCGATTTCCTGGGCGCGCTCACGGCTCAACTGTGCAACCTTGCGCAGAATTTCCGAACGCTGCATGGGGGAGCTGTCGCGCCAGGTTTCAAAGGCGCGCGCGGCGGATTCCAGGGCACGATCAAGATCGGCTTGAGTCGCGTGAGGAAGGTGGCCCAGCACTTCATGCGTGGCGGGGTTGATGACTTCCTGCGTCTTGCGGCCTTCACCGCTCAGAAATTCGCCATCAATGTAAAGGGAAAGGGTCTCGTACATTTTCTTCTAGCGTGTTGGTGGTAAATGGCTGACTCAGTGCTTATAGCACGAGCTGTGCGCCGCCTGAAATGCCTGGCGATACCGTTGCATATATGTAAATTGATGTGAATATGGTGACATATGTATTCCCATTACTGCGTTTTTGCTAGAATTTGACTAGAGCTTGGTTAAGCTCGCCTGAGACGCAAGGTTATGCTCCAAGAATATGGGTCAGAAGCCCATAGCTCCGCCTTGCCAATCATTCTTAGCTTTATGCATCGACTCCAAGGTCTGGCGGCATCCGCCGACGTTGTCAAAGTAAAGCAGCATACTTTCCAGTTAAGGCGCAAATTAAGTAAGTCGTTCGTGGCGGTGATAGGGTCGGTCTGCATCGGCCTGCCTTCATTTTCCGTTGCCGAACAAAGCCGCAGCCTGGTTGAATCTGTCGAAAAGGCAATCCTGACTCATCCTGAGGTTCAGGCGCGTTTCCACGACTTCCTCACCACACTCGAAGGCCAGAATATCGAGCGGGGCGCCTTGCGCCCGCAGATATCTGCAGAGGCCTGGGTGGGTCGCGAGTGGCGTACCGGCAGTTCGACCGACCCCTCCACCAGCTGGTCACGCAATGGCTACAGCCTGCAGTTGAGCCAGCTGATTTTCGACGGGTTTCGCACACTCAATACGGTGCGGGAGCGCGGTTTCGACAAAGTGGCTGCTTATTTCACGCTTCTGCAAACTGTAGATTCCATTGCTCTGGAAGCGGCACAGGCGCATCTCGATGTGATCCTGTATCGCGAACTTGAGCGGCTCGCCCGAGAAAACTATCAGGCCCACCTCGACACCCATGCCCAGATTCAGGAACGGCAGGAGTCCGGTGTGGGCCGCGGTGTTGACTTTGAACAGTCCAGAGGCCGACTGGCGCTTGCACAGTCCAACCTCATGACTGAATCGGGCAACCTGAACGATGTCAGCCAGCGATACCAGCGGCTAATGGGCGAATTGCCGCCGCCGGTTTTGCTGGACGCCCCAAATCTTGCTCATTGGATGCCCGTGAAACCGGAGAATTTCCTGCGGGAGCTGCGCAGCAACCCGGAACTCCTGGCCAAACAGGCTCTCGTTCAAAGCGAAGGCGCAGCCTTTGCCGCGGCCAAGGGTCTGCACATGCCGACAGTGGAGCTGAGAGCCTCCACCGGTAAGGACTATTCTCAGCCGGGGCTGCCCTACCGGGACGCGCATAGCTCCAATGTGCGTCTGGTCATGTCCTATGCCCTGTCGCGTGGCGGTGCCGACCAGGCCCGCATTCGCCAGACAAAAGCGCAGCAATATGCCGCGCGCGATGTGCGCGATTACACCTGCCGCAACATCCAGCAGGAGCTTGCCATTGCGTGGAACAACATCTTCAAGATTCGCGAGCAGCTTCCCTATCTGCGCCAGCACATGGAAGCCACCACGCGCGTACGAACCGCCTACAAGCAGCAGTTCCAGATAGGTGAACGGTCGCTGTTGGACGTGCTCGACACGGAAAACGAACTGTTTGACGCGCGGCGCTCACTGGTGATTGCGGAGGTCAATCTCGCCAAGGAAGAACTCCGCTGGCTGATGCGCTCTCACAGGCTGCTGCAAGCCTTGTCATTGTCACAACCGTTCGAAGATGTGCCGGCTGAAGTTGCACAACTCGACTTCCCGGAAGAGGCGGCCAAAGCGTGTGCCACCGGGACGCCGGACGTTGAACGTCTGCAGCCGGTGGCCATCGAATACCGGGAAGAACTGCAACCGCCCATCCTGCGTTCTCTGGATTAGAGAAGAAAATGAACAGCGAGAAGGAAAGGGGCGAGTTCGACCGTCAGACCCGCGCGGACCTCGCACAACTGGACATTGAGTTCATTCGTGTGCTCGAGGACGTGATTAACGTTCTCGTGGAAAAAGGGGTGATCAATCTCACTGATCTGCCGCCCGAGGCACTGGAGAAACTCAGCCAGCGCAAACGGGTGCGCGGGCGCCTGAAGAATGCGTTGAACCTTCTTCAGGACGAAGACGACGTCATATGATGGATACACCGCGTCCCATGGACACCCCTCCCCCACATATGGTGCACGATGACAGCTTGCTTGGTTGTCTGGTTGCGCTGACTGCCCATTTCGGGCAACCCCAATCCGCCCAGGCGCTGTCCAGTGGGCTTCCGCTGGAAGGCAACCGGCTGACGCTGAAGCTCTTCCCCCGCGCAGCTGCCCGGGCGAACTGTTCGGCCAAGCTGTTGCGAATCAAGCTCCAGGGCATTCAGCCGGCGTTGTTGCCGGCAATTCTGATGCTTCATGGGGAGCGCGCCTGCTTGCTGCTCGAAAAGCGCAAGGGCAGCTATCTTGTCCAGTACCCGGAAGTCGACAGCCCGATCGAAGTGCCCGCAGAGGATCTGCAGTCACATTACAGTGGCCTGGCCTACTTCGTTAAACCGCTATACCGCTTTGAGGCGCGCTCACGTGGGGGGATCCCGGAACCGTCGAAACATTGGTTCTGGTCCGCCATGGTGCACAACCGCGCTTTGTATCGCGATGCCATGCTGGCCAGTGTGCTGGTGAATATTTTCGCCCTCGCAATGCCGTTGTTCACGCTGAATGTGTACGACCGGGTTGTGCCGAACAATGCGGTGGAGACGCTGTGGATGATGGTGATTGGCATCGCTCTGGTGGTGGTGTTCAACCTGATTCTGTCCTCGGCACGAGCTTACATTCTGGACACGGCCAGCAAGAAGGTCGACGTGCGCCTGTCAGCGCAAATCATGGAACGGGTGCTGGACATGCGCATGGAGAGCAGGCCGGCCTCTGTGGGCTCCTTCGCAGCCAATTTGCGCTCCTTCGAAACGGTGCGGGATTTCATCGCGTCCACCAGTCTTGCTGCGGTGGTGGACCTGCCATTCACACTCATGTTTCTCGGGGCACTATGGTGGATCGCGCCGCCCATGGTAATTCCGCCCATCGTCGCCATAGTCGCGGTACTCATCGTATCGATCCTGGCGCAGGCGCGTTTACGCCGCCTGGTGGCGGAAAGCTTCCAGGCCACGGCACAACGCAATGCCAGCTTGATTGAATCGCTGAGCGGGCTGGAAACGGTCAAGACGCTCAACGCACAAAGTGAAATGCAGCGCCGCTGGGAACGGTCGACAGAGTTTTTGGCCCGTATGAACGCGCGTATCAAACGCATATCGACCGTCACGGTGGGTTTTGTGCACACTGCCCAGCAGCTGACCACAATCAGTGTGGTTGTCATCGGGGTATATCTGGTCCAGGAAGCCGAACTTTCCATGGGCGGCATCATTGCGGCTTCGATGATTTCAGGCCGCTGTCTGGGCGTCTTCGGTCAAGCCGCGGGCCTGCTCATGCAGTACCAGAACGCCCGGGCCTCCCTGGGGTCCATCGATAGCTACATGAAAATGCCGGTGGAACGCCCCTCTGAACGCAGCTTCGTTCCCCGGCCGGTATTGCGGGGCGAAATTGAACTGCGCAACGTCTCCTTCACTTATCCCGGTGCTGCACAGCCGGCGCTAAGCCGCATCAACCTGCACATACGTGCCGGTGAGCGTGTGGGCATACTTGGACGCATCGGTTCTGGAAAATCCACGCTGGAAAAGCTGATTCTCGGCCTTTATCAGCCTACATCCGGGTCCGTGCTCATCGATGGGATCGATATTCAGCAGATTGACCCAGCCGATTTGAGGCGCAACGTCGGTTACGTACCGCAGGACCCTCAACTGTTCTACGGCACCCTCAAGCAGAACCTGATCATGGGTTCCCCCTTTGTGAGTGATCGTCAAATGCTGGATGCTGCCCGAGTGGCCGGCATTGAAGATTTCGCCTCTCGAGATCCGGACGGGTACGACATGATCATTGGGGAGCGGGGGGATTCGCTCTCAGGTGGTCAGCGCCAATCGGTTGCGGTGGGGCGCGCCCTGGTGAACGATCCGCCAATACTGCTCTTGGACGAACCCAGCAGCAACATGGACAACCAGAGCGAAGCAATGCTGCGTCGGCGACTGCAGGCAGTGACCGCGGGCAAAACCATGATTCTGATCACCCACCGCACGGCCTTGCTCAAGCTGGTCGACCGGCTTGTGGTCATTGATGCCGGGCGTGTGGTGGCGGATGGCCCCAAGGATCAAATTGTCGAGGCCCTGAGAGAAGGGCGTATTGGCAGGGCAGTGGAAACAGCATGATGAACCAGGCCGAACGCAGACCGATTTCCGTTTCCCAAGCCGAAGCCGAGTGGAGCGACGCGACGGATGCCCTGACTCTGCAGAATGCGCGGGGTGCACGGTCGCTGGTCTGGCTGTCTTTGCTGGCCATTGCCTCTTTGCTGGTGTGGGCCTACTTCGCCAAGATTGACGAGGTCGTCCGCGGCAACGGCAAAGTGGTGCCGTCCCAACAGGTTCAAATCGTCCAGAGTATGGACGGTGGCGTCGTACAGGAGATTCTTGTGCGGCCTGGCATGAGTGTGGAGGAGGGTGACGTGCTCCTGCGCATCGACCCCACCCGCTATTCGTCCTCTCTGGGAGAGAACCGGGCTGAACTGCTTGGCCTCGAAGCCAAGGCGGCGCGCTTGGCGGCATTGGCAACCGGAGAACCCTTCCAGGCGCCGGAGTCGGTGCTGGAAGAAGCTCCACATATTGTGGAGATGGAGCGTCGCATTTGGGAAACCCGGGTGGAGGAGCTGAACGCGATCATCCGTCAGGCTGAAGACCAGCTCAAGCAGCGTGAAGAAGAGCTGCGCGAAACTCAGGCCAACCGGGACCAGGCTTCAACGAGTTGTGGCTTAACGTCGCGCGAACTGCAGGTGACCAGGCCGCTTCTGAAAAGTGGCGCTGTTTCCGAAGTGGATATTCTGCGTCTCCAGCGTGATGTGGCCCGATATTGTGGAGAGGCAAAAGCTGCGGAAGCCCAGATTGACCGCTTGCGTTCCGCCATTGAAGAAGCCCGCAACAAGCGGGTGGAAGCAGAACTGACCGTACGCAATGAGGCAGCAGCCCAGCTGGCGGATACCCGCACCCGTCTTGCAACCCTGCGGGAAACCCAGGTTGCACTGGTCGACCGCGTCAAATTGTCCGAAATTCGATCACCTGTTCGCGGGACGGTCAATACGCTCAAGACCAATACGGTGGGTGGGGTCGTCCGCCCCGGCGACGAGATTCTGGAAATTGTGCCGGCCGATGACACCCTGCTGCTTGAAACACGCATTCACCCGAGGGATATTGCGTTCCTGCACCCGGGCCAGGAAGCCGAGGTGAAGTTCACTGCTTATGACTTCACCGTGTACGGCGGCATGTCTGGCCACGTCGAGCAGATCAGCGCCGACACCATTACCGATCAAAAAGGTGATTCCTATTACATCGCGCGTGTACGTACGGACGCCGCCCAGCTGGCCGAGGGCTTGGCCATTATTCCCGGCATGCAGGCAGATGTGCACATTCTCACCGGCAAGCGAACCGTGCTGCAGTACCTTTTGAAGCCCGTTTTGCGCGCCCATTCCAACGCGTTTACAGAACGATAGAGTGTCGATGTTGCCGCACTCACTTCCTCCAGGGGGCGCAGCCTTCACATGGAAGTGAGTTGAATAAAGAGGTAGGTATGCGAGCCCGTCCCGTATTGATGCTGACACATGATGATTTGCTTTGGGCGCACTGGAAACGTTTGCCGTCCGATGCATGGATGCCAGCCCGTGCACACGGTTGGAAAGAGTTGGCGCGATGGGGAGTTATGGAAAGAAGACTGGTGGTGCTCGACGCTGGCACCCCCCATTTGCCCCCACTGAACAGCGAAGAATGGCGCAGGGAAGCAGGCAGGCTGGACATCGTGGTCGGCAGCCCCAACCCCAGTGATGAGGAAGGGCGGGCTTATCTTGTCGGGGGGGCAAAAGGTTACATCCACGCCTACACACAGCCTGAGGCCATGGATACGGTTTTGAAGGTTGTGGACAACGGCGGCATTTGGATGGGGCGGACCCTGCTGGCGCGGCTGCTTCTGCAACTGGAGCAGGGAGCTGCCAAAATGGGTACGCCCAGCACCGCGTGGATGGAAGGCCTAACGCCTCGGGAAATCGAAGTCGCAAGAATGGCGGCTTCCGGACGAAGCAATCAATCAATAGCCGATGAGCTGAATATCACCGAGCGCACCGTCCGGGCGCACATCTCGTCTGTCTTTGACAAGCTGGGCGTCTCAGACCGCCTGATGCTTGCTCTCAAGGTTCACGGCATCAACCAGTAATTTGTAACATTCGCGGAACCTGTCTTTGCCGCCAATGTTGCAAAAAGCAACACGTATCTAAACTTTGTACCAAAGTGAATAGTTGCGCGCGTCGCGCGCTTGCGCAAAATAAGTCGGAGTAGCTCCATCGTGGCAACACAAACGGTTCAAGTCGGTAGAGTAGTCGGCGAAGCATGGATTCGTAACGCAGACGGGTCGTTGACCCCATTGCGCGAAGGGATGGAGATCCCGGTCAATGCCGTCATAATCACCGGTAACGGCGGCCTGGTGGAGCTGTGGACTGAAGGCGGGCAACCACTCATCATCGGCGCGGCGCGCGAGGTCACCCTCTCGGCGGACATGTTGGCCGCTGACTTCAGCCCTGAGTCGAACAGCATAGACGAACTGGCCGATACCGACGCGGAACGTGTACTGGCTGCCTTGGAAGAAGGCACCGACCCCTTCCGGGTATTGGAGTCAACTTCGGCCGTGCGTTCCATCAGTGCACTCAGCACAGGCCACGCCGGCGGCGCTTCATACGTGCGCGTCATGGAGGCGATCGAAACCATCTCGCCCCTGTCGGTAGATTACAACCCGTATGGGGTTAGTGCAGAAAGCACACTCACCTATCGGCCGGCAACTGGAACTGACCTTGGCCAAGACGCTCCTCCCGCAACATTCCCGACCACAGCAGCCCCTGCCCCAGGCGCAGGTGCTGCTCCGGCTCCCGCTCCAGGTGTAGACAACGGCGCACCGGGGACGACCATTCCTGGCGGAGAAACTGGCGGTGAAGCTGGTGGAGAAACTGGGGGTGAAGCTGGTACGCAACCCGGCCCGGGTGTAGACCCCGACCCCGAACCAACCCCGGAACCCGTCCCGACCCCGATTCCCGAACCAGAGGCAGAACCGGAACCCACGCCTGTTCCAAATCCCGACCCACTGCCTGGCGATGACGGGGATTCCGACAGTGATTCCGATTCGGACAGTGACTCTGACTCGGACAGCGATTCCGACTCAGACAGTGACTCGGATTCGGACAGTGACTCCGACTCCGACAGCGATTCCGACTCCGACAGTGACTCGGATTCGGACAGCGACTCCGACTCCGACTCCGACAGCGATTCTGACTCGGACTCCGATAGCGACTCCGACTCCGACAGTGATTCGGATTCGGACAGCGACTCCGATTCGGACAGCGACTCCGATTCGGACAGCGACTCCGATTCGGACAGTGATTCCGACTCCGATAGTGACTCTGACTCGGACAGCGATTCCGACTCAGACAGTGACTCGGATTCGGACAGTGACTCCGATTCGGACAGCGACTCGGATTCGGATAGCGATTCGGACTCCGACAGTGACTCCGATTCGGACAGCGATTCCGACTCAGACAGCGACTCGGATTCGGACAGTGACTCCGACTCCGACAGTGATTCGGACTCCGACAGCGATTCTGACTCGGACTCCGACAGTGACTCCGACTCCGATAGCGATTCGGACTCCGACAGTGACTCGGATTCGGACAGTGA
>JAJUFI010000196.1 GCA_029263795.1 Alcaligenaceae bacterium
GGATACTTCTGTGCCTGCGCGGCAATGCGCACACGCTCCAGCTGCGCCATGGCCGTGGCCTCCGCTTCCTTGCGGCTCACACCCAACACATGCATGGGAGCCAGCATAAGGTTTTCCAGAACGGTCAGATGGGGAAAGAGGTTGAACTGCTGGAACACCATGCCGATATGCCGCCTGGCCTTGACCGCAGCAGCACTGCGGTCCATGGACTGACCTTTGAAGAGAATGCGGCCGGCATCGATCGTCTCGATCTCATTTACACAACGTATCAATGTCGACTTGCCGGAACCGGATGGGCCACAGATCACGATCTTCTCGCCCTTCTCCACGGTCAGTGAACAATCGGTCAGGGCATGGAAGTCGCCATACCACTTGTGGACCCCTTCTATTTGCAAAATGGGAGAGTTCATCGCTTATCCAGTGAGTAGCGTTGTTCCAGGAAGCGCCCATAGCCCACAATGGACAACCCCAGAATCAGATAGATGGCCGATACGACGATGTACGCTTCGACGAAATACGGGCGCCATTCCGGGTTGGTCAGCGCCATTTTCAGACTACCCGTCAGGTCATAGATATTCACGATGGCAACCAGGGACGTGTCCTTCAGTACACCAATGAAATGGCTGGTGGCCGGTGGAATCGTCAGTCGGGCGGCCTGCGGCAGAATAATGAGCTTGAGTGTCTGCCAGCGAGAAAGGCTTAGCGCGTGCGCCGCCTCGCCCTGCCCCTTGGTGATGGCCTGCAGCCCCCCGCGGTACACCTCGGCCAGGTAAGCGGCAGAGAATGCCGTGAGGCACAGTGCGACGCGCAGCATGGCGTCAGCCCGCCAGCCCGGCGGCAACAGCAAGGGCAGCACGAAGGCGCCGAAGAACAGAACGGTGATGAGGGGCACACCACGGACCAGCTCGATATAGCCGGTGCAGGCCCATCGCACGATGGGGAGTTGCGAACGGCGGCCGAGCGCCAGGGCGATGGCCAGCGGCACGGATGCAATCACAGCAAAGACGCTCAGCAGCAGAGTCAGCGGCAGGCCGCCCCACAGATCGGAATCCACAGGGGTAAGGCCACCCCACCCACCGGCCAGGAGCGCAACAAACATCGCCAGTGCAGCGACAACCATCCACAGGCCGCGAGTGCCGAAAAAGCGAGGCATGGCGGCCAGACCGACAGCACCCAGCAGCAGCACCATGCCCAGCACCGGGCGCCAGCCTTCACCAATGGGATAGCGGCCCAGCAGAATGATGCGGTGGTTATAAGCCACGGCGCCCCAGCACGCTCCAGGCGACTGACTGCAGACCTGTGAATCAACCACGGTGGTGGCGTCCCATACCCCCCAGATAAAGGCCTTGTAGAGCACCACCGCGAGTAAAACCAGCACCACAACTGTGGTGATCGATGTTCCCGTGGAGGCAAACATGGCGCTGAACCAGCGTTCCCGCCAGGATGGAGGAGTGGGAGGATGCAACATTTCCGCCATATCAGCGCTCCTTGATCGCCACTCGGCGGTTGAGCTGGGCCATGATGAAGGATGTCAGCAGATTGATGATGAGATAGACCGAGGCAATGACGATGATGCACTCGATGGCACGGCCCGTCTGATTCATGGTGGTGTTGGCCACGGATACGATTTCCGGATATCCGATAGCCACACCCAGCGAAGAATTCTTGATCGTGCTCAGCAGCAGGCTGGTATAGGGCGGAATGGCCACGCGCAGCCCCTGGGGAATCAGCACCAGGCGCAGTGTCTGCAAGCGTGTCAGGCTCAACGCGTGGCTGGCCTCACTCTGGCCGCGGGGCACCGACTGAATGCCGGCACGCACGATTTCCGAGCAGAACGCACCTGCGTAAAGCGTCAGGGCCGTTACAAGCGCCATCCACTCGGTGCTGAGTACATAAGTACCGGTGACGCCGAATGGCGTTTCTTCCACTTCGCCCCAGGGAAGGATCAGCCCCCCGTTACTGAGAAACATTCCGGCAAAGCGGAACGGGTCATCTGCATGGGGAAGCCATTCGGTCATCATGATGTAGACCAGCAGCACCTGCACCAGCAGAGGGATATTGCGCACGAGGTCGACCAGGCCGCGAGACAGCGTACGGACGAGCGGGTTCTGCGCAATCGAAGCCACGCCAAGCACGAGCCCCAGGATGGTGGCAAACAGCAGGGCCGGCAAGGCCACACGTAATGTGTTGGCCGCACCGGCCAGCATGGCGCGGAAATAGGTGTCGTCCTCGCCGAACGGCACCCAACCCTCGCCAATGGCAAAACCGGCGGAATCGTGAAACAAGAATTCGAAACCTGCGGCCATATTGCGTTCACGCAGGTTGAGCTGTGCGTTATGAGCGAGCCACGCCATCAGCCCCACGAGTGCCGCCAGCAATGCGGCTTGCAACAGCAGTGCTCCCACGGGAACGCGCTTGCGTGGTGGTCTGTCCATAGCTTCGTGCTGTTCTTTCATTTCATTCTTCCGCCAGTAATGCCTTCACAGGCTTATTGCAGAGGCAGGGGGTAAACCAGGCCGCCGTCGGTATAGAGACGGTTCAGCCCACGATCCAGCTTCAGGGAGCTCTTCTCGCCCAGGTTGCGCGCGAAGCTTTCGCCGTAGTTGCCCACCTGCTTTACGATGCGGTATGCCCATTTCTTGTCCAGACCCAGCGACTTGCCGATGTCGTCGCCATTGCCCGTGAAGCGCTTGACCGCCACGTCTTCGCTCTTTGCTGCGAGTTCGTCAATGTTGTCCTGTGTCAGGCCCAGTTCTTCCGCACCCTGCATGGCTTGCAGTACCCAGCGCACGATGGTGAACCATTCGTCATCCCCACGACGCACGGCGGGGCCTACAGGTTCCTTGCTGATGATTTCGGGCAGCAGATCGTAGTCGTCTGGGTTGGGCAGGTCGGTCGCCCGCAGAATCGCCAGAGCCGTATAGTCACCGGTGTAGGCATGGCAGCGTCCGGAAATGAAAGCCTGCTTGGATGCCTCAGCGTTATCAAAGACCACGGTCTTGAACGTCAGGCCGTTGTTGCGGGCGAAATCCTGCAGGTTTCTTTCGGTGCTGGTGCCGGCGTCAATGCAGACGGTGGCCTTGTCCAGTTGCTTGGCGCTGGTCAGGTTGGGCCGCTTCTTCACGATGAAGGCCTGACCATCGTAGAAGTTCACGCCCGCCCACATTAGGCCGAGGCTGGTATCGCGTGTGAAATTGAAAGTGGTATTGCGCGCCAGCAGGTCAATTTCACCGCTTTGCAGGGCCGTGATGCGGGTCTGGCCGGAAGTCGGCACAAACTTCACC
The DNA here is from genome assembly GCA_029263795.1 of Alcaligenaceae bacterium. Lineage (GTDB taxonomy): Bacteria > Pseudomonadota > Gammaproteobacteria > Burkholderiales > Burkholderiaceae_B > Yanghanlia. Next base: position 3,285 of record JAJUFI010000196.1, read on the forward strand.
TTTTTGGCATCACCCAGCACGGCCGCGGCCACCGCCCGGCAGAAGTCTACGTCCAGCCCGCTCCACTGGCCGGAGCCGTCTGCCTGTGCAAAGCCCGCACGGCCGGTGTGGACGCCGCAGACCAGTTGGTCACGCTGCTTGACGCCGTCCAGAACCTGACCCGCCATGGCGGGCATGGTGGTGGCGCTCAGGGCCGCAGCGAGGACGGAGGCATTCAAGATTTTATGTGCCATTGTCATCATTTGTTCCTCGAAAGAGAAGTTGTCTTCGTGTGGGGGGTAAAACGTGGTTCGGAAGCGCGTACCTGCAAGTGAGGCAGCAGAGTGTCGATAAGTTCGGTGGTGATCGCTTCAGAATGGGGGTTCAGGCGCACGACTCGCGCCAGCAGAGCCTCAATGACTGCAAGAACGGACACATAGCTGTGGGAGAGCACACTGTGGCTGGCCGGAGCCA
>JAJUFI010000052.1 GCA_029263795.1 Alcaligenaceae bacterium
ACAAATTGAAGGTAACGCCGAACAACTGGCGGGCCTTGTGCAGGAACGCTATGGCCGTACACGTGAAGAGGCCGAGCGTGAAGTGAAGGATTTCTTTGACCGCAACCGTGGTCCTTACTGAGAGCAGCAAGAATCTGCCGGGTGACAGAAAACTATGAGGTTCAGCAGTTCGACGAAGAACCGGCAGAATCTGTAGTTCCACAGATTCTGTAGTTCAACAGAATCTGTAGTTCAACAGAATCTGTAGTTCAACAGAGAATCGCCAGATTCAGCAGTTTCAGCAGTATGAAAAACAGCAATTCAGCTTTGTAGCAGAGCCACCAGGTTCATTGCCTGGTTTCCTCACCTCGCTGCGTTCATCCCGGGACGGAGCGCAGCCCCGCGGGCCTATGCCCGCGGTTTTTTTTTTGGGCGTTCCCCTCGGTGTTTGCCCTAGGGTGTATTGACCACCCCTGATTCCGTCTCTATTCGACGGACTAATTGCCGCCGGCTGGCATACCGGTGCCATCTGCATTCGCCAGATGGCCGATGCACTGCTGTTGCGCTGCGCTGTCTATTGCTCCCCGGGAGTTGGTGATGTGCGCTGGCATGCGCCCATGCGTCCGGATGACGAGGTGCGCACCCGCGTGGAGGTTAAGGAAAAGAACCTCTCGCGGCCACAGTCGGGCCGTGGCCGAATCACCTTCGAAGCCCGCCTCAGCAATAAGAAGGGTGAGCTTCTACTCAGCATGCATCCCACAGTGCTGTTCGCATGCCGCACAGCGCTGAAGCAAACGGCGTGACCATTTCGTCCTGATGTCCCCTCTGATCAGTCGGCACAAGGCTTGCTTGGGCTGACTCCAAAATCGGAGGGGCCATGGATTGGACACCGTGGGTCATGGCGGCCCATATCGCGACATTGGGGCTTTGGAGTGCCGCGCTGCTGATCATGGCGGGGCTGTATGCTTGGCCACCAGATGCAGATGACAGGGCGGAAGTTCACCGCCACGCCCTGATGTGCCGCCACACCTTCATGATGCTCGGCTCCCCGGCCGCCGTACTCGCCATTCTGACAGGCAGCGCACTGGTGGCGCTTCGCGGTGTGGACGGATCATGGCTGCTTGGGAAACTGGCTGCAGTCGCGTTACTGGCGCTCTTTCATGTTTACTGCGGCCATCTGCTCCACGAACAGCAACGCGCGGCCCTGCCGCGACCGCCCGTCTGGAAACGTCCCGTTCTCTTTCTAGTACCCGTGCTGCTCATCAGCACGATCTTCGTCCTTGTGCTGGCCAAGCCCGACGTGGTGCTCGAACACCAGATCGCCCCCAAGCCATCCGGCTATGGACACCAGCAAGGCGCCCAACAGGGACAAATACAGACCGCTGCCATGAATGGCGGCCATAGGGTCATCCAGACGCGTCAGCCAATTGACGAACGCTACCGCCAACAACATGACTGCCATCACGAAATGGCTCCAGCCGGCAGGGCGGTGCCGGATTCCCCTAATGATCAGGAGTTCCAGTGTGCCTATGATGCCGGCTAACAGCCCCAGCACCGTACCCCCTCCAGCCAGCCAGAGCGAGACTCGGGCCCAAAACTCGTCGCCTGTGCCGAGGAAGGCCAGATCGGTGGCCACGATTGCCAGCAGGAAGGCAATGGGAAATGGCACGACCATGGGATGGATGGGGTGGCGCAAAATGGAAACGGCGGTGGGAGTGCCGAGAGGCAGAGGGTGTCCCAGTTTTTTCATGGTGGCATCCTTGAAGTGTCCGCACGAGGCGATGCGTTCGATGGAGCAACCCTCATGCCGGAGTCGTTCATTGAGCCGGGTGCAAGGCACGGCGACTTTAGCCACTCTCCCGTTGCTGGCCGGCTGCATGGAGACTCCGCTCTCCACGCTCGCGCCCGCAAGCGAAGTGACGCGCTCCGTTGCCACTCTGTGGTGGGTCATGGCGACAGGTACCGGAGTCGTGCTGCTGCTCATGATTGTGCTGGCGACGCTTGCCGTGCGTCGCCACCCGCCGCGGGCACCTGGGCGGCGGGGAATCCTGGTGCTGCTGATCGCCGGCGGCTTGATGCTGCCTGCTGCAACCATCACCGCGCTATTGGCCTATTCGCTTCGGCTGGACGAAGCACAATGGCCCGCGTTCACAGGCAGCGAAGCCAGAGAGGCCTTCCATGTGGATGTGGTGGCACACCGTTGGTGGTGGGAGTTCCGCTATCCTCAGGCCGATGCCGAAGCCCGTACGGTAAATGAGATCCATGTGCCTGCGGGTGTTCCGGTACACCTGCGTCTCACGTCCGCTGACGTGATTCATGCATTCTGGGTTCCGCGTGTCGCGGGCAAGCTGGACGCTGTACCCGGCAAGGTTAACCGCCTGCGGATCCAGGTGGATGAACCCGGCCGGTATGCGGGCGTCTGTGCGGAATTCTGCGGCCAGGGCCACGCGCACATGCCCTTCACCCTCATCGCATATGAAGCAGGGGAAATGGCTTCGGTGCTTGCGAATATCCGAGAGGGGCGTCCATGAAGACGGAACGTACATCCCTGGCGCGGCACGAGGAACTGGAAGAAGTCTGGGGCGCACCGCCGGGTTTGGGTGCGCTGTCGTCGGTCAATCATACGACGGTGGGCAAACGCTTCATCGTGGCTGCGCTGATTTTTTTTCTGATTGGCGGTGTGCTGGCCATGATGATTCGGACCCAGCTGGCCACTTCGGGCAACGCCTTCATGGAAGCCGGCATCTATGCCCAGGTGTTCACCATGCATGGCACGGTGATGATGTTTTTATTCGCCATTCCCATGCTGGAAGGCTTTGCCTTTTATGTGCTGCCGAAAATGCTGGGTGCCCGGGACATGGCCTACCCAAGGCTGGGCGCCTATGCCTGGTATTGCTACCTGTTCGGGGCCAGCATGGTGGTGTTCAGCATGCTGATTGGGATGGCGCCCGACAGCGGCTGGTTCATGTACACGCCGCTTTCCAGCGGGCGTTTCAGCCCCGGGATCGCCAACGATTTCTGGCTGATCGGCATCACCTTCGCGGAGATTTCCGCATTGTGCGGAGCGGTGGAGCTGGTCGCCACCATCCTGCGCATGCGTGCCCCGGGCATGAAGTTGAGCCGCATGCCGTTGTTCGCCTGGTACATGCTGGTGACCGCTGCCATGATGCTGCTGGGATTTCCGCCCCTGATCCTAGGCAGCATTCTGCTTGAATTGGAACGGGCTTTCGGCTGGCCGTTTTACGACCCGACGCTGGGCGGCGACCCTGTGCTCTGGCAGCATCTTTTCTGGTTGTTCGGCCACCCGGAGGTCTACATCATCTTCGTTCCGGCGGCCGGCATGGTCACGGTCATGGTCGTAACTTTCGCGTCGCGGCCTGTCGTGGCATACCGCTGGGTGGTGGCGAGCGTCGTGTCTATCGGCATTCTCAGCATGGTTCTTTGGGCTCACCACATGTTCACGGTCGGCCTGTCGTTGCCATCGTCAACTTTCTTTTCCGTGGCGAGCACCTTGATAGCCATTCCCACCTCGCTGCAGTTCTTCATATGGATTGCCACGCTGTGGTGCGGCAGAGTGCGATGGGAAACGCCCATGCTCTTCATGGCTGGTTTCTTCATTACCTTCATCATCGGGGGGCTGACAGGGGTGATGATTGCTCTGGTCCCATTCAACCTGCAGGTGCATGATACCCACTTCATCGTGGCGCATCTGCACTATGTGCTGGTTGGCGGCATGGTGTTCCCCGTGCTGGCTGCGGCGTATTACTGGTTGCCGCATTTCACCGGGCGCATGCCGGCAAGACACCTGGGCAAAGTGTCGTTCTGGCTGATTTTCCTGGGCTTTCACCTCACCTTTTTGCCCATGCATCTGACCGGTCTGGCCGGCATGCCGCGGCGTGTCCACAGTTATTCACCTGATTCCGGCTGGGATGTGCTGAATCTGGTGTCCTCTGTAGGCGGCTTCGTTCAGGCTGTGGGTTTTGCCGTGTTCGTCATCGACGTCATCATGCATGTCCGGGTGGGGCGCATTGCGCCACGAAACCCCTGGGGGGCGGGTACTCTGGAATGGGCTATGCCCACGCCGGCGCCTTCGTACAATTTCGCCAGCCTTCCCGATGTTCAGGACGAAAATCCTCTTTGGGAACACCCTGAGATTCCGGACGAGGTGGCTTCAGGAAAGTATTGGCTGGCGGCACCGCCGGAAGGGCGTCGGCTGACCTTGTCTGTAGAGGTTGGCAGCGGCAGGCCAGAAAACATCATAGTGCTGCCCGGTTCCAGCTGGTGGCCGCTGCTGGCGGCCATGGCGACGGCCGGGTTTTTCACTGGTGTGCTGCTCAAGTTTTATTTTGGCGCCCTGGCTGCCCTGGCGGTAACCATTGCCCTGATCCTGCGTTGGGCCTGGGCCAACGGTGCGCGCACAGATGCAGGCGAAGTACAGGCGAACGCAGATGTTTACTTGCCGCTACACTTCGAGCATGCCGACGGCGCGCCGGGCTGGCATGGCATGGTGTACACGCTGGTCGCCGATGCTGCGGTGCTGGGCTCACTGATCTTCGGCGCAATTTATTTGTGGGTTCTCGCGCCCAGTTGGCCAGCGCCGGTGGTGGCGCAGGCACCTCTGGTGCTGTTGCCGGGGCTCGCGCTGGCCTGGGCTGTAGTCTTTCTTGGCATGCGTATGGCGCGACCGTTCAGTGGAGCAGGCCCCCGGCATGAGCGCGCCATGGCAGGAGTGAGCATTCAGGTGCTGGCGCTGCTATGTGCCCTTGCCTTGGCCGGCTGGAGCCTGAAGGGGTTGCCGGCGGGCAACACGCATGCGCAATCCGCACTCGTGTCCGCACTACTGTGGTACGGCATCATCCACTTGATGGTTTCCCTGCTCATGTGCGCGTTTCTGATGGCGCGCTGGCGGGCAGGGTTTGTGTCCGAGCGGCGCCGGCTGGAACCACGCGTGATCTGGCTCTTCACCAACTACAGCCTCGGTTCCAGCCTGCTGTGTGCGACCTTGGCCGTGCTGATGGGTCACTGACCATTTGCAAAACTTTCCGCCTCCCGGCATTCTAGATACCTTTTCTTTTCTGTTTGTTTCTTGCTGGGCAGGTTGGCATGATGGATGTGGTTTTTCGCTTGCTGGGGGGCATAGGTCTGTTCCTGCTCGGCATGTCGCTGCTGTCGGAAGGGCTGGTGGGGTTTGCAGGGGCAGCCTTACGCCGTTCCTTGCTGCGTTTTACCGGCACCCCTTGGCGGGCATTTGCGTCTGGTGCGCTTACCACGGTGCTCATCCAGTCCTCCACGGCCACCACGGTCACGCTAATCGGTTTTGTCAGTGCAGGCCTGCTCACTTATTCGCAGGCGATAGGGGTTGTCATTGGCGCCAGCCTGGGCACGACGGCAACCGGCTGGTTCGTTGCCAGCCTGGGGCTGAAGGTCAATCTGGGCTATTACACCTTGCCCCTGATTGGCCTGGGTGCCTTCATGCGTGTTCTGGGGCACGGCAGGTGGCGCCACATGGGTCTGGCCTGTGCCGGTTTCGGCATGTTGTTCCTGGGGCTTTCCGGCATGCAGGAAGGCATGCAGGGGCTGGCCAATGATTTTGACTTTAAGAGTCTGCCGTCTTCAGGCGTGTGGGCACACGTGCTGGCCATGCTGGTCGGGGTGATTCTGACTACGATTCTGCAGTCGTCTACCGCGGCCGTGGCCACGACGCTGACCGCTCTGCATGCCGGAACGGTGGGCATGGAGCAGGCCGCGGCAATCGTCGTGGGAGCAGCCATAGGTACCACGCTGACCGGTGCGCTGGTCACCATTGGGGGAACCGTAGCGGCCAAACGTACGGCACTCGCCCACATTCTGTTCAACCTTGGAAGCGGGGTGGTGGCCATAGTGCTGCTTCCGGTGTTCCTGGGCTTTCTGGGCTGGCTGCATGATCACGCCGGGCTCGAAGCAGGGGCCATGAGCCTGGCCGTGTTTCACACCTTGTTCATTGCGGTGGGCGTGGCGCTTTTCATGCCCGTGGTGGGTCGCTTTGAGCGACTGGTTGCGCGCTTGCTGCCCGAGCGCAAGCAGGATATGGGGCGCCACCTTGATGCCAGCTCACTGGGGGTGCCGTCTGTGGCGCTGGAAGCTTCGCAGCGTTCCCTGGAATCGATCACTCACCAATTGGTTGAGGTCCAGCGCAACCTGCTGACACGGCCAATGGATGATGCCGCCAAGCAGATTCTGCTGCGCGCCCACGAAAGCCTGAACGAAGCGCTGCAGTTCATTGCCCGCTTACCGCCGCTGGAACATGATGCCGGGTTGCATCGCCAGAGGGTGGCACAGCTGCATGCCATCGACCATCTGTTGCGCCTGTGTGGCCGACTGCAGACCGAATCGGCCTTGCTGCAACAGGATTCGGATGACGATCTGGCCGAAGTGAAGGGCCAGATGGAAGGAATGCTGTCCCTCGTGCACGATGGCCTGGATGGGCGCGCCGAACCAGATTGGCAGGAAGCACTGCAGCGCAAGGGCGCGGAGTTGAACGTTGCGGCCCAGGGTGTGCGCACACGGCTGCTGGACTCTGACAGCATCGAAGGTGGGTTGTCCCGTGCCCTGCAGCTGACAGACGCACTGCGCACCCTCGAGCGCTCGAGCACCCACGTGCTGAGGACTTGTCACTATCTGATGGAAGGCAGGCAGGCGCCGGTCACGGTTAATGGTTTGTAAGCGCATGGGGTGCGAGCCATGACCCGTGAATGGGTTCATGCTATCTTCGCCTTGGCGCTTCACGCCGCAAAAACATGACCGACTTCAATTCTTTGCCTGAAAGCCAAACCAACGATCAGAATTCCCCGGCATCAGATGCTGGGCTGCATGTCGAACTGGTGGCGGTCATAGTGGCCGTCACCCAGGGCATGCCGCGCGTTCTTGTGCGGGATGCCGACCATGCACTGCCGGCCGGCGCTTTCGAATTTTCCCATCGTTCCTTGCAGGCCGGGCTGCGAGCCTGGGTGGAGCGTCAAACCCATCACCCGCTGGGCTATGTGGAACAGCTTTACACCTTTGCCGACCGTGACCGGGCCAACGCCGCCGGGCAGCGCATCGTGTCGGTCAGTTACCTGGGCCTGACGCGGGAGAAAACTCCGGGCCCGGGCGAAACCGCGAACTGGCAGGACTGGTACCGTTATTTCCCATGGGAAGACTGGAGGGAAGGGCCGCCGGAGATAGTCAGTTCCGAGATCTTGCCGCGGCTCAGAAAATGGGTGGAGTCAGCCACGGATACTGCCACCCGCGAACGTCGGCGCCGTAGAGTGGGCCTGACATTCAGCCCCGACCCGGACAGCTGGAACGAAGAATTGGTGCTGCAGCGTTATGAGCTGCTGTACGAGTCCGCCTGTGTACCCGAGGCCCTGCGCCGGCTTCCGGAAGTGGAACACGACGTGGTTCCGGGCACACCGATGCCACACGACCATCGCCGCATTCTGGCCACTGCCATGGCGCGGCTGCGCGCGAAAATCCGCTACCACCCGGTGGTATTCGAACTCATGCCACAGAGCTTCACACTGCTGCAGTTGCAGCAGGCTTTTGAAGCAGTGGCGGGGCGTCTGTTGCACAAGCAGAATTTCCGGCGTTTCATTGAGCAGCAGGCGCTGGTGGAAGAAACCGGGGCAATGGAGCGGGGTGTGGCAGGCCGTCCCGCAAAGCTGTTTCAATTCCGGCGCGATGTCATGGTGGATCGTGCTATAGCGGGCAGCAAGCTGCCACTGGCGCGCTGAACTGATAGCAAGCTGCCGTCGCCCCACGGGCCGGCCAAAAGTTCCCGTGTGAAATATCACCTATTAATTGTTGCCAATTGTTGCTTTTTCCCGTCTGTTGGATAGAAGACGGTCGTGGTGACCTTGACGCCATTTATGCTCAGGTTTAGCATAATATTTGATTGCGCCGGCGGGGCTACGTTATGAGCAGCTCATCCGGCTTTTGCTAACCACTTAATATACTCAATATGAGCATAATTAGCGAAATGCCGGTCGGAACGGCGGAACAGTTGAAGGAAACATCCGTCGGTAATTCGCGGCAATCCACTTTGGCGGCGAAGCAGGGAGACATTGGGGCCGGCAATCAGTCCATTCAGCCTGCGGCAAAGTCCATAGATTTGGCGCTGCCGGAAGTACCTCCGCTTGCGGATGTGTTGCTTGAGCCGTTGGTTCGCAACACACTTCAGGAGGACCTTGGCCGGGCAGGGGATCTCACCAGCAACTACATCATACCTGCGGAAGCGTACGCGTCCTTGCGTCTGGCCGCGCGTGAGCACGGTGTGCTGGCGGGGCTGGATCTGGCGAGGATTGCTTTCCGTCTGATGGATCCGGCCATCAAATTCTTGCCGCTGATGCGTGACGGCCAGCGTCTGAATCCGGGAGACGTCATCGCGACGGTGGAAGGCCCGGCGCGGGCGATTCTTTCTGCGGAGCGCACAGCCCTGAATTTCCTCGGTCATCTGAGTGGTGTAGCGACTGCTACGGCCCGCATCGCTGATGTAATCCGTCCGTTTGGGGTGAAAGTCACATGTACCCGCAAAACCCTTCCGGGTCTGCGCATGGTGCAGAAATACGCGGTCCGTGTGGGTGGCGGCAGTAATCACCGCTACGGCCTGGACGACGCCATTCTCATCAAGGACAACCACGTTGCCGTTGCAGGCGGTGTGCACCAGGCGGTGGAACGTGCGCGTCAGGCGGCGGGCCACATGGTGGCAATTGAACTGGAAGTGGACACGCTCGAGCAGCTGGAAGAGGGCCTGGCGGCCGGAGCAAACATAATCTTGCTCGACAACATGTCGCCGGACATGCTGCGTGAGGCGGTCCGAATAGTAAATGGCCGTGCTGTTACCGAAGCGTCCGGTCGCGTCACGCTTGATACTGTGGCGGATATTGCCAGAACCGGTGTTGATTACATCGCCGTCGGAGCCATCACACACAGTGTGAAGGTGCTGGATATTGGTCTTGACGACGCTGGTGCTGCGGCGCCAGGGGAAATCCGGGAAATCTGAAATGCTTGAAGCAAGTTGGCTGCGTAGGCTGGGCGTGGGAGTGGCGGCCCTGTTGGCGGCTGCCGCGGCTGTGGGCGTGGCTCGCAGCAACCATTCGGCTGAGCCGGTTTCGCCTGCCTGGCCCAACGGTCCCGTCACATTGGTCGTCACCTTTCCTCCGGGAGGGGGCACCGACACCCTGGCGCGGCGCCTGGCAGACCGTCTACATCACAAGTTGGGCCAGCCCTTCGTAGTAGAAAACCGCTCAGGAGCGAGCGGCAATATCGGTGCTCAGGCAGTGGCGCGTTCCAAAGCCGATGGCTATACGCTTCTAGTGGCGAACAGTTCCTATGCGATCAATCCTGCAGTATTCAGCGAGCTGGGTTTCGATCCGGCCAATGACCTCACGGGGGTCATCAATATTGCGTATGTTCCGTCAGTAATCGTGACCGCGCCAGAATCGCCCTGGCCTGACTTGTTGTCTGCGATTGAGGCGGGCAGGGGGCAGGCCCCGGAATCAGGCGTCCCGGCCTATGCCTCGTGCGGAAACGGCACCCCCCAGCACCTGGCGGCCGGTATGCTGAACCGCAGCACGGGTTCGCAATGGCTGCACGTGCCATATCGTGGGTGCGGCCCCGCGCTCATCGACGTATTGTCCGGAACGGTCGGCCTGGGGGTTGTCACAGCCTCAAGTGCCTTGCCTCATATCGCGGCGGGCAATCTGAGGGCACTGGCTGTGACATCGGCCCAGCGATCGGCTTTGTTGCCAGATACTCCCACCATTGCTGAACTCGGGGTGACGGGCTATGAACTCAACCAGTGGCACGGCTTGCTGGCTCCTACGGGTACGCCCAACGAAGTAATGGCACAGATACGCAAGGCTGTGAGCGACCTTCTGGCCGAACCCACCATGCAGCACGAACTGCGTTCCATGGGTTACGACTTACCCCAGGAAACGCCTGAAAGCTTTCCCGAGATCATTCAATCAGACCTGAAGCGCTTCGCCGAAGCTGCGCGCGGAATCGACCTGACCATGAATTGAGCACCGCTCAGCCACGCGCGATGGGAACGTCGCGCTGGCGGCACCATTCACTCCAGGAACCGGGGTAGAGTGCCGCCCCCTGCAGGCCCGCGATTTCCATGGCAAGCAGGTTATGGCAGGCGGTGACCCCTGAACCGCACTGGTTGATGACCTGAACCGGAGGGAGGTCGCCCAATACGGCACGGAATTCTTCGCGCAGAGCCTCAGCCGGCTTGAAGCGCCCGTCAGCCTGAAGATTGTCCTTGAAAAAACGATTGCGCGCCCCCGGAATGCGGCCACCAACGGGGTCGATGGTTTCGTTTTCCCCACGGTAGCGGTCTGGGCTGCGGGCGTCCACCACAACTTTGTCGCCGGACTCAAGATTCGCCAGGACATCTCCGAAGGTGACCGTCGGCATGGCCCGGTATTGCAAGTCCAGATTGCCTCGTCGAGCGGGCGGCGTCTGTGTGTCTAGTTCGCCACCGGCTGCCAGCCATGCGCGCAGCCCACCGTTCAACACCTGTACGTTCTCATGACCGATCCATCGCAACATCCACCAAAGGCGGGCTGCAAAGCTTGAATCTTCGGCATCGTATGCCACGATCAGCATGTCGTTGTCAGCACCTAGCGCGGCCAGGCCATTGGCGAAAACCTGTGGATCGGGCAGGGGGTGACGCCCATTCATGCCGGTGGTGGGTGCGCTCAATAATTCGCCCAGGTCTACGTAGACCGCTCCCGGGATATGCCCCTGCTCGTAGGCTTTGCACCCGGCGAAAGGGTCTGTCAGTGCATAGCGGCAGTCAGCGACCAATAACTTGCCCTTGCCTTGTTTGATCTGTTCAAGCAATTCGGAGGCTTCGATCAGTGGGGAACGGGACATGGATTCTCCTTCAGTGGGTGCCGTGCGCGTGGCCGGCAGCAAACAATCTAGCGTAGCAGATCAGAACGATTCTGAACCAGATCAGAACGATTCAGATGGGAAAGATACCAAGGTCAGAACAGAACGATTCCAAGGTCGGATCATCAAGGAACCTGAATGTTCTTCACCGTCTCGGCAGGAATTTCCAGAAAATCGCGGCTGCCGTCAGGCCAAGCGCACTGGCGGTGAATACACCTGCGGCGAGGCCCGCCGCCCCGGCTACAGTGGAAACGAGCAGAGGCCCGCCACATGAGCCGGTATCCGTCATGAATCGCCACAGCCCCAGGAATTGCGGCCTGGCATGGGAGGGCGAGGCATCGGCACCGATGGTCATGACTAGGCCGGAGCCTATACCATTGCCGAAACCTAGCAGCAGGGTGACCAACAGGAAGGAAAAGAATCCGGTGGTCAAGGGCATGAGGGCGAGAGCAAGGGCCATGATGGTCATGCAGGGCACAGCCACCCAAAACCGGCCGTAGCGGTCCATTATCTTGCCTGCCGGATAAAACAGCAGCATGTCGATTGCCCCCATGGCGCCGTAGACCAGCGATACCGTGGCGGCATCCAGAGAAATATGAGTCGCCCAAAGCGGAATCACGATCTGGCGGCTGCCCCGGATCGCCGCAACCAGCATGCATCCGAACCCCAGCGTGAGAAAACTGTGCTGATACTCGCGCCATATGGCACCCATTTTCTTGCTGCGCGCTGGCTCGGCGCTACTTGCCGCGCCTTGGCCTGTAGCAGAAGGCGTCTGGCCGTGTGAGGGCAGGTCTGGCAGGGTGAATGCCAATGCTCCTGCCGCTGCGGCGGCCACCGCAGCCAGCCAGTAGGCACCGTCAGGCCCCATCAGCTGCATGACGCCCGCACTGATGAAGGGGCCAACGAACAAGCCCACGCGCATTACTCCGCCCAAGGTGGAGAGGGCGCGGGCGCGCATGGCCACAGGTACGGCATCAGTGAGGTAAGTCTGTCGCGCCAGAAGAAACACGGCCAACGCCATGCCAACCATGAATACCCCGGCCGCCAGTGTGAGCAGCGAGCTCGCGCTGATGCATAACAAGAGCGCGAAGATGGTGAACAATGCTGCCCCCGTCATGGACAAGCGCTCGCCAAATCGGGCTGTAAGTAAGGCGGCCGGAATATTGTTGACCAGTGCTCCCACGCCAATCAATGAGACGATGACACCCGCCTCGGCAATGGAGGCACCCAGATTGCGCGCACTCAGTGCCAGGATGGGGTAAATCGCTCCTTCCACCATTCCGAAAAGCAGGGAAGGGCCGAAGGCGGGAACGGCAATTTTTCTGAAGCTGAAGTTGCTGGACGACGACACAGTGTTGTGGTGAAAGGTGATGCCGAGCCGTGCGTTCGCACAATGATTTCAGCCCGACTCGGGGCAACGTGCGGCCCGGACGCAAACGCTGGCGAACCCGGTGAAGAAGGGCAGGTTAGCACAGCCCACCCGACAAAAACCTGAAGACTTAACTATCACTGCCTGTAGCGTCTGCGAAAGATTGCATCAAACCGCAAGCGAATATAAGATACATTTTAAATGTATCTTAAAGAACTGAAATATGGATATCGATCGCCTCAAGCACCAACATGTGGACATTCTCCAGCGCATTGATGAGCTGCGTTCGCTGGCGCGTAAAGGTATAGAGACCAACGCTCAAGCCATCGCCCAGCGAGTGGCAGACCTGGGAAAGCTTGTTACTCTCCATCTGGCCATCGAAGACAGAATCATGTACCCCACAGTGCGCAAGGCTGCCGACCCCAAGCTGGCTGCAATGGGTGCGGCTTACCAGGAAGAAATGAAAGGCATTGCCAACCGCTACTTGCGTTTCACTGAACATTGGTCCAAAGCCCAGAACGTGGCCAGTGAACCGGAAGGTTTTCGTTCCGCGGCAAATAACGTGCTCAAGGATGTTTACCTGCGGATGCAGCGCGAGAACCAGGAGTTTTACCCAGCCGTCGAAGGCATGTGAAACCGGCGTGGCCTCAAAATAAGCCTAGTTGCCGCGTTTGACCGGGTGGGCAAAAGCGGGAAGTGTCCAAGGTGATGCGCTGCTGGTTCAGGCCGGTGCGGGCACAGATACGTGCAAAACGCTGCCGCAGCATGTTGGCATGTATGCCATTGCCGCGCATACGTTGGGTGAAGTCGGCGTCGTAATCCCGCCCGCCCCGCATGGTGCGTAGCAAATTCATGACATGGGCCGCCTTCATGGGGTAGTGCGCTTGCAGCCATTCCTTGAAGAGACCGGCCACTTCCCGGGGCAGGCGCAGCAAGATGTAGGTGGCTTCCTGCGCACCAGCTTCCGCCGCCGCAATAGCCACCCGTTCCAGTTCGTGATCGTTCAGGGCCGGTATGACAGGAGCGATGATGACGCTGACTGGAATTCCGGCCTGCCTGAGCGCACGCACGGCCTGTAGCCGGGCTTCCGGGGTGGCGGCACGTGGTTCCATGCGCCGCGCGAGTTCACGGTTCAAAGTGCCGATTGACATTGACACACGCACCAACCTGCGCTGTGCAAGCCTGGATAATAGCGGTATGTCGCGCGTGATGAGTGTGGATTTTGTTGTGATGCTGACCGGGTGGTTGAAATCGTCGAAAACTTCCAGCAGGGAGGCGGTAATGCGTAAACGCCTTTCTATGGGTTGATAGGGGTCGGTATTGGTGCCCATAGCAATCAACTTGGGCACGTAGCTGCTGCGGGACAATTCCTTGCGCAGAGCATCTGCAGCATTTAACTTGGCATAGAGCCGCGTTTCGAAATCAAGCCCGGGGGAGAGATCAAGATACGCGTGACTAGGACGCGCGTAGCAATAGATGCAACCGTGCTCGCACCCGCGATAAGCATTCACGGACTGATCAAAGGGAATGTCGGGCGAAGTGTTGCGTGAAATGATGGTGCGGGCGTGTTCCGCACTGACGGTGGTGGCAGGGCGTACGGGCAGCGGTGTAGAAGGCCCGGTGTTCACGCTGGCCACACCTGGCGCCGGTTGGGCGCTTGCCTGGACGGCAGGTTTGGCTATTTCTGCCTGGTGGGCAGCCGTTGCGCCGGAGAAAGTGGCCCAGTCGTCGAAGAAAGCTTCGCGCGTGTATGCGGCGAAACGCGAGCCCTGGTTGGAAAGGCTGCCACGGCCTTTGATGGGGAGGACCTGCATGATGAGCTCCGAATACTGTATGGACATACAGTATCGCTTCGGTGCCCAAAATGCAAGTCACTCTGACGACAAAAAGTGCGCGCAGCTCACTTCAGCAATACGCACAGCTGCGACGTCAAAAATACACAGTACTTACTTCTTCATGGCTGCCAGCAAGTCTTCGCTGATTTGTCGCAGGTTGTTCAGGCCTCCGCCAATCACGTACCACCCATTGGGGTCGAGGTAAACCACCCGGCCGTCCTGGAAGGCTTTTGTCTTGCTGAGTTCGGGGTGTTGCTCCAGAGTCGCCTTTGCTGTGTGCTCCCCACCGTTGATGGCGCCGCGGTCAAGCACGAGCAGCCAGTCTGGCTCTGCAGCGGCCAGTTTGGCCACGGTTCTCGCCCGCTCTTCGGCAGCCGCCTTGGCTTCAGGAGAACCAGGTTCGGGACGCGGTACTACGGGTGCGTTCGGGTCCTTGGCCGGCAGAACGGAATTCAGCCCAGTCAGTTCGTAGGCGTAGCCAAAGCGGTCACCGGGGACGTGGGGTATTACATTGCCCCTGATGGTGAACAGAAACGCGCCCGTTTTGCCTTTGTTGACCTCTTGCAGGGCCTTCAATGTGCCATCGATTTGCGCGAGCGCCGCCTTGGCCTGTTCTTCGCGCCCGAATGCCTTGGCCAGGGCGAGATTCGTTTCATGGAAGTCGGCAAGAAATGAATTCGGATCAGACTTGAAGCCGATGGTGGGCGCCAGTTTGCTGAGCTCGGGAACGGCTTTTTGAGAACGCCCGCCGGCGATGATGAGGTCGGGCTTGATTTCCTTCAGAACGTCATAATCAGGCTCGAACAAGGTGCCCACCACACGTGTTTCTTTGTGCTGTGCGAGCGCTCCTTCGTACTGGGATTTTGGTACGCCGGCTACGGGGATGTCCAGTGCAGTCAGGGTGTCGAGCACCCCGAGTTCAAAGCTCACGATCTTCTGTGGAGGGGAAGGAAGCGTAAGAACGCCTTCGCTGTGTTCGAGTTCAAAGGCTGTAGCTGGTGCAGAAGCGAGCAGTGCAGCACTCAGAAGCGTGAGCGTGGGGGCAATTTTCATGTTTCGCCGATGAAGATACAGGTTATTGGAAATAGGAATGAGTCGCATTATATGTATTTTTGTGCATATGTGGTGGATTTGTTCAGGACCGGCCATTCAGGGGAAATGGGCCTGATATGTGCTGATGCTGTATGTCCCGATTTGTTCACCAAGGAAGAAACATGAAACGACAATGCAGATTCATCCATTTGGGTGCAGCCGGTGCCCTGGCCCTAGCTCTTTCTTCCACTTCCTGGGCGCAGTCAGGCCTGCCGGAACCGAAAACCGCCAATGGCATTGAATATGTGACCGGGGGTTTTGGAGAGGACGGAGCGGCGGCCTTCAAGCAGGCAGAAGCCGGCTATCCACTTTCCCTGGTTTTTGCGGAAGACGCTGGGGAAGGGTCGCGCCCTTATGTGGCAGATGTCAATCTGCTCATCAAGAACGAGGCCGGAGATGTGGTGATGGAGGTCCCGGCGGCGGGGCCTTATTTCCTAGCCAAGCTGAAGCCGGGCAAGTACAAGGTGGAGGCCACCTACATGGGTAAGACGCAGACTCAGGTGGTGAATGTGGGGCAGGGAGGGGCCAACCAGAATGTGATGGCCTGGAAAACGCCTTAGGCAGGCGGCGCCGGCTTGAAGTAGGCCGACGCCGCAGCAAAGACGTGTACACCCGCAACAGGACGGTTGAGCCGGCCTGCCACCCACGGCCCGGCCCGCGCATACTGCCGCAGCCAGCCCCGATCAGCCGCCGATTATGGGCTGGTTGTGACGCAGGCCTTGTGTGACCAGAAAGATGGCCGTGCCAA
>JAJUFI010000230.1 GCA_029263795.1 Alcaligenaceae bacterium
CAGCGGCGCCCAAGGGGAAGCAAAATGACACTGACTCTCGCTCATTTCCTGATTCTGGCGGCGATACTCTTCACCATCGGGATCTTCGGGTTCTTCCTGAACCGCCGCAACCTGATCATTCTGTTGATGTCCATCGAGCTCATGCTCCTGGCCGCCAACATCAATTTCGTGGCGTTTTCCACGTGGTTCGGCGACACCGCCGGCCAGGTCTTTGTGTTCTTCGTGCTGACCGTTGCAGCTGCTGAGGCCGCGATCGGTCTGGCGATTCTTGTGCTCCTGTTCCGCAACATGAACACGATCAACGTCGAAGAACTGGACCAGCTCAAGGGTTGATGGGGTTGCGCAAACTATGAATTCTCCAAGCTTTTATCTGTTGATCGCGCTGGCGCCCTTGTTGGGTGCCTTGCTCACCGGTCTATTCGGTACAGGTTTCCTTGGGCGCGGTGTTTCGCGCCGTGGGGCCCATGTCATCACCATCGCCCTGGTGGCCCTTTCCTTCATCGGTTCGGTAATCACACTGTTCCAGACGGTAGGTGGCCATACCTATGACGGTGTCCTGTACACCTGGACGGTCATCGGCACCACGCCGATGCAGCTCGGCTTCCTGATCGACAATCTGTCGGCCATGATGATGGTCGTCGTCACCGGCGTTTCGCTGATGGTCCACATCTACACCATCGGCTACATGGCTGACGACCCCGGCTACCAGCGTTTCTTCTCCTACATTTCGTTGTTCACCTTCTCCATGCTGATGCTGGTGATGGCGAACAACATGGTGCAGCTGTTCTTCGGCTGGGAAGCCGTTGGTCTGGTGTCCTACCTGCTGATCGGTTTTTGGTACACCCGCCCAACCGCCATCTTCGCCAACATGAAGGCCTTCCTGATCAACCGCGTGGGTGACTTTGGTTTCCTGCTGGGCATTGGTCTTCTGTTTGCATACACAGGCAGCGTTCATTACGGTGAAGTGTTCGCGCGCAGCCAGGAGCTGGCTGGCGTCGCGTTCCCCGGCACCGACTGGAAACTGCTGACCGTTGCCTGTATCTGTCTGTTTGTGGGTGCAATGGGTAAGTCGGCTCAGGTGCCGCTGCATTCCTGGCTGCCCGACTCCATGGAAGGCCCGACCCCGATTTCTGCGCTGATTCACGCCGCAACGATGGTGACGGCCGGCATCTTCATGGTGGCGCGCTTCTCGCCGGTGTTCGAGCTGTCCTCCACAGCACTCTCCGTCATCATTGTGGTGGGTGCCACTGGCGCATTGTTCCTCGGGCTGCTGGGCGTCATTCAGAACGATGTCAAGCGTGTGGTTGCGTATTCCACTTTGTCGCAATTGGGTTACATGACCGTCGCCCTGGGTGCTTCGGCTTATGCCGGCGCCATCTTCCACCTGATGACGCACGCCTTCTTCAAGGCGCTGCTGTTCCTGGGTGCAGGTTCGGTCATCATCGGCATGCATCATGATCAGGACATCCGCAACATGGGTGGCCTGCGCAAGTACATGCCCATTACCTGGATCACCTTCCTTATTGGCACTCTGGCGCTGGTCGGTACACCCTTCTTCTCTGGTTTCTACTCCAAGGAGCAGATCATCGAGGCGGCCGGTGCAGCCAATGTCTGGGGCGCCCAATATGCTTACTATGCAACCCTGATCGGCGTTTTCGTCACCTCGCTGTACTCCTTCCGGGTGTACTTCCTGGTCTTCCATGGCCCCGAGCGGTTCCGCAATCCGCCGCATCCTCAGGCGCACGGGCATGATGATCACAGTCATGGTCACTCGGGTGATCCCCACGAATCTCCCTGGGTTGTCACGCTGCCGTTGGTGGTGCTGGCTGTGCCCTCGGTTATTGCCGGTATCTTCTTCGCCGAGCCCATGCTCTTTGGCGGCTTCTTCGATGGCGTCATCAGCGTGTTGCCCGAGCATCCCGCCATGGCTGCGCTTGCAAGCCACTGGCACGGCTGGATGGCCTATGCACTGCATGGCTTCGTGACAGTGCCGTTCTGGCTCATGGTTGCTGGTCTGGTGGTCGCGTGGTACCTGTACGTGGCAAACCCGGCTCTGCCTGGCAAGATCTACTCCGCGCTGTCCGGTATCAATCGTATCCTCGAGAACAAGTACTACGCGGACTGGTTCAACGAGCAGGTCATTGCACGTGGCGCCCGCTGCCTGGGCCACGGGTTCTGGAAGGGTGGTGATCGCAGCCTGATCGACGGTCTGGTCGTCAATGGCAGCGCCCGTGTGGTGGGCTGGGTGGCAGCACTGAGCCGCCATCTGCAGTCCGGCTACATTTATCACTACGCCTTTGCAATGATCATCGGGATCATGGCTTTATTAACCTTTTTCGTGCTGACGGTTCACTGATGGCTAGCGATATGGCGTCTTCTACATTTCCATGGTTAACGCTTGCGATTTTCGTGCCCATCGTCGCC
>JAJUFI010000004.1 GCA_029263795.1 Alcaligenaceae bacterium
AAAAACAGGATGCCGCGGATAATTTGATTAAATGTATTCATCGTATCGATTGAGAATCCCTCGTGGGGTAAAAAGTTCCCCCGATCCGGTATTCTTGATCCTGTCTGAACAGGAAGTGTGTCTCTATGACTGTGAACCCCGACCGAGTCGTCGTCGCCCTGGAAAAGGTGCTAGACCCAAATACCCGCAAGTCTCTTGCCGTTAAGGCGGGTGACTGCGATATCCGCATGGACGGAGAGCGGATCTCCTTAACTGTACCGCTGGGCTACCCGGTAGACAATGGCGATCCGGAATTGGTGAAACGAATTGAAACCGCGTTGCGCGAGGACGGCATGGAGCCGGGCAGCATTCGCCTGGCGACCAAAATCATTCCTCATGCCGTACAGACAGGCCTGCGGCCCTTGCCCAATGTCCGCAACATCATTGCGGTGGCTTCAGGCAAGGGCGGCGTAGGCAAGAGCACGACCTCCGTGAACATCGCCCTGGCGCTGTCCCGCCAGGGCGCCCGCGTGGGCCTGCTGGATGCCGACATATACGGCCCCAGCGTACCCATCATGCTGGGCGTGTCGGACAAGCCGAAGAACCTGGAAAACAAGATGATGGGCCCGGTGGTGGGCCACGGAATACAGGCCAATTCCATCGGCTTTCTGATCGACGAAGATGCGCCCGCAATCTGGCGCGGCCCCATGGTGGTGCAGGCGCTCACCCAGTTGCTCACGCAAACCCAGTGGGATGACCTCGACTACCTCATCATCGACATGCCCCCCGGCACGGGCGATATAGCTCTGACCCTTTCCCAGAAAGTGCCCCTGGTGGGTGCAGTCATCGTCACCACGCCCCAGGATCTTGCCCTTGCCGATGCGCGGCGCGGGCTGCGCATGTTCCAGAAGGTGAACGTGCCGGTACTGGGCATAATCGAGAATATGTCGGTCCACATCTGCTCGAATTGCGGTCACGCCGAACATATTTTCGGTGAACATGGGGGCCGCAACATGGCGTCGCAATACCATGTGCCATGGCTGGGTGCGTTGCCTCTGCAAATGAGCATACGCAGCCAGACCGATTCCGGTCGCCCCACCGTGGTGGCGGAACCCGATGGCGAAGTGGCGCGTTCTTACCATGCCATTGCGCGCGCCCTGGCTGCCAACGTGTCGATTCTGCCTGAAGACCGTTCCGCCTTCACGCCCACGGTGGTCGCCCGCAAAGGCTGACTTCATGGTGCCCCGCCTCGTATGGCTCGCAGCTTTGCTGGGCATGTCCTCGGTGACATGGGCGGCTTCGCGCCCGGAGGTTGTCATTGATCCGGGCGGGGTGCCGCCGGCAGCGCTGGCAGCCATCAACGGTGCAGTCGAAGCCATCACACGGTTGGCGGAAGACCAGGATGGGGGCGAAGTGGAGCGCCTGCGAAGGCGCGCGCACGATGCAGCCGTCTCCGCCCTGGAAACCCAGGGCTATTTTTCGTCCGTCGTCACGCTGGAGGTGGGGCAGGATTACATGGGCGAGACCTGGGACATCATCATTGAGCCTGGTCCGCGCACTGCTGTCCGCAATGTTGACCTGCGCTTCCAGGGGCAGGTGGCCACGCCCGATTTCGAACACAGGGTTGAGAATGCCCGGCAGGTGTGGCCGTTGAAAGCAGGCCAAACATTCATCAACAGCGAGTGGAGCAACGCCAAGACCACCCTGCTGGACGAGATCAACACACGTGATTTTTATTTCGCGCGCATTACGCATTCCCAGGCCACCATCCATGCCGAGGAGGCCCAGGCCGATCTCGAAGTGGATGTGGACAGCGGCCCAAGGGTGCGTATGGGGCCCATGAAGGTGTTGGGCCTGAGGCGGGTGCCTGCCAGCCTTATCGAGCGTTACGTCCGCTACGCCCCGGGGGAGCCCTATGATCAGAACCGCCTTGATGATTGGCAGCAGGCACTGCAGTCCACCCGTTTCTTCCGGGGGGCCTTCGTCACCTTGGACGCAGAAGGTTCTGACCGCCGTGATCTTCCGAATGGAGAAGTCGAACTGCCGGTGCGGGTTCAGGTTTCCGAAGCACCCGCGCGTCGCTTCACGTCTTCTCTGGGTGTGGATAGCGACCACGGGGTGGGTGTGGAAGCGCTATACCAGCAAAATATCGTGGCGGGGCTTCCGGTGGCCATAGAAACAGGTCTGGGGGTGAACCGCCATCGGCAGCGTGCATTCTTCGACGTGCACCTGCCGCCCACCCTGAGCGGCTATCAGGACAGCTTCGGGGTGCTTTACGAGCATTCCGACATCGAAGGCGTGGATAACCAGCGCTATGGTGTCGGGTGGAAGAGAAGGCAGGAACGCCAGGCGGCGGGCGACAGCCGAGTAGAGTACGAAACACAGTGGGGTGTGGTGGCGGCCCATGACAGAACGCGCATTGACGGCGCTGAGGACTTCACCGTACCGACGCTGGTCGGGACCTGGCAATGGCTGCGTCGTGATGTGGATTCCAAATATGATCCCAGAGAAGGAAATCTGATAGACGTGGGGCTGGGAGCCGGCGTCACCCTGGACAAGGGCGAGCCCTTTTACCGGGCCAGTCTGCGGGCACAGAAATGGTGGACCATCGGTGAGCGCGATGTGCTGACGCTGCGTGGTCAGGTCGGCAAAGTATGGTCCCACACCGACCGTCTTCCACAGGATTTCGGCTACCGCATCGGCGGTGCGCGCTCCGTACGCGGCTACAATTACGACAGCATCGGCATCCAGCGTGGTGATGCGACATATGGCGCACCCGCAATGGCAGTGGCGAGTGTGGAGTACATTCACTACATCAACGAGCAATGGGGTGTTAGTGCCTTCATTGACGCAGGCGATGCCGCTGAGTCCTTCCGTGACATGAAGCTGCATCTGGGTTATGGCCTGGGCGCGGCCTTTGTCACGCCCGCTGGGCCCTTCTTCATGGATCTGGCCTGGGGGCAAAAAGACCGCCGCCTGCGGCTGCACTTTTCCTTGGGTATCGCATTCTGATGCGCATGTTTCGCTGGCTGGGTCGCAGCA
Source organism: Alcaligenaceae bacterium (assembly GCA_029263795.1). Classification (GTDB taxonomy): domain Bacteria; phylum Pseudomonadota; class Gammaproteobacteria; order Burkholderiales; family Burkholderiaceae_B; genus Yanghanlia. The sequence goes on from JAJUFI010000004.1 coordinate 3,022, forward strand.
CCCTCATCGCCGGCCCGGTAATCGTCCTGTTTCTGGCGGTGCTGACCGCCTTCCTCATGTGGGTGCTGGTGACGGCGCCCGGCAGCCGCTGGGCGCTCACCACGGCAGTCGAGGCCATGGATGGCCGTATCCGCGATGTGGAGGGGAGCGTCTGGAGCGGCCTGCGGGTGGGCGACCTTGCTCTGGACTTTCCGGCGCTCAGCCTGCGACTGGAGCAGGTGGAACTCCGGGCCGACTGGCGGAGCATGATAGAACGCCGGCTGCATGTGCTGAAACTCAGCGCCGGAACAGCCTGGGTGGATCTGCGCTCCCTGCCTCATCCTGAGGAGGAGGAATCCCCCGAAGAACCGTTTGCCTTGCCGGAGCTGCCGGTCACGATCCGGGCCGATTCCGTATCCCTGGGTGAGCTGATTCTCACGCAGGATGGCCGGCCTCTGCCCATGACGCTGGAAGACTTCGAAGCCGCTCTGGCGCTGACTGAAACCCGTGCCCAGCTGTGGCTGCGCGGCTTGTCATTGGCGAATGACAGCGTGGAGGCCCATCTTCAGGGGGAAGCAAACCTCCAGGCTCTGCATGCACCCTGGCCTGTTGCGCTCGACATGGATGCGCGCGTGAACGGGCTGAGGCCGGGGGCGCCGGTCTGTTTCCGGCAGATAATGCCCACGTTGCCGCTGGCGCAGGGACAGCAGGACGACCTTGCTGCCTGGCTGGCGGGGTTGGCTGCGAGTCACTGTCCTGTGGAGCTGCATGCTCAGGCCGAGGGCTCGCTCGACGGTCTGTCAATTGCATTGGAAGGTGGCGGACAGGGCATGGAACTGGAAGCACGGGCAGAACTGCTGCCCCAGGCCAGCATGCCATTGCGCAGTGCTGCCCTGGACTTGCGCCTGCCGGATGGCTCCTCGCTGAATGCCCAGGCAAAGCTCGGTGATACGGCTTCTGGAAGCGAATGGGCCGTTCTGGAAGGTGAACTGGCCGCGCGCGCCCTGGACGCTGGACATCTGGCCGGGGGCCTGATTCCCCCCGCTGTGTTGAGCTTCGACAGCCAATTTCGCCTGCAGCTTGACTCGAACCAGGTGGTGCGCGATATCGGCCTGGAGCTGCAGTTTCACGAGGGGTCGAAGTGGAATGAGCAGGCACTGGCCGGCGGGCTGAATGTTTCGGTAGGCCTGCAGGATGTCTGGGCGGGTGGTCCGGAAGCAGACCAGGCGGAAGTAATCAGCCGCGCGCAGTCCGGCGAAACGGCGGAAGAGTCTTCGCGGGAACGTACGCCCGCACCGCGGCCATTTCTGCCGCCCGGGGTGAGCGAAGTCGCGGTGCATCGGCTGGACATGGACCTGACCCTGGGTGGCAGCCATGTGCGCAGCAAGGGAGGGCTGGGCCCTGCGGATAGTAGGCTGGAACTGGATATCCAGGCGCCAAGCCTGAAAGAATTCTGGCCGGGCCTGCCGGGCGGGGTGAGTGCCAGGGGTAGCTTTACCGGCGGTGTAGCCGCGCACACGATTGATCTGCAGGGGCGTTACGCCCCCGTTGTGCCTGCGGGGAAGGAGCTGGGTTCTGCCCCCGTGGAATTGCAGTTGAAGGCGGAAGGCGGCTGGGGCGGCGCACCGGAAGGCTGGCGGGGTCGCTTGTCCGTTCTGCAGGTGCAACATGCCCATTTGGGCATGCGTCTGGGTTCCCCTCTGGAACTGGGTTACTTTCCCGCTGCACAGGCGCCCCAGTGGCAGTGGACGGTCGGTCCGGCGGAACTGGCGTTCAACGTTCACAACCGCACAATGCTCAACATGCGCCATATTGGCTCCCGCGGTGGAGTGGGTGGATGGCAGACTGAAGGCAGCATTGCCCGCTTCATTATGTCGCCCGCAGCCTTGCAGCAGTTCGGTGCAGACTTCAATATTGCAGCGCTGCAGCGCAATGAAAAAGGTGGTGTCAAAGTCAAGGGTGCGCGGTCGGCCGATGACTGGGAACTTGCCTTCGGGCTAAATTGGAAGCTGGCATTCGCGGGCGCACACGAGGGCCGCATCCAATTGCGCCGCCTGTCGGGCGATGTCATGGTGCCGGGCGAAATGCCTTTCCCGCTGCAGCTGCAGGACCTTCAACTTGATGTGGCATTTACCCGCGCAGCGGATGCGCGCAGCCGGGTCGAGGCCGCGCTCGTTGCCAGCAGCCGGCGCATGGGCAGCGTCAAGGCTACGGCAAACACTGTCGCGCATGCGACTGCCGGCGGCGGCCTGTTCCTGGACCCGGCCGACGTGAAAACCGTGCAGGTGGAGGCCGCCCTGGCCGACCTGGGCTGGACCAGCCTGCTGGTGGGCGATTCCCTGGACATAGGCGGAGCCGTGCAGGCAAAGGTTCAGCTGCAAAGCAAGCCCGACGGCAGCTGGGCATCAGAGGGCACCATTCAGGGCGACAAGCTGCGCGTGGTAATGATTGACCAAGGGGTGCGCCTGCTGGACGGTACTCTTCAGGCCAGGCTGGAGAACGACAGGCTATTGCTGGAAAAACTGGAATTCCCAGCGCGGCTGCGCGCCGAACCGAAAGAATGGCGTACCTCGGAGTGGGTCAATACTAATCCTGACGCCAAGGGCGGGAAACTGACCGTCACAGGCGACTGGAATCTGTTGGAATCGCGCGGGCTGATCAATGTGGCCCTGTACCGTTTTCCCATACTGCAGCGCGCTGACCGCTACGCCATGATGACCGGAGACCTGCGGCTGGAAGCCACCCTTCCCGATGTTGCCATCAGCGGCAAGCTGACTGCCGATGCTGGCTGGTTCGACCTCGACATGCTGGGGGGCATCCCGACGGTGGACAGCGATGTGGTCGTGGTCAGGGTAGGTGAGCAGAAGGAACCCAGTGTTCCCCTGGGCGTCACGCTGGACATGGAAGTCGATCTGGGCCCACGTTTCTATCTGACCGGCTACGGGCTGAACTCCGGTCTGGTGGGCAATATGCGGGTGCTGATGCGAGACGGCAAGCTGACGGGCATGGGGGCGTTGCGCACCCGCGGCGGTGCGATTGAGGCTTACGGGCAGCGGCTGCAGCTGCGCCGCGGCGCGATCACCTTCCAGGGCGATATCACGCGGCCGGTTCTGGACATCGAGGCCTTGCGCACGGGGCTTGCCGTGGAAGCCGGGGTACGGGTGGCGGGCACGGCGCGCAATCCGCGCATCGAGCTGGTTTCCTATCCGGCGGTCAGTGAAATTGAGAAACTGTCCTGGCTACTGCTGGGCCATGGCCCCAATGATTCAGGTGGCGACATGGCCCTGCTGTTTTCGGTGGGTTCTTCCTTTTTGAGCGATGGGGAACCTTTTTACCGTCGTTTCGGCATTGATGAAGTGAGTATGCGTTCCGGCGGTATGGGCAGCGTGGCCAGCGTCCTTCCGGTGGAAAGCGTGGTCAGTGGTCTCGATACGGGAACCAGCGACATTGAGCGGCGTTTCATCAATATCAGCAAGCGGCTGAGTTCAGGGGTGACGATCAGCATCCGGCAGGCGCTGTCGGATACCGGCACTGTGGCTCAGGCCAGTTATCGGCTTGCGCGTGGGCTGACGGTGGAAGCCAGTGTGGGAACCATCAACGGCCTTGCCCTGGTATACCGTTGGTTTTCGCGCGAAAGACGTCCTGAAACACAGAACTGACATCGTGGCGCTACGGCTAAGGGGCTAAAATACGCGCCATTTTCAAGGGTTGAGTGAGGCCATGACCATTAAGAGTGACCGCTGGATCCGGCGCGCGGCCGCCGACGGCATGATTGAACCGTTCGAGCCTGGCCAGGTTCGCTCCGTGAATGGTGAGCGCATCGTCAGCTATGGCACTAGCAGCTACGGTTATGATGTTCGCTGCGCTAATGAGTTCAAGATTTTCACCAACATCAATTCGACCATCGTCGACCCCAAGGCCTTCGATGAAAAATCCTTCGTGGATTTTGTTGGCGACGTATGCATCATTCCGCCGAACTCCTTCGCCCTGGCCCGCACGGTTGAATATTTCCGCATTCCGCGCAGTGTGCTCACGGTCTGTCTGGGCAAGAGCACTTATGCCCGCTGTGGCATCATCGTCAACGTGACGCCCCTGGAACCCGAGTGGGAAGGCCATGTCACGCTGGAGTTTTCCAACACCACACCATTGCCGGCCAAGATTTATGCCGGCGAAGGGTGTGCCCAGATGCTCTTCTTCGAAAGCGACGAGGTTTGCGAAACCTCCTATCGCGATCGTCAGGGCAAATACCAAGGCCAGCGCGGCGTGACTCTACCGCGCACCTAGCAGGAGCCATGGCATGAAGTTTCGATTTCCCATCGTCATCATCGATGAAGATTACCGTTCCGAGAACGCGTCCGGGTTTGGTATCCGGGCGCTGGCGGCAGCAATTGAGGCCGAGGGCGTGGAAGTGCTGGGCGTGACCAGCTACGGCGACCTCAGTTCCTTTGCGCAGCAACAGAGCCGCGCCAGCGCGTTCATCCTGTCGATCGACGACGAGGAATTCGATGTCGATTCGCCTGAAGATGTGGCCAAGGCAATCAAGAACCTGCGCTCTTTCATCGGGGAGCTGCGTTTCCGCAATGCCGAGATCCCCATCTACCTGTACGGCGAGACTCGCACGTCCCAGCATATCCCGAACGATATCCTGCGGGAGCTGCACGGCTTCATTCACATGTTCGAGGACACGCCCGAGTTCGTCGCTCGGCACATTATCCGCGAGGCGCGCGCTTACCTCGACAGCCTGGCGCCGCCCTTTTTCCGTGAGCTGCTCAAGTACGCGGCCGACGGTTCCTATTCCTGGCATTGCCCCGGCCACTCGGGCGGGGTGGCTTTCCTGAAGAGCCCGGTGGGGCAGATGTTCCACCAGTTCTTTGGTGAGAACATGCTGCGCGCCGACGTTTGCAATGCGGTGGACGAGCTGGGACAGCTGCTGGATCACACCGGGCCGGTGGCAGAATCCGAACTCAACGCCGCGCGTATTTTCCACGCGGATCACTGCTTCTTCGTGACCAATGGCACGTCCACCTCGAACAAGATCGTCTGGCACGCGAACGTGGCCAACGACGACGTGGTCGTGGTTGATCGCAACTGCCACAAGTCGATTCTGCACGCCATCACCATGACGGGCGCGATTCCCGTGTTCCTGCGGCCCACGCGCAATCACCTGGGCATCATCGGGCCGATTCCCCTGGAGGAATTCGAGCCGGAGAACATCCAGCGCAAGATTGAGTCCAACCCCTTCGCCAGCCGCGCGAAAAACAAGCGCCCCCGCATCCTGACGCTTACCCAGAGCACATACGACGGGGTGATCTACAACGTCGAAATGATCAAGGAACGGTTGGGCAGTTACGTCGACACCCTGCACTTCGACGAAGCCTGGCTGCCGCATGCCGCCTTCCACGAGTTCTACAAGGACATGCACGCCATTGGCGAAGGCCGCCCGCGCAGCAAGGAAGCAATGATCTTCGCGACTCATTCCACTCACAAGCTGCTGGCAGGCCTATCGCAGGCGTCGCAGATTACCGTGCAGGATTCGGAAACCCGCAAGCTGGATCGCAACGTCTTCAACGAAGCCTATCTGATGCACACTTCCACCTCGCCGCAGTACGCCATCATTGCGTCCTGCGACGTGGCAGCCGCCATGATGGAGCCCCCGGGTGGTACGGCTCTGGTCGAGGAAAGCATTGCCGAAGCCATGGACTTCCGACGCGCCATGCGCAAGGTGGAATCCGAATATGGTCGCAATGACTGGTGGTTCAAGGTCTGGGGGCCCAACCGCCTGCCGGCGGAAGACATCGGGCACCGGGAGGACTGGTTGCTTGTGTCGGGCGATGAATGGCATGGCTTCGGCGACCTGGCCGAAGGGTTCAACATGCTGGACCCGATCAAAGCCACCATTGTCACCCCAGGGCTGGACATCTCCGGTACTTTCGCCGAAACCGGCATTCCGGCGGCGCTGGTCTCGCGCTTTCTTGCCGAGCACGGCGTGGTCATCGAAAAGACGGGCCTGTATTCCTTCTTCATCCTGTTCACCATCGGCATCACCAAGGGCCGCTGGAACACCTTGCTGACCGCCCTGCAGCAGTTCAAGGACGATTACGACCGCAATCAGCCCATGTGGCGCATCCTGCCGGATTTCTGCAAGCAGTATCCGGTTTATGAGCGCATGGGCTTGCGTGACCTCTGCCAGGAGATTCACCAGGCCTACAAGAAGTACGACCTGGCGCGCCTGACCACCGAGGTCTATCTGAGCGACATGATTCCGGCCATGAAGCCCTCCGATGCATATGCCAAGATGGCGCACAGGGATTCCGAGCGTGTCTCCATAGACGAGCTCGAAGGTCGCGTCACAGGTGTGTTGCTCACACCCTACCCCCCGGGAATCCCGCTGCTGATTCCGGGAGAACGCTTCAATAAGCGCATCGTTCACTATCTGCAGTTCGCGCGCGAGTTCAATGCCCGCTTCCCTGGTTTTGAAACTTATGTGCACGGCCTGGGCACGGAAATCGGCGAAGACGGCCGGCAGCGCTACTACGTGGACTGCATCAAAGAAGACGCCATAGGGTGAACGCTCGGGCCAGTTTTGACGTTGCCATCATAGGTGCCGGTGCCGCCGGCATGATGGCGGCAGCCGTGGCCGGTGCGCGTGGCCTGAAAGTCGTGCTCATCGATCACGCAACGAAGCTGGCCGAAAAAATCCGCATTTCCGGAGGCGGGCGCTGCAACTTCACCAACATCGGCGCGACTCCGGCGCAGTTCGTCTCGCGCAACCCGCACTTTTGCCGCTCGGCCTTGTCCGCTTTCGGGCCCCGTGATTTTCTGGAGCTGGTGCAGCGCCATGGCATTGCCTGGCACGAAAAACACCGGGGCCAACTGTTCTGCGATGAATCCTCGGAACGCATTATCGACATGCTGCGCGCCGAATGTGAGGATGCGCGCGTGGCGTGGCGCATGCCGTGCACAGTGGAAAAGATCGAACAAGTGGAGGGCGGGTTCCGCCTGCACACATCGGGCGGGGGGCTGGAAGTGCCTCGCCTGGTGCTGGCGACCGGTGGCATGGCCATTCCGCAGCTGGGTGCGACGGACTTTGCGCTGAAGGTGGCGCGACAGTTCGGACTCAAGGTGGTTGAGCCCCGTCCGGCGTTAGTGCCACTGGTATTCGATGCCACCCAATGGGCACCGTTCGCCGAGTTGAGCGGTGTTGCCCTCGAGGTTGTGTTGCGTAACGAGCCTGGTTCATCCGGCGCAAAAGGCAGGGGGAAGGGCAAAAGTGTGGTGTCCTTTCTGGAAGACCTGCTATTCACGCACCGAGGCCTGTCAGGCCCTGCCATTCTGCAGATCTCCACTTTCTGGAACCCGGGCGAGGCCATAGAAATCGATCTTGCCCCCGGTCAGGACCTGGCTGCCGAGCTGCTGGCCGCCAAGCCGGGCAACCGGCAGCAGTTGCTGACCGTGCTTTCCCGGCTCTGGCCGCGCCGTCTTGCAGAACAGTGGCTGGAGCATGCCGGGGGCGGCATGGCACAGGCCCGCCTGGCGGATGTTCCCGACCGCCGTCTGCAGAAACTTGCACACAACATCCATCACTGGCGGCTGACACCCAGCGGCACGGCCGGTTACCGTAAGGCCGAAGTCATGCGTGGCGGGGTGGATACTGACGAACTTGATCAGCGCAGCATGCAGGCGCGCAAAGTGGAAGGGCTCTATTTCATTGGCGAGGCGGTCGATGTGACAGGGTGGCTGGGCGGCTACAACTTCCAGTGGGCGTGGTCGTCGGCGGTTGCCTGTGGGCGCGCCATCACAGTCTGATCTGTACGCTGCGACGGCTATCGGTTATTCTTTTGCCTTGCTGTCACTGCAGAGAGTGGGAGAGTGCCGCATCAGGCGGCCACCGAAGGCGCAAACGCCCATAATCGCTCAGGTACCCCGTACCACTCCTGCGTTGTCCCGCCACCATGCGGGCAAGGCGGCACTCTGGAGAGACTCGCTCGTGGCCAGGCGCTGCGAATGCGGGCGCCGAAGGTGAACATCCGCTGTTTGCGGGTCAACTCTCAGGCAAAAGGACAGAAGGGCGGTTTGGCCGGTTGACGGCCGGGCCGGACCATTTCTACAAGCCTGTTATCCGGAGTTTTCGTCCATGACCGCAGACCTCAAGCACACTCCCCTTTACAACGCACATCTGGCCGCCGGTGCCCGCCTGGTGGATTTCGGCGGCTGGAATATGCCGGTGGCCTATGGCTCGCAGATCGAAGAGCACCACGCAGTGCGTCAGTCTTCCGGCATGTTCGACGTCTCTCACATGCTGAACGTGGACATCTCGGGAGCCCAGTCCAAGGCTTTTCTGCGGCGTCTTCTGGCCAACGATGTAGAACGGCTCTCGCTGCCGGGCAAGGCCCTGTACTCCTGCATGCTGAACGATCGCGGGGGGGTCATAGATGACCTAATCGTCTACTTCTTCAGCCCTGAGTCCTGGCGTCTGGTGGTGAATGCCGGCACGGCCGACACCGACCTCGAATGGATCAACACCGTGGCGCAACGCGAAGGGTTCGACGTCACCGTGAAGGCCCGTCGCGACCTGGCCATGCTGGCCGTGCAGGGTCCGCAGGCGCGCGAGATGGTCTGGCAGGTGCGTCCGCAATGGCGTGGAGAAACCGAATCCCTCACACCGTTCACGGCAGCCCAGCTTGCCGGCGATGTCATGGTTGCCCGCACGGGTTACACCGGCGAAGACGGCTTTGAAATCGTCGTTCCCGCGGTGGAAATCGAAGCCCTTTGGAACGAGCTGCTTGCTGCCGGGGTACGCCCCTGTGGCCTGGGTGCTCGCGACACGCTGCGCCTGGAGGCCGGCATGAATCTGTACGGCAATGAGATGAACCAGGACGTCAGCCCGCTGGTTTCGGGTCTCGCCTGGACGGTCTCCTTCAAGGATGCAGGTCGCGATTTCATCGGCCGGCAGGCGCTGGAAGGCGTGACCCCCACCGAAGGAATGGTCGGCCTCAAGCTGCGTGACCGTGGCGTGATGCGTACCGGCATGAAGGTCCGCACTGCGCAGGGTGAAGGCGTCGTCACCAGCGGCACCATGTCGCCCACCATGGGCGTTTCCATCGCCATGGCCCGTGTACCGGTGGGTGCCCAGCCAGGTGAGGCCGCTGAAGTGGAAATTCGCGGCAAGTGGGTTCCTGCAGACATCACTTCCATGCCCTTTGTCCGTCAGGGCAAGGTGCTGGTCAATCTCTGATTCGCAAAGGCGTCCGGAATGCGCACAGCGTCCGGACAAACAACAGACATTTGTAAATTCTCTCTAGGGGTGTGACATGAGTCTTCCTACCGATCGCAAATATGCAGCTTCCCACGAATGGGCACGTCTTGAAGGTGACGTGGTCCTTGTTGGCATCACCGACAACGCTCAGGATCAACTGGGCGACCTCGTATTCGTCGGCGACGTGAACGTGGGCGCAACACTGGAAGCTGGTGACGTGGCGGGTGTAGTCGAATCCGTGAAGGCCGCATCGGACATCTACGCGCCTGTAGCAGGCGAAGTTGTTGAATTCAACGAAGCTCTGAACGACCAGCCCGACCTCATCAACCAGGCTGCCTACGACACCTGGATCTTCAAGATCAAACCCGCCAACCCTGCCGATCTGGACAAGTTGCTTGACGCTGCCGGCTACGAGGCATCGCTCTAAATCATGTATTCCGAACTCGACCCCAATACCGAATTTCAGGCCCGCCACATCGGCCCCACGGCGGAAGACCGGGCGCGCATGCTGGAAACCATCGGCGCGGCGTCACTGTCCGAGCTGATTCATGACATCGTTCCGGCCAGCATCCTGGATGAGTCTCCCCTGCAGGTTCCGGGCCCCTGGTCCGAAAGCGCAGCGCTGGCGAAACTCAAGGCCATCGCCCAGAAGAACGAGATCTTCCGCAACTACATTGGCCAGGGCTACTACGGCACCCATGTGCCAAATGTCGTCCTGCGCAACATTCTCGAGAACCCGGCCTGGTACACCGCCTACACCCCTTACCAGCCCGAAATCTCGCAAGGGCGCCTGGAAGCATTGCTGAACTTCCAGACCATGGTGGCAGACCTCACCGGCCTGGATATCGCCAATGCCTCGCTGCTGGATGAAGGCACGGCCGCAGCTGAAGCGATGACGCTCTGCCGCCGCGGTTCGCGTTCCAAGTCGAACACCTTCTTTGCCTCCGAACACTGCCACCCGCAGACGCTGGAAGTATTGCGCACCCGTGCAGAGCCTCTGGGTATCGAGCTTGTGGTCGGCAATGAGGCCGACGGGCTGCCGGAGTGCTTCGGCGTTCTGCTGCAGTACCCGCAGACCCTGGGTGCGGTTGAAGATTACCGCGAACTGGTGGATGCCGCCCACGCACAGGGTGCGCTGGTGGCGGTGGCGACCGACCTGCTCGCACTTGCCGTGCTCACGCCTCCCGGCGAATGGGGAGCCGATATTGCAGTGGGTTCAGCACAGCGTTTCGGCGTACCGCTGGGCTTTGGTGGCCCTCACGCAGGTTTCATGGCGTGTCGTGATGCCTTCAAACGCAATATGCCCGGCCGTCTGGTCGGTGTCTCCAAAGATGCGCAGGGTGCGCCGGCACTGCGTCTCGCCCTGCAGACCCGCGAACAACACATCCGCCGTGAAAAGGCGACTTCCAATATCTGCACCGCCCAGGTGCTGCTGGCTGTCATGGCCGCCATGTATGCCGTCTGGCACGGCCCGAAGGGCCTTCAGGCCATTGCCCGTCGTGTGGCGTCGCATACGGGCCGGTTGCATGGGGCGCTGGCCAAGCTCGGCCTGAGCACCCGCAACCGCACATACTTCGACACGCTGTGCGTGGAAACCGGCAGCCACACGGCCGCCGTGCTTCAGGCAGCGCGCGAAGCCCGTATCAATCTGCGCATTGTCGATGATTCCACCCTGGCCGTTTCCCTGGACGAAACCGTCACGCTCGAAGACCTCCATGCGCTGGTAGCCGCGTTTGCAAACGGTGTGGGCAAGGAAACCATGGCGGTGGAAGCCATCGCTGCCGAGCAAGGCGATGGCCTGCCCGGGAACCTGCTGCGCAGCAGCTCGCCGCTGCCGCATCCCGTGTTCTCGCGCATCCGCTCTGAAACCGACATGCTGCGCTACCTGCGCTCGCTTGCCGACAAGGACCTCGCACTGGATCGCACCATGATCCCGCTGGGCTCCTGCACCATGAAGCTGAACGCCACGGCCGAGATGATCCCCATCACCTGGCCGGAGTTCTCGCAGATTCACCCCTTCGCACCGGCAGAGCAGGTGCAGGGCTACCAGCAATTGGTGGAAGAGCTGTCTGCGGCGCTGTGCGCCATTACCGGTTATGACGCCGTGAGCCTGCAGCCGAACTCGGGTGCGCAGGGTGAATACGCCGGCTTGCTGGCCATCCGCGCCTATCACCGCGCCCAGGGTCAGCATCAGCGCAATGTCTGCCTTATTCCAGCTTCCGCCCATGGCACCAACCCCGCTTCCGCGCAGATGGCGGGCATGGAAGTCGTGGTGGTGGCATCCGACGAGAACGGCAACGTGGACGTTGAAGACCTGCAACGTCGCATTGACGAAGTGGGTGACCGTCTGGCCGCACTCATGATCACCTACCCGTCTACCCATGGGGTGTTTGAACTGGCCATCGTCGACATATGCGAGCGCGTCCATGCCGCAGGTGGCCAGGTCTATCTGGACGGTGCGAACATGAATGCCATGGTGGGCCTGGCCCGCCCGGGCAAGTTCGGTTCCGACGTTTCTCACCTGAACCTGCACAAGACCTTCTGCATCCCCCATGGCGGCGGTGGCCCGGGCGTCGGCCCGGTAGCCGTGCGTTCCCACCTGGCTCCCTACCTGCCCGGTGTGGTCGGTGCTGACGGCAAGCTGCCCGACAACGCAACGGTTGGGCCGGTGTCGGCTGCACCCTTCGGTTCTGCAAGCATTCTGCCCATCTCTTACATGTACATCATCATGATGGGAGCCCAGGGGCTGAAGTCTGCCTCCGAAAACGCCATCCTCAGCGCCAACTACATTGCCGCGCGTCTGCGCGAGCACTATCCAGTGCTTTATGCAGGGCCGAAGGGCTACGTCGCCCACGAGTGCATTCTGGACATTCGTCCGATCAAGGACGCATGCGGCATCAGCAACGAGGATATCGCCAAGCGTCTGGTCGACTATGGTTTCCACGCGCCCACGATGAGCTTCCCCGTGCCGGGCACTCTGATGGTGGAACCCACCGAATCGGAAAGCCTTGAGGAACTCGACCGCTTCTGCGACGCCATGATTGCCATCCGCCAGGAAATCTCTGCGATTGAACGTGGTGAAAAGGACGCAGATGACAACGTGCTGCGCAATGCGCCGCATACCGCCCAGATGCTTCTGGTTTCGGACTGGCATCACGATTACAGCCGCGAAGAAGCAGCGTATCCAGTGTCCAGTCTGCGTACCGGCAAGTACTGGCCGCCGGTGGCGCGCGTGGACAACGCCTGGGGCGACCGTAATCTGGTGTGCAGCTGCCCGCCCATGGAAGCCTACATGGAATCGGCTGACGCCTGAGACCTTTGCCTATAACAGAAAAGGCGGCCTGCGGGCCGCCTTTTATTTCACCTGTTCTTTCTTGTCAGACGCGTCGCAATGTGACGAAGTCGTAGTGCAAGCCGTTCTCTTCCGGCTGCGGCAGCCTCTCGGTTTCCTGCCACTCGTGGGCATTCAGTTCCGGAAAGAAGGTATCGCCGCCGATATCGGCATGAATTTCCGTTGCGATGATTTCGTCAACGGAACTCAGGGCCTCGCGGAACAGCTGTTCTCCCCCGATGATGCAGACGCGTGACGCATCTCCACAGGCCTGGACGGCCTCTTCGAGTGACCCGCACACCGTTGCTCCTTCCGCCTGATATGCGGGGTTGCGGCTGATGACCACATTGAGCCGACCGGGCAGGGGGCGACCCAAGGATTCCCAGGTCTTGCGCCCCATGATGATGGGGCAACCCATGGTCACGCGCTTGAAGTGAGCCAGGTCACCGGGCAAGCGCCAGGGAAGGGCATTGTCACGACCGATGACGCGATTGCGCGCATAGGCGACGACGATCTGTTTCATGGGAGCCACCATGGCTTCGAATCCTCCGGAAAAGTGCTGCAGATGCCCGCACGGCCGTCGGTGCACACATCGAAAAGGCAATTGCAGGCAGCTACACGGCAACCGGTGCCTTGATATGGGGATGGTGCTGATAGTCGAGGATTTCGAAGTCCTCGAATTCATAATCGAACAGGCTGGGCGGCCGACGCTTGATATGCAGGCGGGGATAGGGGTAGGGCTGACGGGACAGTTGCAGCTTCACCTGCTCAAGGTGGTTGTTGTAGAGGTGGCAATCGCCCCCAGTCCAGATGAAATCACCCGCTTCGAGGTCGCACTGCTGGGCCACCATATGGGTGAGCAGCGCGTAGCTGGCAATATTGAACGGCACACCGAGGAAAATGTCGGCACTGCGCTGGTAGAGCTGGCAGGACAGGCGGCCGTTTGCCACATAGAACTGGAAGAAGGCGTGGCAGGGCGGTAGCGCCATATTTTCCAGTTCGCCCACGTTCCACGCCGAGACAATCAGGCGACGGGAATCCGGGTTGTTGCGGATCTGGTCCAGCACCTGGGAGATCTGGTCGATATGACGCCCGTCAGGTGTCGGCCATGACCGCCACTGCACACCGTATATCGGCCCGAGATCACCATTCTCATCAGCCCATTCGTCCCAGATGCTCACGCCGCGATCCTGCAGCCACTTCACATTGGACTCGCCACGCAGGAACCAAAGCAGCTCGACAATTATGGAGCGCAGGTGCAGTTTCTTGGTGGTTACCAGAGGGAAGCCCTGACGGAGATCGAAGCGCATCTGGTAGCCGAATACCGAGCGTGTACCCGTGCCGGTGCGGTCATTTTTCTGGTCGCCATGTTCATACACGTGGCGCATCAGGGTTTCGTACTGTTGCATGGAAAAACTACCGTCGGCCATCAGGCCTCGATGATATTGATGGAGTGTGTGATCTCTGCCGTACGGCCGAGCATGGCAGAGGCGGAGCAGTATTTCTCATGAGAAAGCTTCACGGCACGCTCCACGGCTGCTGCAGGCAGATTCTTGCCGGTCACGTTGAAAGTGAAGTGGATGCGCGTGAATACCTTGGGGTCGGTTTCCGCGCGCTCGGCGTCCAGTTCCACCTGGCAGCCGGTGATTTCGTGGCGGCCACGGCGCAGGATCAGCACTACATCATACGCAGCGCAGCCCCCGGCCCCCGCCAGAATCATTTCCATGGGGCGCGGTGCGAGGTTGTTGCCGCCGCCCTCGGGGGCGCCGTCCATTGCAGTGACGTGGCCACTGCCCGTGCGCGCCACGAACAGCATACCCTCTGGGCCGCCCCAGTCGATGGTGCATTGCATAGCTTGATTCCTGTCAGGGTGAAGAAGGGAATGGGTAATGATAATACGTTCGTCCGGTGGAGGCCGGCAGAGCCGGCTCCGCTGTCCTGGCCTAAACTGGTTCGTGTGGGAAAATAGCTTGTCCAAGATTCAACTTCAAGGTGAAAACATGGTCGAACACAGCAGCAACTACAGTCACTCCGGCTTTGTCCGTCGCAGCAGCCCGCTGGAGGATATTCTGGCGGAGGTCGGCAAGGCGCTGCAGGTGCTCGATGGCTCGGCACAAGAAGGGCGTCCCAACCCTGCGGGGCCGAAACCCCTCAACGCCAAGGGTGAAAACCTCAACGCGGCTGAGCAGCGTCATGCCGCCGGCCTAATGCGGGTGAACCATGTAGGCGAGATTTGTGCGCAGGCGCTTTATCGGGGCCAGGCCCTGTTTTGTCGCGATGCAGCAATTCGTGAAGTGCTCTATAAAGCGGCTGATGAGGAGGTTGATCACCTCGTCTGGTGCAATGAACGCCTGCAAGAACTGAACAGCCGCCCCAGTGTGCTCAACCCGCTGTGGTATCTGGGTTCGTTTTCCCTGGGAGCCATCGCCAGCAGGGCAGGTGTGCCTTACAACCTTGGGTTCATGGCGGAAACCGAAAGGCAGGTGGAACAACATCTGGACAGCCATCTGGAGCAGCTACCCCCGCAGGACGACCGATCGCGCCGCATTGTGGAGCAAATGCGCGATGACGAAATACAACATCGCACTACGGCGGAGAATCACGGAGCAGCACCGCTGCCAGGCCCTGTGAAGCTGGCCATGCGGCTGATGTCCAAAGTAATGACCACTACTGCATACCGCTTGTAAGCCCTGCTTGATGCCATTCGTGCGACACTGTGGCAGGGGTGTGGGAAAAAACTAGCGTTTTCCCTAGGATGGTGTTAATATTCACCTAACTAAGGGTTATCGCTAGTTGCGGCGAAATCGCTTTGTGCAGAAATGCCACATTTGATACATCTTGATACATAAAAATGTGGCAGTGCAGCAAAAAAGTTCTTGCAATGCACAATAGGCTGCGATAAACTTCAGTTATCGGATGTCGAAACGTGATTAGTTTTCTGGTCACGCGGTCTCGAGCAGAAATGCTCTCGTAGCCCGACATGCCAAGGTTGTCTCCTCCACCCTCCTCCTTTGGTGGATTTTGCCCGAGATCTTTTGATCTCGGGTTTTTTTTTGTATTTTCGAAAACCTACCGGATCTTGCCAGGGGTCGCAGCACCTACTCCGAACGGATAATCACCACGGCAGACCTTCCCGGGCTATATTTTTGTTGCATTTGTTTCGCGGTGCTGAGCGTGTCAGTTACAAAAACATCCGATAATAGGGTCGCGCTGAACCAGTCGCCCATGCAACAGGCATGCGTCTTGCTCGCAGGGTGCCTCGTTCAGCGCTTTTCACACTCACCATCTCTCTGAACGGGGAATTTGTGACTACGCCTCAATTCTGGGGTTCGCTTACCTGGCTATACATCTGTATCGTGGCCTTCATGGTCGGTGGTCTCATCGTTGCCTCGGAACGCTGGCATGGCGTTTTCACGGGGGATTCCGACCTCAAGAAACCGCAGGCCATGCATTCGCGCGCCGCACCGCGGGTCGGTGGCCTGGCGGTCGTGGCGGGCAGTCTTGCGGGGTTGCTGGTGCTCGGCCCAAGCAACATGACGCTCACCTGGCTCTGGCCGGTGCTGTTCATCGCCGCGATGCCGGTGTTTGTGGCAGGTTTGCTGGAGGACATCACCAAGGACGTCGGCTCGGGCAAACGGCTGATGGCTGCGTTCATATCCGCCGCCATTGCCTGGTGGTTCCTCGGGGGGGTTTCCCGTGTGGGCATTGACTGGGCAGACTGGATTTTGTCGTTCTGGCCGGTATCGCTGGTGTTCACCATGGTGGCCGTGGGCGGGTGCACACACGCGCTGAACATTGTCGACGGCATGAACGGCCTGGCAGGCATGATTGCCACGCTCATGGCGCTGTCCCTTTCTCTGGTTGCCCTGCAGGTTCAGGATATTCCCATCTTCCTCATTGCCGCCGCGCTGGCATCGGCCACCTTGGGCTTTCTTGTCTGGAACTTCCCCTTCGGGCGGGTATTCCTGGGTGATGGTGGGGCCTATTTCCTGGGTTTCATGCTTGCGGAGCTGGCCGTTCAGCTGGTGGTGCGCAACCCCAGCGTGTCGCCATTCTATGCGCTTGCCGTACTGTTCTATCCAGTATTCGAAACCATGTTCTCCATCTGGCGCAGGCGCTTCAAGCGTGGTGTACCGGTCGACCAGCCGGACGCCCTGCATCTGCATCAACTGGTATTCAGGCGGCTGGTCCGCGTGACATTCAGCCGCGACAGGCGACATGCGGTACCGGCATTGTGCAATGCCATGACGTCACCTTACCTGTGGGTGCTGGCCCTCATCGGCCTTGTTCCGGCAACCATTTGGTGGGACAACACCTGGATACTCTGTGGCAGCATAGCCGTGTTCTGTTGGGTTTATATCTGGCTGTATTCGAGGTTGGTTTCCTGGCGACGGCCGTCGTGGCTGCTGCTGCCTTCGCTGGGGCGCGATTATCACCGCCGTCACACTGGCAAAAATTGATTGGTGCCGCGCAGCTTGCGCAAGCGTTCGCACAGCGCCGGCATATCTGGATTACGCAAAGGGAGAAAAATGTTGCGAATCGAAGACGTGAAACTAGCAGTGGTCGGTCTCGGCTACGTAGGCCTCCCGCTGGCGGTGGAGTTCGGCAAGAAGCGCCCTGTGCTGGGCTTCGATATCAACAAGCGCCGCATCGATGAGCTTAAGGAAGGCCGCGACCACACGCTGGAGGTGGAAGACGACGACCTCGCGGCAGCCGTGCATCTGCGCTACTCGCACGATCCGGAATCGCTGGCGGAAGCCAACGTGTTCATCGTGACGGTGCCCACGCCAATCGACAAGTACAAGCAGCCGGACCTCACTCCGCTGATACGGGCCAGCGAAACCATTGGCCGAGTATTGAAGCGTGGAGATGTTGTCATCTATGAGTCGACGGTCTATCCCGGCGCCACCGAAGAAGTTTGTGTGCCGGTCCTGGAGAGTGTCTCCGGCCTGCGTTTCAATGAAGACTTTTACGCCGGTTACAGCCCTGAGCGCATCAATCCCGGTGACAAGAACCACCGCGTGACTAACATTCGCAAGGTGACTTCCGGTTCCACACCGGAAGTGGCCGAACTGGTGGATAGTCTCTACGCAGACATCATTGTCGCCGGCACTCACAAAGCGCCCTCCATCCGGGTGGCCGAGGCGGCCAAGGTGATCGAGAACACACAGCGCGACGTCAACATCGCCCTGATCAACGAACTCGCCCTTATCTTCAACCGGCTGGGCATTGATACCCAGGCCGTACTGGAAGCCGCTGGAACCAAATGGAACTTCCTGCCTTTCAGGCCTGGTCTGGTGGGTGGGCACTGCATTGGCGTGGACCCTTACTACCTGACGCACAAAGCGCAAAGCATCGGCTACCACCCGGAGATCATTCTCGCGGGTAGGCGTCTCAACGACTCCATGGGCAGCTATGTGGTTTCACAGCTGATCAAGGCCATGACCAAGCGTCGCATTCAGGTCCAGGGTTCGCGTGTGCTGGTGATGGGCCTCACCTTCAAGGAAAACTGCCCTGATCTGCGCAACACGCGGGTTGTGGACATTGTGTCGGAATTGGCCGAATACAACATCGACGTGGACGTTTACGACCCGTGGGTGGACCCGGAGGAAGCTGTGCAGGAATACGGCATCAAGCCGGTAAACGAACCGGCGCAAGGTGCGTATGACGGCATAGTGATTGCCGTTGCTCACAAGCAGTTCTGCGAAATGGGGGCCGCCCGCATTCGTGCTCTGGGCAAGCCGGAACACGTCCTGTATGACCTTAAATACGTATTGACTGCCGACGAAGCCGACATCCGCCTTTGAGCATCCAGAAAATGAGTTTGAACATGACGACTGATCCACGCGCTGCAACGGCCTTCGAAGAAGCCATGGCCCTGTTGCAGGCCCAACCCCGGCGCTGGTTGGTGACTGGCTGCGCCGGTTTCATTGGTTCCAATCTAGTGGAAGCACTGCTTAAAGCCGGGCAGGAAGTGGTTGGTCTGGACAATTTTTCCACTGGCCACCAGCACAATCTGGACGAAGTTGCAGGGCAGGTCGGGGAGGATGCCTGGAAGAGGTTCCGCTTCATCGAAGGCGACATCCGTAACCAGGAAGTGTGTCACGGCGCGGCGGAAGGGGTGGACCACATTCTGCACCAGGCGGCACTGGGCTCCGTGCCCCGTTCACTGGAAGACCCGGTGACCACCGACGAGGTCAACATTGGCGGTTTCCTCAGGATGCTGGTTGCGGCGCGTGATGCACGGGTGAAGTCCTTCGTCTACGCAGCTTCCAGTTCCAGCTATGGCGATCACCCCGGGCTGCCCAAGGTGGAGGACGCCATCGGGCGGCCATTGTCTCCCTATGCGGTCACCAAATACGTGAACGAGCTATATGCCGACGTATTCGCCCGCTCCTACGGCACTCCGTCCATCGGCCTACGCTACTTCAATGTGTTCGGTCGCCGGCAGGACCCTGACGGTGCCTACGCTGCAGTGATCCCGCGCTGGATTGCCGCGATGATCCGCAATGATGAAGTCGTCATCAATGGTGACGGCGAAACCAGCCGGGACTTCTGCTATATCGATAACGTCATCCAGGCCAATATCCTGGCTGCGCTGGCCACTGAACAAGGTATGAACCAGGTCTACAACGTAGCCTATGGCGGTCGCACCACGCTGAATCAGTTATTCGAATATCTGGCTGAAAACCTGCGCGCGTTAGGCATCGAGTACAACCGCCCTCCGCGTCACGGTGATTTCCGTCCCGGTGACGTCCGCCATTCTCAGGCAGATATCGGCAAGGCGAGCCGCTTGCTGGGCTATGCTCCGCAGTTCGACATCAAGGCAGGTCTGAAGGCAGCCATGCCCTGGTACGCCGACTTCCTTAGTTGACCACGGGCCGCGGCAGGTGAAGTTCCTGAAATCCCGCTATTCGGGGCTGCATTCCGACCATCGCCGCATTTTCTCCGGAGCATTCCGTGTGGCCGTGTTCCTCCTGCTCGGGAAGGCGGCCGGTGCGCTGAAGGAAATGGCCGTCGCCTACCGGTACGGTGTGAGCGAGGCCGTCGATGCCTACCAGTTCACCATGACACTTGCCAACTGGCTGCCCATCACAATTGTGGGTGCCCTGTCAGTGGTGTTGATTCCCGTTTTGGTTCGCTCGCGAGATGATGATGCAGTCAAACGTCGCCGCTTTCTGGCGGAACTGCATGGCTGGGTGCTGACCCTCGGCCTGTTGCTGGCGGCGCTCACTTACATCGCCTGGCCCTGGGTGCTGGATGTTGCCGGAAGCGGTCTGGACCCGGAAACGCGGCTAATGAGTTCGCAGCTCACCCTGGCTTTTGCCCCCGCAGCTCTGTTCACCCTGCTGACCGGGCTCAGTGCGGCGCGTCTGCGGGCACGTGAGCGCTATATCAACACATTGATGGACAGTGTGCCGGCAGTGGTGATCCTGGTCTGGGTCATGCTTGCTTTCACAGCGTCGGATGTGGGCCCGCTGCTTTGGGGTACATTGATCGGTTATTTCATTCAGTCGGCCTGGCTGCTGCACCTGGCGTCACGTGCGGACGGTCGGATTGGCGCGCCGCGCATGGGGTTCAGTTCGGAGCACTGGCCGGAACTGGTCAAGGCGGCCGGTGTGATGCTGGTGGGGCAGGTGGCCATGAGTTTTGTCGGCCCGATTGATCAGTACACTGCGGCGAACCTGGGTGCCAACGCCAATGCCACACTGGGTTACGCTAGCCGGCTGCTGTCATTGCTTCTGGGTCTCGGTGCCGCCTCGGTGGGGCGGGCAGCCTTGCCGGTGCTGGCTGACGTGCAACGCCGTGGGGATGCCGAACGGGCACGCAAGATTGCGCTCAAGTGGTCCGCCCTGATGGGCCTGGGGGGCGCCCTGGTCACGCTGGTTGGCTGGTGGCTGGCACCCTGGATGGTGAGCCTCCTGTTCGAACGGGGCGCCTTCACCGCAGAGGACACCCGGACAGTTGCGCAGGTTCTGCGTTGGGGCCTGCTGCAACTGCCTTTTTATTTTGGTGTGCTGGTGTTGGTGCAGTTGTTGGCCAGCCAGAACCGATATCGCATCATGGCGGGAATTGCCGTGGCCAATTTCCTGCTGAAAGCGGTACTCAATCACGTGCTGGCACCGGTCATGGGTGTGCACGGCATCATGCTGGCCACCAGCCTGATGTACGCACTCTCCTATGCCTGCTATACGGCGGTCGCATTGCGGCGGCCGGCGGCATCAGTCACTACATGATGTTTTCAGGTGAAATGTTGAATTACCCGGTTGAACAAGCGCATTTGATGATCGTGATTCATTCCCTTGGCGGAGGCGGGGCCGAGCGCGTGGCGGTTGATATGTGCGACTACTGGCTTGCCCAGGGGTGCCGGGTGACGCTGGTCACCCAAAGCAGCCCGGACACCGATGCCTACCCACTTCCGGAAGGCGTGGACCGCCGTGTGCTCGGCCTGGCCGGAGAGAGCAGCGGAAAACTTGGGGCTGCGGTGGTCAATCTGCGCCGCATCCTGCGGCTGCGCAAGCTGATGCGCAAGCTGCGCCCTCAGGTGGTGCTGGGAATGATGACCACCTCGTCCGTGCTGGCTGTCGCTGCAGCCCGCCGCCTGCCTTGCCGGGTCATTGCTACCGAGCACACCCACCCCCCTTCACAGGAATTGCCTTCCGTCTGGCAGAAAATGCGTCGCTGGGCTTATCCCCGTGCCAGCAGCGTTGTGGCGCTCACTGCAGGCACGGCGGAGTGGCTGGAAAAAAACGTGCCGGGCTCCAAGGTGTGCGTGATTCCGAATGCGGTGCGCTGGCCGCTGGAAACCAGCGAACCCCAGGTGCCTCCACCCGCGCGCAATGGACGCCATCGCCTGCTGGCGGTTGGCCGCCTGCATGAGCACAAGGGATTCGACATATTGCTGCGAGCCTTTCATCAACTGGCGCATTTCTTTCCCACCTGGGATCTCGTCATTCTGGGAGAAGGTGAGCAGCGCCAGGCACTGGAGCAGCAAGTGGACGAGCTGGGTCTGCGGGACCGGGTCAGCATGCCGGGACGTGTTGGCAATCTAGCCGACTGGTACGCCGATTCCGATCTCTATGTGCTGAGCTCTCGCGTCGAAGGCTTGTCCAATACTTTGATAGAAGCCATGGCCAGCGGGTTGCCCGTCCTCGCCTTTGACTGTGATACGGGTCCACGCGAAATTGTTCGCCACGACATTGACGGGGTGCTGGTCGCGCCGGTTGAGGATGAGGACGCGCTGGCGGCACATATGGCCGATCTGATGGCGCATCCCGTACGCAGGGAACGCCTGGCTCGTCGTGCCGTTGACGCGCGTGACCGCTTCAGTACGGCGCGTATCATGGCGTTGTGGAATCAATTGTTCGGCTTTCGTTGAACACGGACGTCCGGCAGGGGAGACATTCGGCTATGTGTGGGCTCGTCGGAATTTGGGGATCCTTGCATCACAAGCGCGAGCTGCTTGAAGTAGCCTGCTCGGCCATTGCTCACCGGGGGCCGGATGCCCGCGGCTACTGGGAAGACGAGCAGGTTGGGCTGGCGCTGGGCCACGTGCGGTTGGCGGTGATCGACACCAGCGCTGCGGGCAGCCAGCCCATGACTTCCGCCTGCGGCCGCTTTGTGCTTGTACTGAACGGCGAAATCTACAACCACCTCGAACTGCGCGAGGCGCTCGAGGCTGAAAACCGGGCCTCGTCCTGGCGGGGGCATTCCGATACCGAGACCTTGCTCGCCTGCTTTGCGGCCTGGGGTATTGAACGGACGCTGGAGGCAAGCATAGGCATGTTCGCCATTGCTCTGTGGGACCGTGCCGACGGCACCCTCACCCTGATGCGCGACCGCATGGGTGAGAAGCCCCTCTATGCGGGGTTCATAGGCAGGAACTTCGTCTTCGCCTCCGAACTCAAGGCGCTGGAAAGGTTGCCTGGCCTCGATACTCAGCTCGACCCTCGTGCGCTGTCGCTGCTGCTGCGGCACAACTACATTCCTGCGCCCTGGTCCATTTACCCCCAGATTGGCAAGGTTTCACCGGGTTGCTGGCTGCAACTGCGGGAAAGCCAGCGGCGCCTGGGCGAGATGCCGGTACAGCGTTCTTACTGGTCTGCCGATGCCAAGGTGCAGCAGCCCGAGGCCATAGGGGAATCCTATGCCAGCGAAGAACTGGCCGTGGACGCCCTGGAAGCCGTGTTGGGCGCCGCCGTACGGCGCCAGATGATTGCCGACGTCCCGCTGGGGGCATTTCTTTCTGGGGGCGTGGACTCTTCGCTGGTTGTTGCGCTCATGCAGAAGCACAGCCAGCGGCCGGTGAAGACCTTTTCCATCGGTTTCGAAGATAAGCGCTACAACGAGGCCCCCTATGCGGCGGCCGTCGCGCGCCACCTGGGCACCGACCACTCGGAACATACCGTCAGTGACCGGGATGCCCTTGCTGCGGTACCCCTGCTTCCGCATGTGTACGACGAACCTTTTGCCGATTCTTCGCAGATTCCCACCATGCTGGTCACGCGCATGGCTCGGTCCCATGTGACGGTTGCGTTGTCGGGAGATGGTGGAGACGAGCTGTTCGGGGGCTACGCGCGCTACTTCCGTACGGCGCAATGGTGGAAACGCTGTGAACAATTGCCCGCGTGGTTGCGCAAGCCGGCGCACGCATCGCTCAAGGGGCTGGCGGGCATGCTGGGAGAAGGGCGCCGGCGAGATCGCCTGCAGAAACTGGCGGCCCTGCTCGGCGCACCGCATGCGGGCCTGTTCTACCGGGAGTTCCTCACCTACTGGCGTGACCCGGCCGAGGTGCTGGTCAGGCCGGATCTGCCGCGCACGGTCTTTGATGAATCACCGGATGCGGATCTCCTGGAAAGCATGATGCGGCTGGACGTTGCCACCTATCTGCCGGACGATATTCTGGTCAAGGTGGACCGTGCCGCCATGGCGGTGAGCCTGGAGACCCGTGTTCCCATGCTTGATCATCACGTGCACGACTTCGCCCGCTCCTTGCCGCCGGAATATCTGGTTCGTGATGGACAAGGCAAATGGCTACCCCGTCAGTTGCTCTACCGTTATGTGCCGGCGGAGCTCATCGAGCGGCCCAAGAAAGGTTTCTCCGTGCCTCTGGCGCAATGGCTGCGTGGGCCGCTGCGGGACTGGGCAGAGTCCTTGCTGGATGCCGGCCGTCTGAACCACGACGGCGTATTTCTTGCTCAGCCCGTGCGTCTGAAGTGGCAGGAGCATCTGGCGGGCCGCCATGACTGGAGCAAACATTTGTGGAGCATCCTGATGGTTCAGGCCTGGCTGGAAGCACGGAAGTCGAACACAGGGAGCCAACCCTCAGCATGAAAATACTGTTGCTGGTGAGTTCCATGCACGCCGGCGGCGCCGAGCGCGTGGCCGCCACCCTCAGTCGCGGCTGGGTCCAGCATGGGCATCGCGTCACCCTGACGCCCACCTTCACGGGGAGGGGAGACTTGTTCTACTCCTTGCACCCCGACGTCAGGCTGGTGTGGCTGGCCGACCGCCTTGGTCGCTTGGCGCGTACTCCATTGCGGCCGCTGGTGAAGCTGTGGGCCTTGCGCAAACTGGTCAGGGAAGAGCAGCCTGACGTCATTGTTTCGTTTCTCACGAACGTCAACGTCATGGCCATCATGGCCACGCGAGGTCTGGGTATACCCGTCATTGTCTGCGAACGCACGAATCCCGCGGTGAGCACCAGTGCCTCTGCGGGCCTGCAGCGGCTGCGCCGGCTGCTGTACCCGCAGGCCTCCATGGTTACGGTGCAGGCCGAAGGCAGCATCGACGCCATGAAAAAACTGGTGCCCCACATGCAGCGTCTGGCGGTGGTGCCAAACCCGCTGCCTCCCGACCTTCCCCAGCCGCAGATTAGAAAGGCCCCCGAGTCCGGGCGGATGCGATTGGTGGCCATGGGCAGGTTCGTGGCATCCAAGCGTTTTGGCCTCCTCATCACGATATTTGAACGACTTGCCAGCCGCTTCCCGGAATGGGATCTGGTCATTTGGGGTGATGGGCCCTTGCGCCCGGAACTGCAGGCCATGGTGAGGCGGGTAGGGCTGGAAGACCGGGTGCTGTTGCCGGGGCGTACTCCCAACCCATGGAAGGAGCTGCAGGAAGCCGATCTCTTCGTGCTCACTTCCGAAGTGGAAGGTTTCCCCAATGCGCTGATTGAAGCCATGGCGCTCGGCCTGCCTTGCGTCACTGTGGATTGCCCGAGTGGCCCACGTGAAATCACATGTGATGGAGAAGTTGCGCGCCTTGTTCCACTTTACGATGAGCAGGCCCTGGAAAACGCATTATCGGAACTGATGAGCAGCCCGGAGGCGCGTCGCGAGCTGGGACACGATGGTGCGCGCAGTGTACGGGAACGTTTCGGGCTGGAAGAGGTCCTTGTTCACTGGGACAGTCTTTTTTCTGAAGTGAAGGCACATAGGGTAAACGCATCGTGACATCGGAAGTTCGTCCTCTACACGTTGTACACATCATCACCGGCCTAGGGCAGGGTGGGGCGGAGACTGTTCTGCATCGCCTGGTTACCGCGCCCGGCCAGCAGGCTGTGCATACGGTGATATCGATGGGCGACGAAGGCGTTTTTGGTGAGAGGCTGCGCCAGGCGGGAATCAATGTTCATGCGCTGCACATGAAGGGTTCGGCTGCTGCGGCGGTCAAGGGTGCGTGGCAGCTGCTGCGCTTGCTGCGCAGCCTGCACCCTGACGTGGTACAGACCTGGATGTACCATGCAGATCTGGTTGGGGGCGTCACCGCCCGGCTCGCAGGCTACAAGGCCGTGGCATGGGGCATACGCAATTCGGGGGCTGATCTGCAGCACGGCAGCCGCAGCGCGAGGGTCATCGCGTGGATGTGTGCGCGGCTTTCGCGCTGGGTACCGGGCGTCATCGTCGCCTGTGCTGAGGAGGCCGCCAGACGCCATCGCGAGATGGGCTACGACCCGGACCGCATGTTGGTCATTCCAAATGGCTACGACTTGTCCGCCTGGGGCCCCGACCCGCAGGTACGCGAGGAAATGCGTCGCGACTGGAATGTTGAGGCTGACACTCTCCTGGTCGGCAGTGTCGCGCGCTGGAACCCGCTCAAGGATCATGACACCCTGCTTGCGGCCCTGGCTCTGGTTGCAAAGCAGCATCCGGGCGTCAAGTGTGTGCTGGTGGGCGAAGGTATGGAAGCGGGGAATCGCAAGCTGGCGGCATTGCTCCACCACCATGGCGTGGCCGACCGTGTGGTGCTGCTGGGTCGCCGCAACGATATCTCCCGAATATTGCCGGCTCTGGACGTCTACGTGCTCTCCAGCCGGGCGGAAGGCTTTCCCAATGTGGTGGCGGAAGCCATGGCCTCCGGGTTGCCCTGCGTCGTGACGGATGTCGGCGACGCAGCCCGCATTGTGGGTGACGCCGGCTGGGTGGTGCCTCCGCGCCAGCCTGCAGCTCTGGCACAGGCTGTGACGGGCGCGCTTGCGTTGCTTGGCTCACCGGAAGGTCGTGAGGAATACCGTGTACGCTGCGAACGGGGCAGGCGTTTCGTCGAAGACAACTTCGGCCTCGAAACCATGCGCAAGCGTTATCAGAATGTCTGGGCGCGACTGGCTGCAGACTACCCGGTTCCCCACCCACATGTCTCCGCGGCCCCCGGGCCCCGGGACGACTTCCCCCCCCGGGGGGGCGTGGCGGGAGCGGCCACACCCCGGCTGCTTTTTCTTGTGAACAACCCCGCATTCTTCCTGTCTCACCGCCTACCCATTGCGCTCGGCGCACGTGCGGCGGGGTATGAAGTCCATGTTGCAACCATGGATGGGCCTTCTGTAGCCGTGATACGCGAGCATGGTTTCACCCACCATGTGGTGCCCATGACCCGCAGTGGCCGCCAGCCCCTGCAGGAGCTGAAAAGTCTGGTGGCGTTCTGGCGGCTGTTCCGTCGCCTCAAGCCGGACCTTGTGCATGCCGTCACCATCAAGCCCGTGCTTTACGGCGGAATTGCCGCCAGGCTGGCGGGTGTGCCTGCTTATGTGGCGGCGGTGTCGGGCCTGGGGTTCATCTTCATGCGCAAGGAGAAAGGCCCGGACCCGCTGCGCATCGCGGCCACCGTGCTTTACCGGCTTGCCCTGGGACACCGCAACAGCCGCGTCATCTTCCAGAACCATAGTGACCGGGAAGAACTCAGGCGCGCAGGCGTGGTGCAGGCCGGGCAATCCGTGATGATTCGGGGCTCTGGTGTGGACCTGTCGGCCTATGTGCCGGTTCCAGAGCCGGAAGGGCCGCCCATCGCCATCATGGTCGCCCGTCTGCTCAAGGACAAGGGGGTCCTGGAATACGTCGAGGCGGCGCACCTCACAGTCGGCCACCCCAGCGGTCTGCGCTGGCTGCTGGTGGGAGCACCGGACCCAGGCAACCCGGCCAGCATTACGGACGCCGAATTCCGTGCCTGGCAGCAGGAGGGCGTGGTGGAGTGCCTGGGTGAGCGTGAGGACATCGCCGAGCTGTATCAGCAGGCACACATTGCTGTTCTGCCTTCCTATCGCGAAGGCTTGCCTCGGTCACTGGTAGAGGCCGCAGCCTGCGGGCGCGCAGTGGTCACGACGGATGTTCCAGGCTGTCGCGACGCCATCGAACCCGGTGTGACCGGGATTCTGGTGCCGGTCCGCGACCCGCGAGCGCTGGCCGATGCCGTAGTTTCACTGGCGGAAGATGCTGAATGGCGCCGCGGCATGGGCGAGGCCGGGCGCCGTCTGGCTGAGCAGGCCTTCGATATTGAGAAGGTCGTGCAGGCCCATCTCGCGGTGTACGCCCAACTGCTGGACGAGCCTGCACCGATCAGAACGGAAGGGTGAGGCCCGGTTTCAGGGTGAGCAGGGCCTGACGGAACTCCCCTTTGATCCGGTCCAGCGCTTCCTGGGTCTCGGCTTCGAAGCGCAGCACCACCACCGGCGTGGTGTTGGAGGGACGCGCCAGGCCGAACCCATCGGGGTATTCGGCGCGCACACCGTCTATGGTGATGAGTTCCGTCGCAGTGGGGAAGCGCCCGTCTTTCTGCAGGGTGGCGATAAGAGCATGAGGCTCGCCTTCCTGCATTTCTATCTTCAGTTCAGGTGTTGATACGTCTTGGGGAAGCGCCTCGAGAACGGCGGAAGGGTCTGCATGTTCGGAAAGAATTTCGAGCAGACGGGTACCGGTATAGAGGCCGTCGTCAAAACCGAACCAGCGTTCCTTGAAGAAAATGTGGCCGCTCATCTCGCCGGCCAGTGGCGCGCCGGTTTCCGCCAGCTTGGCCTTGATCAGGGAGTGGCCGGTCTGCCACATCAGCGGGGTGCCCCCGGCGGCGCGAACGGCGCGCGCTACGTGGCGACTGCATTTCACGTCAAAAATGATGGTGGCGCCCGGAACACGTTTCAGTACATCCTGAGCGCACAGAATGAGCTGGCGGTCCGGCCAGATGATCTGCCCTGACTTGGTTACCACGCCCACACGGTCGGCGTCGCCGTCGAATGCCAGGCCGAGCTCGCAATCGGTGCTCATGACGTGGCGAATCAGATCCTGCAGATTGTGCGGGTCGGCGGGGTCCGGATGGTGATTCGGGAAGGTGCCGTCCACTTCGCAGAAGAGGGTGTCCACTTCACAACCGATCGCGCGAAACAGCTGTTCCGCAATGACACCACCTACGCCGTTACCGCAATCCAGTGCGATGCGCATGGGGCGCTTCAGCTTGAGATCGCCCACAATGCGCCGAATGTATTCCGGCTTGATGTCCAGAGGCTTGCGCTGCCCGGGTTGCGCGTTTTCCGGGGCATTTTCCCCCAGGGATTCCATGAGGGTGCGCAAGGCCTGAATGTCGGGCCCATAAAGGGTTCGGCCTGCGAGCATCATCTTGAAGCCGTTGTAATCCGGAGGGTTATGGCTGCCCGTGATGGCAATGCCCGAACCGCTTCCCTGCACATGCGCCGTGAAATAAACCAGCGGGGTGGGGACCATGCCGATATCGACAGTGTCCATGCCTTCGGCGTTGGCACCTGCATGCAGTGCGTCAGCGAGCGCGGGGCTGCTGAGCCGGCCGTCATAGCCGATCACCAGGCTTGCCACGCCCTGTTCGCGAGCCTGGATGGCCAGTGCCCGGCCCAGCAGGTGGGCAAAATCGGGGTTGAGCTGTTCGGGAACGATGCCGCGAATGTCGTAGGCCTTGAAGACGGCAGATGGCAGTGATGTGGTCACGAGTGAAATCCTGTTTAGACGGAACGATGGCGCGCGGCAGAAAACATGCCGGTGAGTATCGCAGACGCAGCAAGCTGCAGCGCGGCCATAATATCGTGACAGCGAATGTGATGCCACCCCACCCGGACTACGGCCGGGCCGAATCTGGGCGGGTGGTCACATTCAGGCCTTGAGGGGTGGCACTTTGCGGTTGCGCCTGTCCAGGCAGGCATGGAGCACCTCTGCCCAGGCCAGCAAGGCCAGATCTTTGCCGGGTTTGCCCACGCACTGTACGCCCAGCGGCAGGCCATTGGCTGCTTCCGCAAGCGGCAGATGAACGCAGGGCCAGCCCAGCAGGGACCAGGTCCGGTTGAATATTGATGAGCCCGTACTGGCATGCCCAAGAGGTGCCGGGCCGGGTGCGCTGGGTGTGAGGATGATGTCGTATTCCTCCAACCGCCCCTGCCATTGGCCGCGCAGCTCTTCGCGTCTGACCAGTAGTTCACCATGTTCGCCGGCGCTGATCGCAAGCCCCTGCCGTATGAAGTCCCGAGTGATCGGGCGCAGGGCGCTTTCTTCCGACTGCAGCACCGGCAGCAGGCCACGGGCCACCTCATATTGCATGATGCCGCCATGAACAGGCAATGCCGCCAGGAAGAGTTCCCCAGCGTCCGGCCATTCAACACATGCACCATGGGCGGCCAGGTCGTCAGCTGCCTGCTTGAGTACAGCGAAGGTGCACGGGTCGAGTTCCCCGACCTGAGTGGCCGGCAATACAGCCACCCGCAAACCCTCCGGATCCCGGGCTTGAGCCTCATTCCTGTGGCCCACCACGGCGGCCGCGGTTGCGCCGCTTGACGTGGTTTCATCTCCAGCCTGGCCTACCGTGTATGCAGCGGAATCATCCGAGCTGTCCCAGGGATGGGTGTTCTGCATGAACACCGCGGCCACCTTCCGGCACAGGGCAACCTCACGCGTGAACCAGCCTATGGTGTCCAGAGTGTCGCTCAACACCAGCATGCCGGTACGGGGCACCAGACCGAAGCTCGGCTTGAAACCCACCACACCATTGAAGGCGGCAGGACGAATGATTGAGCCTCCGGTTTGCGTACCCAGAGCCATGGGAACCATTCCTGCGGCGACAGCGGCGGCCGAACCGCTGGAGGAGCCACCGGGCGTATGTTCCAGGTTCCACGGGTTGCGCGTCGGCCCCGGTGCCATCACGGCAAATTCGGCCGTGACCGTTTTCCCCACCGGCCGGGCGCCTGCCTGACGCAGCATGGCAACGCAGGCAGCGTCGAAGCGCGCCGGTGTCGGGCCTAACAGAGCAGCTCCGTGACCGGTGGGCATGCCGCGGACATCGATGACATCCTTGACGCCGAAGGGCATGTCTCCAAGAGGGGAGGGGGCGGCACCCTGCGGTGGCTGGGCCGCCACTCCCGGTGCTAGATAGGCCCAGGCCCTTATTTCCTGGTCCTGTTCAGCGAGTTCAGAGTAAGCAGTTTCTGAAGCGATCATGTTGTGCAACAGCCCGGCTTATTGCACAGTGATGCCCTGATTGCGGATGAGCTCACCCCACAGCGCTGATTCATTCTTGATGAATTGTTTGAATTCCTCGGGTGTGCCGCCGGCCACTTCGGCCCCCTGGGTTTCCACTACCTTGCGGTACTCAGGGTTCTGTAGTGCCTTGTTGACAGCATCGTTCAGTGTGTTGAGCACGTCTTCGGGAATGCCGGCAGGCGCAACAACACCGAACCAGTTGGAACCAACCAGATCAATGCCGAGTTCCTTGAAAGTGGGCAGATCGGGGAGTGCGGGAATGCGCTCTTCTGTGGAAATCGCCAGGGCGCGGATGCGGGGATTCTCAGCCTTCAGATGAGGAATGAACAGGCTGGCAAGCTCGAGGTACATGTCAACGTTACCGCCCATGAGGTCGTTTACTGCGGGAGCTCCGCCACGGTAGGGAACGTGAATGGCCTCAAAACCGGCGCGCTGTTTGAACAGCTCGGAAATCAGGTGGGAAGCACCGCCCGCTCCGGTGGAGGCGTAATTGAGCTTGTCCGGGTTGGCCCTTGCGTCCTTGAGCAATTCCTCTGCGGACTGGTAGGGAGACTGGGTGTTCACCGCGAGTACCATACCGCCGCGCTCGATCAGGGCGATGGGCTGGATGTCTTTCTCGGGGTCATAGGGCAGGGTGTCACCGTACAGCGACTTGTTGATGGCCATGGGTGCGAAGTTGCCCAGGCCGATGGTGTAGCCGTCTGGTTTGGAACGGGCAATCTGCGAAGTGCCGATATTGCCGCTGGCACCGGGACGGTTTTCAACCACCACGGGTACGCCGAGTGTCTCGGACATGTGCTGTGCGAGCTGGCGTGAGCGCGTATCGGAGCTGCCGCCCGCTGCGTAGGGCACGATGAAGGTTATGGGCTTGGATGGATAGCGATCCTGGGCAACTGCCAGCGCAGGAATGGCGAGCGCGACGGCGGAAAGCGCCGTAACGAACGATTTTTTGGTGATTTTGAACATTTGCATTCCCTCGTGAGTAGGGCGAAGTGAAAACGGCCGGCAGTGGTGGTCTGCCGATGTCCCTAGCCTGGGCATCATAGGTAGCCATTATTAGGTTGTCTAATTCGATTTTCAGGTTAAATTGATATTTTTGGCGACCTGATCATGGCCATGCTGGATATCCGACTGCTCAAATGTTTTGCCGTGGTGGCAGAGGAGCTGCACTTCGGACGCGCCGCCGACCGCCTCTACATGACTCAACCACCACTGAGCCAGAACATACGCAAGCTTGAAGCCGAGCTTGGCGTACCCTTGTTGTTGCGCAATACCCGATCAGTGCGTCTGACCGCTGCAGGTGAAGAACTCAAGCGCCGCATTGCAATCATCGAGCGGGAAATGGCGGCTGCACGCCAGGCGGTTGCCCGCGTTCACAGGGGAGAGCAGGGTCATCTCAGCATCGGCATCACGCCGAGCGCAGCCTATTCCTCGTTTTCTTCCTGTCTCTACGCATTTCGTCAACAGTATCCGGAAGTGGCGGTGGAAGTAGCGGAAATGAACTCGAGCGAGATGCCGGACGCCCTTCGGCGGGGCAGCCTGGATCTTGCACTCATGCGTCCTACGTATGCAGATACGGACCTGCTGCCTGAACGGGTGCTGGCTGAGCCGCTGGTGTTGGCGGTGCGCCGCGACCACCCCCTTGCCGCATCCTACCCGCAAGGGGTGCCACTGGCAGAGGCCTTGCGCCGCCCACTGGTGGGCTATTCGCGCAGCACCTCACGCTATTTCCACACCATGCTCCAGACCCTTGCTCGCAAGGCCAATGTGGTTCCAAATGTGGTGCAGGAGAGCATGATTCCCACCGTGCTGGCACTCGTTGAAGCCGGCATTGCCGGTGCCATCGTTCCGGCCAACCTGAGCAGGGCCCGTTTTGATACGCTTGTTTACCTGCCCTTGCAGGGCTGTGGTGGCGTGGAGGCAGAGCTGCTGCTGGCCAGGGCGCCCGGGCAGCAGAACACGGCAGTCGACAACTTTCTGAGTCTGATGCGGCAATGGGGGCCCAATGCGGCCTACGGCTAAAATGCTCCCCATCCTTACAACCCATATTGAGCAGGAAAGAAAATGGGCTCCTTAGATGAACTCAGGCAGCTGCTGGGGACGCAGCATCTGTTGACCGGCGCAGACACCGAACCATTTGTGAATGACTGGAGGGGGCGTTACAAAGGCCAGGCCCTTGCCGTTGCGCGGCCGGGTTCAACACAGGAGCTGGCTCAGGTTGTCAAGTGGTGTGCCACTCACAAGGTGCCCATGGTTCCCCAGGGGGGAAATACCGGCCTATGCGGCGCGGCCACGCCCGATTCCTCCGGCAGTGCCTTGGTCATTTCCATGTCGCGCATGAATGCCATTCGGTACATCGATACCGACAACGACACCATGGTGGTGGAAGCGGGCTGCGTTCTTCAGGCCGTGCAGGGGGCCGCGCGCGAGGCTGGGCGGCTTTTTCCCCTGAGCCTGGCCGCCGAGGGCAGCTGTACCCTTGGGGGAAACCTGGCCACCAACGCGGGCGGTACGCAGGTATTGCGCTACGGCAATGCCCGTGACCTGGTGCTCGGCCTCGAAGTGGTAACGCCGCAGGGCGAAATTTGGAACGGCCTGCGTGGCCTGCGCAAGGACAATACTGGGTACGACCTGCGCAACCTGTATATCGGTAGCGAAGGAACACTGGGCTTCATCACGGCGGCAAGCCTGAAGCTGTTCCCTTTGCCCGTGGCGCAATGCACCGCGCTGGTAGCCCTGAATTCAGTGAGCGATGCCGTCGCGTTGCTCGCCGCTGCGCGCAAGGGTTTTGCTGCGGCACTCACCGGCTTTGAACTGATCGCAGCCAATTGTCTGCAGGGCGTGGTTCGCATTTATCCGGATCAGCGCATCCCCTTTGCGGGCGAGTCTGCCCAAGCGCCCTGGTTCGTGCTGATGGAATTGTCCGACAGCGAAAGCGAGGAACACGCGCGCGAGCGCTTCGAAGCAGTCATCGGTGACTGCCTGGAGCAGGGTCTGATCATCGACGCCGTCATTGCGGAGAATGTGGCCCAGAGCAAGGCACTGTGGCATTTGCGGGAAAGCATTCCGCTGGCGGAAAAGGCGTTCGGCAAGAGTGTCAAGCACGACATCTCCGTTCCTGCCTCGCGCATGGCTGAATTCGTGGAAACCACGAACGCCAAGCTGCAGCAGCACTTCCCTGGCGTGGAACACGTGATTTTCGGCCATCTGGGTGACGGCAACCTGCACTACAACGTGGCCCCGGGCACCGCCTTCACGGAGGAGGAACTGCTGGCGCGGCAGTCTGACATTCACGGCATCGTTCACGACCGCGTACATGAGTATCACGGGTCCATCAGCGCAGAACATGGTGTGGGGCAGCTCAAGCGGGGCTATCTGCCCCGTTACAAAGACCCTGTCGAACTGGCACTGATGCGCCGCATCAAGCAGGCGCTGGACCCTGACGGCCTGATGAACCCGGGCAAAGTGCTGTAAATGCGGCCGCCCTGCCGGCCAGAAATATCAGACGGCCGGCAGCACGGTTCCTGAACATTCCCCCAGACTGATGGTGGGGTAACCGGGCTTGCTGCAGTGCGCGCGCAGGATGACTTCGTCGTGGTCTTCCAGAAAGCCACGTTGCTCGCCCCATGGCAGGGTGATGGGTGTCTGGCCGTTGCCGGTCAGCTCCAGCAAGGATGCCTGCTCGCCTTCTTCCGGCCCTGACAATGTGCCTGTGCCGAAAAGGTCGCCGGGCTGCAGCTTGCAGCCGTTGACCGTGTGGTGCGTCACCAACTGGGCAATACTCCAATAGGCATCCCGGAAGTTGCTGGAGGAAAGACGTGCGGGTTCCAACCCTTTCGCGCGTGATTCCCGGGTGCTCAGAAGGACTTCCAACTGCACATTGAAAGCGCCGCTTTCAGTGTTGGCTGGAGAGCTAAGATAAGGCAAGGGCTGCGGGTCTCCGTCCGGACGCTTAAGCGCTTCCCGGAATGGAGCCAGGGCTTCCAGGGTCACCACCCAGGGGGAAATCGTGCTGGCAAAGTTTTTGGCCAAGAAGGGGCCAAGAGGCTGGTATTCCCAAGCCTGGACATCCCGAGCCGACCAATCGTTGAGAATGCACAGCCCGAAAATATGGGATTCCGCGTCTTCAATGTTGATGCGCTGCCCCTGCGGGTTGCCTTGCCCGATGAAGACCCCAAGTTCCAGCTCGTAATCCAGGCGTCGGCACGGGCCGAACTGCGGGGGGCTCCCCTCGGCAGCCGGGCGCATTTGCCCGACGGGACGCGGGAAGGCCTGACCGGAGACTCCGATGGTAGAGGCGCGCCCGTGATAGCCGATGGGCACCCACTTGTAGTTGGGGAGCAATGGGTTGTCGGGACGGAATTGCTTACCCACAGATGTGGCGTGGTGCACTGAAATGTAGAAGTCCGTGTAATCGCCGATGTGGGCGGGCAGGTTATGCTCCACGGCGTTGCGCTCAAGCAGCAGGGGCTCGAGCACGGGCCGCAGAGCTGAGCCCACGCGTAGCGCACGTGAAAGAGCCAGGCGCAGGGCAGACCAATGCGCCTGGCCGAGAGCCATCAGCCCATTGAGCCGGCCGCTCCGGCAGGCGTCCAGGGCTTCGCTGGCCGCCCCGTTCCAGGGTTGCCTGTCTGCCAGTGCGGAGAGATCCAGCACCTTGTCGCCAATCGCGACGCCTATGCGAAAGGCTCCCGAACCTCCCTTTTCCCGGAAGACGCCGAACGGCAGGTTCTGGATGGGAAAGCCATTGCCAGGTTGGTTTGCGGAATCGACCCAGCTCTGCAGGGACGGGTCGTGTGTTTCGTTGAGTTGTGACATTAGCCTGGAATTCCTGCTTGCTTCAGCTGTAAACATGGCCGGCCCGAGGATGTGCCGGCGTGGACGCAACCGTTCAGGCTTCGGCCAGTACGGATCGTCGGGCCTCTTCCAGCGCCTGCGAAATGACGTTCAGGTCGCCGATATGATTGGACAGAAGCAACACCAGCGCCGCATTCATGGCATTGCTCTCGTTCGTGCTGAGATCCCGGTGCGCGTTGATCAGGCACTCGTAGAACTCGTCGGGAACGTTGAAATTGCATTGCGTGGTCAGTTGTGTCATGGCGATACCTCTTGCTGGGTTCTGGTAGCGCGGAGCATGGCTGAGCTGATCTTGGCCGGGTCGACATCGCGCCAGCGGGCGGCGATGTGCTGGTCGGGCCGAATCAGATAACAGGCGCCCGTACGCACGTCGTAGCGACCAGACAAGATCGAGTCCTGGTCAACTACATATTCCACGCCCGGCTCGATGTCTCCCTCAAGCTCAGGCGAAACAACGAGGATACAGCGTACCGGCAGCGATTGGAAACCCGGATTGGCGAGCTGTTGCAGACTCGCGGCGTCCGGCAACCGCTCGCTACAGAAGATTGCCACCACGAATTCATCCCCCAGTTTGCTCAGCCACCAGACTGTGTGCCCGCCGCGGCTTACCGGGCCATCCGGTGCCACGGCCCCCACAGGCAGGCCAGGCGAGAAGTCGTCTTCGTCAGGGGTGTTGAGGCTGGAGTTAGTGTAGAAGGTTGGCAGGGACAGCCTGCCGCTGTTGACCAGGCGGCGGGCAAAATCGTGGCGTTTGGCCAGGCGCAGCACAGTATTCCGGAAGAGCAGACTCATTTCGCTCTTGGGTGTGATGAAGTCCGTGGACCGCGTGGAATTGAGAATGTTCTCGTCTGCCGCCAGTTCGCGTTCTTCGCAATAGCTGTCCAGCAAGGTGGAAGGGGCCTTGCCACGCAATACCAGGTCCAGCTTCCACCCCAGATTGTCAACATCCTGTATGCCGCTGTTTGCACCGCGCGCGCCAAACGGTGAAACCCTGTGCGCGGCATCGCCGGCGAAGAGAATGCGCCCATGGCGGAAGCGGTCCATGCGCTCGCAGGCGAAGGTGTAAACGCTCACCCATTCGAGCTTTACGTCCACCTCTTTGCCCAGCAGGGCACGAATTCGTGGCATGACTTTCTCGGGCTTCACCTCTTCGGCTGGGTCTGCGTCCCAGCCCAGCTGGAAGTCTATGCGCCAGACATTGTCGGGCTGGCTGTGCAGAAGCACCGACTGATTTGGATGGAAGGGCGGATCGAACCAGAACCACCGTTCCTGCGGAAAATCTGCTTCTAATTTGACATCGGCGATCAGGAAGCGGTCACGAAAGACCTGGCCGTGAGCCTCCAGCCCCAGCATTTTGCGTACGGGGGAGCGGGCACCATCGCAGGCAATGAGCCAATCGCAGGAAAGGGAATAGGGGCCGTCCGGAGTGTCGACAGTCAACGTGGCCCCGGATGTTTCCTGGCGCACCTCTACCACGCGATGACGCCAGCGCAGCTCGATGTTCGGATCGGTCTCGCACTGTTCGTAAAGATAGCCCTCGCAATAGTACTGCTGCAGGTTGATGAAGGCCGGGCGCCGATGCCCTGCTTCCGGCAGCAGGTCAAACCTCCAGACTTCCTCGTCGCGGAAGAAGACCCGTCCGACGTTCCAGGAAATACCCTTGCGAACCATGCGCTCGCCCACGCCCAGGCGGTCCCAGATGTCCAGTGTACGCTTGGCAAAGCAAATGGCGCGTGAACCAATTGACAGGGTGTGGTCGTCGTCAAGCACCAGAACCCGGTGGCCGTGCCGGGAAAGGTCCAGTGCCATGGTCATGCCGACGGGGCCCGCGCCGACAATCACCACAGGCCAGTGCCCTGGGGCATCCGGGGGTACCGGCCGGTACTCCAATTGCAGTGTCTGGTAATCAATGTCTCCCACTGCCATTCTCCTTTGTTTTTCACGGGCGGCAGTTTGATGTTTTATTCCTGCCGCCCGGCTCGGGCTGAACCTGTCGGTCTTCCGACAGACTGAAGTTCAGCCTTCCAGCGATTTCCACATTTCAATGTCACGCTCGGCCGTCCAGATGCGAGGGTCATCGTATCCCGTGGCTTCGTCATAAGCACGTGCGACGTCGAACGGCATACAGTGGTCGAAGATGACCCAATCTGCATAACGAGGCTTCATGAAATCGTAGGTTTCACGATAGATGGTCTTGAGATCCTTGCCGGCGGCAACACCGTTGCACACCGACCCGTAGAGGTCGGTGAGGAAGCCGCGTGTACCGGCGAGGGCCTGGCGCACTTCGTTCGCATTCTTGAGTGCAGGGCCGCGGCCCGGCACCATTTTTTCTGCGTTGAACGTGGCCAGGCGGTCCAGCGTCTGGGGCCAGTCGCGGAAATAGGCATCGCCCGCATATGGAGTGGACTGGTATTCCACCAAGTCGCCCGCCATCATGATGCGTTGTTCGGGCAGCCAGGCGATGGTGTCACCCTTGGTATGCCCACGCCCCACCTGCATGATTCTCACTTCAAGATTGCCCAGGTCGACCGTCATTTCACCCTTGAAGGTGATGGTGGGCCAGGTCAGGCCTGGTGGTACGGATTCCACCGCCCGGAAGAGGCGGGGGAAACGCCCGATTTCGCTGGCCTTGTCCTGCTCACCGCGCTCCACCATCAGGTCGTAGGTGTCGCGGCTGGCAATGATTTCCTGGGCGTTGTAAGCCGAGGCGCCGAACACACGCACCGCATGGTAGTGGGAAAGCAGTATGTATTTGATGGGTTTGTCGGTGATTTCACGGATGCGACGGATGACGTCCTGCGCCATGACTGGGGTGGCCTGGGTGTCCACCACCATGACCGCCTCATCACCGATGATCACGCCGGTATTCGGGTCACCTTCGGCCGTATAGGCATAGGCATTGTCCGACAGCTTCTCGAATGCGACTTTTTTATCTTCCAGGTCGCCTTGGGAAGCGAATTGCTTGCTCATAGATTTGTCTCCTCTACAGGTCGGAACGAGAATACCTTATCGTTCGTTTATGTTCAATTCGTTTGATAAAAACGAATTTTGGCTCAGCGTTTTTGGCAGCGCGGACAAAAATACGTAGCGCGCTGCCCCTGCACGATGCGGCGTATGGGTGTGTCGCATCGGATGCAGGGCTGGCCTGCTTTTTCGTACACCGCAGCATGCAGGGTGAAATAAGCCCCGGGTTCTCCGCTGGCGGTCACGTAATCGCGCAGTGTGCTGCCACCGGATTCAAGTGCCTGTTCCAGAGTTTCACGGATTGCCTGCGCCAGCAGCATGCAACGTCGACCGGAGAGTCTGCCAGCAGGAAGCCGGGG
Organism: Alcaligenaceae bacterium; assembly: GCA_029263795.1. Taxonomy (GTDB): domain Bacteria; phylum Pseudomonadota; class Gammaproteobacteria; order Burkholderiales; family Burkholderiaceae_B; genus Yanghanlia. The sequence goes on from JAJUFI010000004.1 coordinate 41,530, forward strand.
GTCTATGCCCGCCTTGAACAACGCTTCCGAGGCATAGATATTGCCTACGCCCACCACGATGTTGCCGGCCAGCAAGGCTTGTTTCACCGCCATCTGTCGCCCGGCGAACGCCCCGTGCAGCAGTTCACCGGTGAAGTCATCGCTGAGTGGCTCCACCCCCAACTTTGCCAGCAGGGGGTGTTCGCTCACCGGCCCGGCCTCAGCCGGGTGCCACAGAATGGCTCCGAAGCGGCGCGGGTCGTGCAACAGAAAGCGGGCATCGGCGAACAGCCACTCGGCATGGTCGTGTTTGCGACGGGGTTCATCGAGCGGAGCCCGGCGCAGGGAGCCGGACATGCCAAGATGGATGATCTGGGTACCGTGATCAAATTCGATGAGCAGATACTTGCCGCGTCGTTTGCAGGAGCGCACGACCCGCCCGCCAAGTGTGGCGGACATATCACTGGGAACGGGCCAGCGCATACGCGGTTCGTGTACGAGAAACGCGTCCAGCCTGCGGTCTGTCATAATAGGCGCGATGCCGCGACGCGTCGTTTCGACTTCGGGAAGTTCAGGCATGACGGGGTGCTAGGATATTTACAATTAACATGCGATTTTGCCACTTGGTGCTCGCGTCCAGTTGCATTGGCCTGGGGCGTATTCGATGAAACGTATTTTTTCCGTGTTGTTCGCGGCGGCTGTCGGTATGGGCGCGCAATCAGCGTGGCCGCAGGCAGGCGCTCCTCTGCTGCTGGGTGAGCCACCCGAGCTCGACCAGGTTGAACGCATACTGTTGCGCCCCGGCGAGCTGCCTTCCGTACGGCTGACGGCCGACATCCTCTATCGTATTCTCGTCGCGGAAATCGCGGCGCAGCGGGGTGAATACTTACAGGCTGCTGAACTTCTGTACGGGCTTGCGCGCGAGACGTCCGATCCTCGCTTGGCCAAGCGTTCCTTTCAGTTCGCCATGGCTGCGCGCGATTTGAGCGCTGCCTTGAAGGCGGCCAAGCAATGGGTGCTGGTTGCGCCCAATGACCCTGACGCCGTGGCCTCCTCCCTCGCGCTCTCTGCCTCAAGCGGCCAGAGCAGCGGGCTGGCCGGCAATTTGCGCGACCGCGTCGAAAAAGCCAGCAACAAGGAACGCGCCATCGCGGAAGCTGCTTCCATTGTTTCGAAGATGAGCGACAAGCGAGTGGCCTACGACGTTCTGGAAAAAGCGCTCCCGGATTCTGTACTAAATCTGCCACTGGCTCACCTCGCGCTTGCCGATGCTGCCTGGCAGGCGGAAGACCCAACACGGGCGCTTGAAGCTGCGCGGGAAGCGCTCAGGCTGGCTCCGAAATCCGAAATGGCAGCCCAGCGGGTGCTGGAGTATGGTCTGAAGGTGGATCCGCGCGCCGCCATTCGTGAAACGGAAGAATTCATCAAACTCCATCCGGACATGCGGCGCTTGCGCCTGCTGCTGGTGAACCGGCTGGTATTGCGGCACGAATTCGATGCGGCACTCAGCCATGTCGCCGACATGCGGCAGCGAGCCCCTGAGGACTTCGACCTTCTCTATACAGAGGCGGAGGTCAATGTCAGGGCGGAGCGGTACGGCAGGGCGAAGGAACTGCTGAACCAGTACATCGAAGTTCAGAAACAACGTGGCAGTGCGTTGCCCGACAAGGCCAGCACGGCCGGCGGCGATGAATCCGATGCCCGGCTGCTGCTGGTGCAGATCGCTGAAAAGGAAGGTGATCACGCGGAGGCCATACGCCAGCTCGACCTCATCACGGAACCGTCGGTCCGCTTCCAGGCTCAGATCCACAAGGCGGTGCTCATAGGGCGTCGCGGCGATCTTGAAGGTGCGCGGCGAACGCTGCAGGCGCTGACACCGCAGGACGACAACGAACGCAGTGTGGTGGCCCTCACCCTTGCCTCAATATACCGGGAGGCGGGGCGCAGCGAAGAAGCGGTGAAAGTGCTTGAGAAGGCTGATGCAGACCTGCCCGATACCCCCGAAATCAAATACGACCTTGCCATGCTGTACGAACGCCAGGGCCGTTATGAAGATTTCGAGCGCCTGATGCGCAGAATCATCGAGCTGTCTCCCGACAATGCCAATGCGTACAACTCTCTGGGCTATACCTTCGCTGATCGCAACATCAATCTCGACGAAGCTGAAGAACTCCTCGAGCAGGCGCTGGAGCTTGACCCGGACAACCCCTATATTCTGGACAGTGTCGGCTGGTATTTGTACCGGACAGGCGATTATTCCGGTGCGGTGGAATACCTGCGCCGCTCCTGGTACCAGTTGCCCTCCGGGGAAGTTGCCGCACATCTGGGTGAGGTGCTCTGGATGATGCAGCGCAAGGAAGAAGCCCGGGAAATCTGGCGTCAGGGCCTGCAGCAGGAGCCGGATAACGAAGTGCTGAAGAAGACGCTCAAGAGGTTTGGCGTGAAGCTGGAGAAAGGCCGATGACTTCAGGTGCGAGAGTCGCCAATGCACAGGCCGTGCCAGTCGGTCACTCCAAGGCGGGTGCCCGTCGTCGCCTGCTTGGCCTGAGTTGCGCAGCCTTGTTTTCCGCCATGTTGGCCGCCTGCGCCACGCCGGGTCGCATAGCAGGCGAGGGGGCTGCCTTCGAGCGTACGGGGCGCTTTGCCGTCAACGTTAGCGAGGCCGGGCGTCAGCCCGAGGCCGTCCAGGGCTCATTCGCCTGGCGCGACACGGGGCGCACCTTGCGCCTGGACCTCGCCAATCCTCTGGGCAGTACGCTGGCGCGCATTGAAGTGGGCCCGCGCGGAGCCGTGCTTGAACACGCCAATGGCATGACAGACACCGCCGCCAACGCTGATGCGCTGGTGGAGAAGGTTCTTGGCGCAGCACTGCCAGTGGCCAATCTGCGTGACTGGATGCAGGGTCGCACTGGTTCAGGGGCGGTCCAGGCGCTGCAGCAAGATTCCAAAGGGCGGCCAACTTCCTTTACCCAGCAGGGCTGGGAATTGCGCCTCACACGCTACGATGCACTCGGCCCGGGGCTCCTGAGGCTGGAGCGGCGTGATGGCGCCCGCCATATTTCCGTGAGATTGGCGCTCGACACACAAGCTGAGTGACTCCATGGCTTTGTACGAGGTTCCGGCTCCCGCCAAGATCAATCTGTTCCTGCATGTCACCGGTCGCCGGCCCGACGGCTATCACGAACTCCAGACAGTCTTTCGCTTCATCGACCTGTGCGACACCCTTGATTTCGACCTGCGGCGCGATGGTCTCATCCGGAGAGAGGGCGAAGGCTTAGCGGGCCTGCGGCCAGAGCAGGATCTGGTTATCAGGGCTGCGTACGCATTGCAGCAAGCCACCGGCTCAAAGCTGGGCGCGCAAATCCGGTACAGGAAGAACATCCCCTCCGGTGCCGGCTTGGGCGGTGGTTCGAGTGATGCCGCCACCACGCTTATTGCACTGAACAGGCTGTGGAACACCGGCCTGGATCGTCAGGCCCTGATGCAGCTGGCCCGGCCGCTGGGCGCTGATGTTCCCATTTTTGTTCATGGCGAATCAGCTTTTGCCGAAGGCATAGGCGACATATTCACCCCGGTGGAATTGCCGCAGCGGTGCTATGTGGTGTTGCGGCCCGCAGGTGCCGTTCCAACGGCACAAATTTTTTCGTCTCCCGACTTGACACGCAACACAAAGTCAGTAATAATTTCGGTCTTTGCTGATTGGCAAACAGGTCAGGCGCAGAAAAAAGCCAGGCTTACGGGGCCTTCAAATGAAGGCATGTGTATGCAAACCCGGGGTAATGCGCTATTTGGGCGAAATGATCTGGAACCAGTCGTTCTGGCGAATTATCCGTCCGTTAGGCAAATGGCAGAAGCCTTGCAAAGCGCCGGATACAATGCTAGAATGACGGGCTCGGGAAGTTGCTTCTTTATCGAATTCGATGCTGTTGAGCAAGCAACCCGGGCACAGCAGGAAATTTCCAGTAAAATGCTGGTTGGTGGAAGTGATAGGCAGGTAAGTGTTGAAAACGACGCTCTTGCAGCTCATGGAAGCCCAACTGCGGTTGTGGAAGGTATATGGGTTTGTCCCGGTTTATCTGAACATCCGCTCAGGCACTGGTAGTCACGAATATTGGGGAATAGCCAAGCTGGTTAAGGCACCGGATTTTGATTCCGGCATGCGAAGGTTCGAATCCTTCTTCCCCAGCCACTTTTTCAGCCTACAGGCTGTCGAAGCGTACAAGCTGTTGAGTCGGCCCCGTTGGGGTGCTGGTCAACAGCTTTGTCGTTTGGGCCAACGCGAAACGCAGCTTCCATCATGGCACAAGAAAAGTTCATGATCTTTACCGGCACAGCCAATACCCGGCTGGCCGTGGACGTAGCCAACCACCTCGATATGTCGCTCGGCAAAATGACCGTCGGGCGCTTCTCAGACGGCGAGGTCATGGTGGAAATCAACGAGAATGTCCGAGGCAAGGATGTTTTCGTTCTTCAGCCCACCTGCGCACCTACCAATGACAATCTCATGGAAATCATGGTGATGGTAGATGCCTTGCGCCGAGCTTCGGCCGGTCGTATCACGGCTGCCATTCCCTATTTCGGCTACGCCCGTCAAGATCGTCGCCCGCGTTCGGCCCGTGTCGCCATTTCGGCGAAAGTCGTGGCCAACATGCTGCAAGTGGTCGGAGTCCAGCGCGTGATGACCATGGACCTTCACGCCGACCAGATCCAGGGCTTCTTCGATATTCCGGTCGACAACATCTATGCTGGTCCCATTTTGCTGGGCGACATCTGGCGCCGCAATTACAAAGACCTAGTGGTTGTTTCGCCCGACATCGGCGGCGTGGTACGCGCCCGTGCGCTGGCCAAGCAGCTCGAAGCCGATCTGGCCATCATCGACAAGCGCCGCCCGCGCGCCAACGTGTCCGAAGTCATGAACATCATTGGCGATGTCAACGGTCGCAACTGCATCATCATGGACGACATGGTGGACACCGCCGGTACGCTCTGCAAGGCAGCTGCCGCGCTGAAGGAACAAGGCGCGGGCAGCGTGTATGCCTATTGCACCCACCCGGTTCTTTCCGGTGGCGCCGTCCAGCGCATTGCCGAATCGGCACTTGATGAACTGGTCGTGACCGACACCATTCCCCTTTCCGAAGAAGCGCGCGATTGCCCGAAGATCCGCCAGCTGTCCTGCGCATCGCTGCTGGGGGAAACCATTCTGCGTATTTCCAACGCCGAATCTGTCAGTTCACTGTTTGCTGACTGATCCCGTTTTCTGCTGCCGGCCGCTGGTCGCGGCGGCCTGTAGCCTGCGGTACCTACCGCGTTTAACCACAGGCAGTCTGCCTAAGCAAATTTGGAGCATTCCATGAAATTCAACGCCACTACGCGCAGCGTCAAGGGTACGAGTGCGAGCCGCCGCCTGCGTCGCGCCGGTCGTGTTCCCGCCATCGTTTACGGCGGCAATGCCGAGCCCCTGAACATCGAGCTGGATCACAACGAAACCTACCACGCCGTTCGCAAGGAAGAGTACCACTCCTCCATTCTCGAACTCATCGTTGACGGTAAGTCTGCAGGCAGCGTTCTGCTGCGCGCCGTGCAATGGCACCCCTACAAGCAGCAGGTTCTGCACGTTGACTTCCAACGTGTGGCCAAGAACGAGCGCATCACCACCAAGGTGCCGCTGCACTTCGTGAACGCCGACATCTCGCCCGCTGTGAAGCTGTCCGCAGCCGTGATCGTTCACCCGGTCACCGAACTGGAAATCTCCTGCCTGCCGGGTGACCTGCCTCAAGGCATTGAAGTCGACCTCTCCAATCTGGAAGGCGGTGCAGTCCTGCACGCCGGCGACGTCAAGCTGCCCGAAGGCGTCACGCTCGTGCAACAAGCTGACCTCGTGGTTGCCAACGCTCAAGTGCGTGGCGGCGCAGCTTCCTCCTCCGACCAGGAAGAAGGCGGCGAGGCTGCTGGCGAATAAGCCAACACCATCCTCCCGGCAAGTCCGGGTTTCTGCTGAACGTGGAAGCCTGGCCTATACTGTCGGGACGCTTGCGACCCCTGCCAGGCGTATGCTCGGCAGGGGTTTTCCTATTTCAGAAACTGTTCATGAGCGCAGCTACACCCATACGTCTGATCATCGGGCTGGGAAATCCCGGGCCCCAGTACGAAGCGACACGGCATAACGCAGGCTTCTGGCTTGCCGACCACATTGCTGACGACCTGGGCGTCTCCTTCAACCTGGAAAAAAGCTTCTCGGCCTGGGTTGCCAAGGGGCGGCACAAGGGCGAGGCGATCATCCTTGCCAAACCCATCACCTTCATGAATCGTTCTGGCCAGGCGGCAGGTGCCCTGATGCGCTTCTTCAAGATGGTGCCTGAACAGGTGCTGGTGCTGCACGATGAACTCGATTTGCTGCCGGGTCAGGTCAAGCTCAAGCAGGGCGGTGGGCATGCCGGGCATAACGGCCTGCGCGACATCCAGGCGGCATTTTCCAGTGCTGCATTCTGGCGTTTGCGAATTGGCATAGGTCACCCACGCAGCTTCGGCCTTGCCCAGCAGGTCGCGGCCTTCGTTCTGAACCCGCCGCGCAAGGAAGACATGGAAGGCATTGAAGACAGCATCAACCGCTGTCGCAACATAATGCCGTTGTTGCTGGACGGTGAGTTCCAGCAGGCAATGAGTCGCCTGCACGAGGGAAACCGTGGCTGAATTGCCCAGCCTCCGCGCGGAGTTGCGTGATTTCTTCATCTTCGTGCGCAGGCCCGCGGTCGGCCCACGCCTGCCGGGTCAAGGCACAGGCAACGGCGTATGGCGGGACTGGTTTCCAGCCCTTAGCCTGAAGCGGCTCATGCAGTGGGCGTCGCTGATGTGGGCCATCAATCTGCTGGTTTTTGGCCCCATCGCCGTTGTGGCGGCAGGCCTGGGTGGTGCCACACACAGGTTGAATATAGACAACATCCCATGGATGACGGCCCTGCTTTGGGCTCCGCTGGCAGAAGAACTCGTCTTTCGGTACGGCCTGCGTCGGCTGAAATGGCTCTTCTTGATGCTACCGCTTGGAGTGGCGGCCATGCTCAGCGGCCCCGGGCTGACAGGGGGGCTGTATGTATCCGCATTTCTGTTGTTGGCCTGGGCTCCCCTGGCGATGTCATGGCGCGGCGCGCTTCAGCCCATGCGCTGGGCCATGCGCAGCTGGTATCTGCGACACTTCCCCTGGGCCTTCCATTTTTCATCCATCGTCTTTTCCGGCGTCCACCTCTATAACTTCAACCTGGGGCAAACGCCGTGGTGGCTGCTGCCCCTGCTGGTGATACCGCAATGGGTGACCGGCATGGTGCTGGGCTGGCTGCGGGTGCGCCGCGGCATAGGTGCTTCCATTCTGCTGCATGCCGTTTTCAACGGCGGGCCTTTGCTGCTGGTGTGGCTCGCACTTCAGGCGGCACCCGACATGGCGATGTGATCAGCGCGTTGGCAGCGCTGCCAGCCTGCGCCCGACGTCCAGGATACTGTCATCGCCGCATCCCAGGCCGGCTTCGATGGGGCCGGTCTCAAGCAGAGGTACAATGTTGCCTTTCCATGCGGCGGCGTCGGCTTGGCGCATGCCCCTACGCGCACATCTGCTCCCTCAGCAAGGACATACGAATACATGGCTCTGCAATGCGGCATCGTTGGCTTGCCCAACGTTGGTAAATCCACTCTTTTCAACGCTCTGACCAAGGCGGGCATTGCCGCCGAAAACTATCCTTTCTGCACCATCGAACCCAACGTGGGTGTGGTTGAGGTGCCTGATCCGCGCCTGGCTGCGCTGGCGGAAATCGTCAAGCCGGAAAGGGTGGTGCCGGCCGTTGTGGAGTTCGTGGATATTGCCGGCCTGGTCGCGGGCGCCTCCAAGGGTGAAGGCCTGGGCAATCAGTTTCTGGCCAACATCCGCGAGACTGACGCCATTGTGCATGTGGTGCGTTGCTTCGAGGACGACAACGTCGTTCACGTGGCAGGCAAGGTCAACCCGATCGCTGACATCGAAGTCATCAACACCGAGCTGGCACTGGCCGATCTTGCAACGGCTGATAAAGCCCTGCAGCGCAATCAGAAACTGGCACGATCCGGCGACAAGGAAGGCATCAAGTTGGTCAACGTGCTGGAAAAGGTCGTTGCGGCCGTGAATGAAGGCCGTCCTGTGCGCTCGCTGGATCTCAGCGATGATGAGCAGGCGCTGATCAAACAATATTGTTTCATCACAGCCAAGCGCTGCATGTATGTTGCCAACGTGCGCGAAGACGGCTTCGAGAACAACCCGCATCTTGATGCGGTGCGTGAGTATGCAGCTGCGGAGAATGCACCGGTGGTGGCCGTTTGCGCCGCCGTCGAGGCCGAGATCGCGGAGCTGGACGATGAGGACAAGGAGGTGTTCCTGGCCGACATGGGTATGGAAGAACCCGGCCTGAATCGAGTCATTCGTGCCGCCTACAGCCTGCTTGGCCTGCAGACGTACTTCACGGCAGGTGTCAAGGAAGTCCGCGCCTGGACCATACGTGTCGGTGACACCGCGCCCAAGGCGGCCGGGGTCATCCATACGGATTTCGAACGCGGCTTCATTCGGGCCCAGACAATTTCCTACGACGATTTCATTGCCTACAAGGGCGAGCAGGGTGCCAAGGAAGCGGGCAAAATGCGCGCGGAAGGCAAGGAATACGTTGTTCAGGATGGTGACGTGCTGAACTTCCTGTTCAACGTCTGAGTCGCCAAGGAGTGGCTGCAGACAAGGGACTGGGAAGATGTCACCAAGAACCGCCGTCTGGATATGCTGGAGCGCGTGGTATTCCCCAGTATCGGAAGCATGCCGGTTCGCGAAATAACGCCAACCCATGTCCTGGACATCCTGCAGAAAACAGCAAAGCGTGGCGCGCCCACGGTCGCAGCCGAGGCGCGGCGCACCATGTCCGCCGCATCGCTTCGCCAGACGCTCAAGGTTTTGGGGTGGAGTGGCGCTTATAGCCCACACGCCACGCGGACCAGCGGCAGTACCCGTCTTAACGAGATGGGCTACCGTCCCGATGCCATCGAGGCGCAGCTTGCCCATGCCGACCAGAACAATGTGCGTCGCACCTACAATCACGCCACCTATTTCGATGAACGTCGCGCCATGATGCAGGAATGGGCGGACAAGTTGGATGAATGGAAGGGGCAAGCACAGGCATGACCACAAAGATCATGGCTCCAGATATTCCCAACTCCGATGCCGTCGCCGAGCTGCGCACCAGAGCAGAGGCAACCTGCGACCGATATGGCGTTCAGCGCCGCGAGCA
>JAJUFI010000114.1 GCA_029263795.1 Alcaligenaceae bacterium
CGCGCGCCGGACATCCAGCAGAAAGCCATGGAGGGAATTGCCCGGGAAGAAGAGGCCGTGCGTGAAGGAGAACAAGGCCGAGCCCCCGGCCCTGATGCGGAAGCAGGTGGAAGCGGAAGCCGTAGCCGGCGATCGGGGCGCGGCCGGCGGAGAAAACCCGGGCCCGGTTCGACGAGCACCTAATTACGGCCTGCCCCTTCGGGGCCCGCCGCTATTCGCCGATGTCTTCGTTCCAGAGCTGCGGATTCTTTTCGATAAAGGTCCGCATTAGCTCGATGCAGGTTTCGTCCTGCAGCACTTCCAGCTCCACACCGTTGGAGCGAAGGAGATCTTCGCCCCCCATGAAGGTTTGGTTCTCGCCAATGATGACTTTGGGAATGCCATAGAGCAGGATGGCGCCCGTACACATGGGACAGGGCGATAGCGTGGTGTAGATAACGGATTCGCGGTAGACCTGGGCCGGCTGGCGCCCGGCGTTCTCGAGGGCGTCCATCTCACCATGAAGAATTGCGCTTCCGCGTTGCACGCGCCGGTTATGGCCGCGCCCAATAATGCGACCCTTATGAACTAAAACCGAGCCAATGGGTATACCGCCTTCTTCCATTCCCTGGCGGGCTTCTTCAATGGCCGCCTTCATGAATTCATCCATGCTGTCTCCTTGTTGTGACGCTGGCCGAAGCCGGAATATTCGGCACTCAATCGTGCACCGAACACCCACCGTCAGAACATTAAGGAAAACCCCCCGTTCCTAAATTGTCCTCTTCCACTTAAAGAGAACGACCGTAACAAAATAAACTGGGCACGTTACGGCTTAGATAACATATTTGTTATTATCACATCTGCATGCGCTACACCATTCACTATTACAGTGAGGCTGTGCAGACTGACATCATGGCGCTGCCCGCCACCTTGCAAGCTCGATACATCAGCCTTACCGACCGGATGCAAGCGTACGGCCCGAACTTGGGTGAGCCGCACACCAAACCATTTGGGGGTGGTCTATTCGAGCTGCGGTTGAAAGGGGCGGACGGGATTGCCCGAGTTTTCTATTGCACGCTGGTCGGTCGTCGCGTAGTGATGCTGCATAGTTTCATTAAAAAGTCTGACAAGACACCACTCGCTGAACTGCGGATCGCAGCGAGCCGACTGAAGGAGGTCAAAAATGCTGACTCACGAGCAGATGAAGGCGAAGATGTTAGATAAGCCCGCCGTACGCGCGGAGTATGCTCGCATCGAGCGGAACGAAATGCCAATGTTCGACCTCATCCTCCAAGCTCGCACCGAAGCCGGCCTGACCCAAGCGCAGGTGGCAGAGAGGATGGGTACAAAGGCACCCGCTGTCGCCAGGCTGGAAAATGCGCTTATCACTGGCAAACACTCCCCATCTATTGCCACGCTTGAAAAATACGCCGCGGCGCTAGGCAAGAAGCTGGAAGTGCGGCTGGTTTGAGGCCGCCCCACTATCAGAACATTAAGGAAAACCCCCCGTCCAATACGATGGTCTGCCCATTCACATAGGAAGATGCTTCCGATGCAAGAAATAAGGCCGGCCCAACGATCTCGGATGGCTTGCCCCATCGCTGGAGCGGGTTGCGGCTGCGCATCCTCTCTATGTTTTCGGGTTTGGAGATGAGTTCCTGATTGAACTCCGTGGCGAAGGTTCCGGGTGCGATGGCATTGCACAGAATACCGTCGCGGCCCATTTCCACGGCAATCACCTTCGTTGCCGTTTCCAGTGCCTGCTTGCTGATCGGATAGATGAAATCTCCGCGACGCACCAGCCGCCCCAGCACCGATGTGATGTTGATGATTCGCCCGTAGCTGTGCTCGCGCATCAGCTCCGTTGCCAATCTCGACATTTCAATGGCCGCCAGAAGGTTGGTATTGATCAGGGTGAGGATGTCGCGTTCCGAGAGATCCACCAGGGGCCGCCGTGCTCGTATCCCGGCGTTGTTTACCAGGATGTCGAGACGACCGTGGCGCTGGCGAATTTCATCGAATGCCATGGAGCGCACCAGACCATCGGCAATATCGAAGGCTTGCCAATAGGCGTCATGGCCTTCATCCACCAACGCTTTGCAGGCTTGCTCGGCCTTCTCGGCGTTACGCCCCTGGATGATGACAGTGGCCCCGGCATCGGCAAACCCGCGGGCGATCTCGAAGCCCAGCCCCTGGCTGGAACCGGTTACGAGCGCGACCCGGCCATGTAAGGAGAACATGTTCCCACGGGCATGAAACGGTTCCGGTACAAGCTGGGAAACTCTTTCATCCATGGATATCACTCGTCGTAGCCAGGGTTGCGACGGTCAAGATAGCGCAGCATGGCTGGCCACTCCATCAGGCCAAAGGGGCGGCGCACCGAAGGCTGGTAGAGATGGTGAGTCTTCGTGACGATTTCCTGGCTTGGGATGATGAGTTCTGCACCAGAGCTCATCGCATCAACTTGGGCGCGACACGCCATTTCCAGCCAGTACATCGCGTTGAAAGCCTCGGCGATGCTGGGTGACGCAACCAGCAAACCATGGTTGCGCAGAATCATTGCGTCTTGGGTGCCCAAGTCTCTGACCAAACGGGACTGCTCATCCATGTCGATCGCCACGCTTTCGTAGTCGTGGTAGGCGATGTCCTTGAAGCGCATGGCGGTCTGCGTCAGCAGCAGCAAGCCAGATTTCATGCAGGACACCGCCATGCCGGCCCGGGAGTGCGTATGGATCACACAGCCCACATCATGGCGCGCCATATGAACAGCGCTATGAATCACATACCCGGCCTGGTTTACGCCGTGGTCCGTGTGGGGGTTATCCAATACTTCTCCAGCAACGTTGATCTTGATGAGGCTGGAGGCGGTGATCTCCTCGTACATGTACCCATAAGGGTTGATGAGGATTTCATCATCGGTGCCCGGAATAGCCTGGGGGGAGGCACTCGACACGACTTCGGAACCCAGTGCAGCCAACCGCTTGTTGAGTTCCGGGTCTTCCAAGGCGGCATTCAGGTCGGTGTGGATTTTGTTGATGATCGATTCCGGCGTGCCCTTGGGCGCAAAGAATCCTAGCCAAGCGCCGAGGTTGAAGTCTTTAATCCCTTCTTCATCGATGGTCGGGACATCAGGAGCCAGCTTCGCGCGCGACTTGGTGCTTACCGCGATCGCCTGCAGGCGCCCTTCCTTCACGTGGGGCAGGGTGGAAACGACGGTGTCGAAGGTTGCCTTTACCAAGTTTGAGTACTCGAATTTTTGATCCTGAGGTTTTCCGGTTCCGATAATTACAGGCAAAAAAAAGCCGCCCGCAGGCGGCCATCACTACACAGACGCTTCTTAGAAGAAACCCAGCGCCTTCGGGCTGTAGCTCACCAGCAGGCACTTGGTCTGTTGGTAGTTGGCCAGGGCCATTTTGTGGGTTTCCCTGCCGATGCCGGATTGCTTGTAGCCGCCGAATGCCGCGTGGGCGGGGTACATGTGATAGCAGTTCGTCCAGACCCGGCCGGCTTCAATGCCGCGGCCTACCTTGTACGCCCGTGTGCCGTTGCGTGTCCATACCCCTGCGCCCAGGCCGAAGTAGGTGGCGTTGGCAATTTCGATGGCTTCTTCTTCGTCCTTGAATGTGGTGACGGATGCCACCGGGCCGAAGATTTCCTCCTGGAAGATGCGCATGTCGTTCTTGCCCAACAGCAGGGTGGGGGTGACGTAAAAGCCTTCTTCCAGGCCACCGCCCAGCTCATTGCGTTTGCCGCCGGTAAGGCAGGTAGCGCCCTCGGCGCGCCCGATGTCAATGTATCCGAGGATTTTGTCCATTTGCGCCTTGGATACCTGTGCGCCCACCATAGTGTCGGACGCCAGCGGATTGCCGGTCTTCATCCTCTGAACGCGGGCAATGGCTTTTTCAATGAACTGGTCGTAGATGGATTCCTGAATCAGGATGCGGGACGGGCATGTGCAGACTTCGCCCTGGTTCAGGGCAAAAAGGCTGAGCCCTTCCAGCGCCTTGTCGAGGAAGTCATCTTCCTGATCCATGACATCCGCGAAGAAGATATTGGGGCTCTTGCCGCCCAGTTCCACCGTGGCGGGAATGAGGGTGTCGGCGGCATTGCGCAGGATCTGTTGGCCGACCGGGGTTGAGCCCGTGAAGGCGATTTTCGCGATACGTTTGCTGGTTGCCAGGGCATTGCCGGCTTCCTTGCCGTAGCCATTGACGATGTTCACCACGCCCGGCGGCAGAAGGTCGCCGATCAGTTCCATGAGCAGCAGGATGGAAGCGGGTGTCTGCTCCGCAGGTTTCATCACCACCGGGCAACCGGCAGCCAATGCAGGAGCTAGCTTCCATGCGGCCATGAGCAGGGGGAAGTTCCACGGGATGATCTGCCCAACGACGCCAATGGGTTCCTGGAAATGGTAGGCGACCGTATCCGGGTCGAGATCGGATATGGCACCTTCCTGTGCGCGCAGGCAGCCAGCGAAGTAACGGAAGTGGTCCACCGCCAGGGGAAGGTCAGCCGCCTGGGTTTCGCGCAGCGGCTTGCCATTGTCTATGGTTTCCGCCACGGCCAGCAGATGCAGGTTCTCTTCCATGCGATCGGCGATGCGCAGCAGGATGTTGGAGCGTTCGGCCGCAGGAGTGTTCGCCCATTTCTTGCGTACGGCATGTGCGGCATCCAGGGCCAGTTCGATGTCTTCCGCACCGGAACGCGGCACCTGGCAGAAGGGCTTGCCCGTAATGGGCGAGAGGTTTTCAAAGTATTCACCATTGACGGGTGGTACCCACTTGCCACCGATGTAGTTGTCGTACTTCTGTTTGTAGGGGAAGGGGATGTCGATACCAAACTGCTTGAGGTCAGAGAGGTTCATATCGCAGGTCTCCGTAATAGTTGTAGGAGGAAGGGCTGAACGCCAGCGAGCCATGAAGACGGCGGCGTGAAGTGACACATGCGAAACTGTCCCACTGTCGCATGTGCAGCCAGGTAAATCAATCTGCGTTGCACAATTAAAAAAATGTGTTATAGTTATGCCCCTAAGCACGAAACACGCAAAACGCTGTTTCAAGCAATGCGGGAATAGCTCAGTTGGTAGAGCGCAACCTTGCCAAGGTTGAGGTCGCGAGTTCGAGACTCGTTTCCCGCTCCAGAATTCCAAAAGCCCAGGCCATGGTCTGGGCTTTTTTACTTTCGTGCGCTACGCGGGGCTGCCTTGCAGCCTCACGTATAATGCCCCTTTTCCGCTACACCATGGGTTCCCTAACCCCATTCACCAAAAAGGTTCTTCATGACTCCCGTATCAGTCCCGCAGTCGCGGGTGCCGTTCTATCTCGGCCTGCTGGTTACTTTCCACATCCTCATCATCATCGCCAGCAATTACCTGGTGCAGATTCCGATTGATCTCTTCGGTTTTCATAGCACTTGGGGGGCGTTCAGTTTTCCCTTCATCTTTCTGGCGACTGACCTCACTGTCCGGCTGATCGGCAAGGCGGAAGCGCGCCGGGTGATCACGCGCGCCATGATTCCGGCCCTGATAGCCTCCTACATTGTCTCGGTGCTGTTTCACGAGGGGCAGTTCAACGGCTTTGCGGCGCTGGGGGACTTCAACACCTTCGTCTTCCGTATTGCCTTTGCCAGCTTCGCAGCATATGTGCTGGGCCAGCTGCTGGATGTGCAGGTCTTTGACCGCATGCGGCGCAACTATGTGCAGTGGTGGGTTGCACCGGCTGCCGCCTCTGTGGTGGGGCAGGCGCTGGATACGCTGGCTTTTTTCAGCATCGCCTTCTGGCGCAGCACCAACCCCTTCATGGCGGCCAACTGGCCGGAGATCGCCTGGGTCGACTACGTGATCAAATTAAGCGTCAGCCTGCTCTTCTTCGTGCCCATGTACGGGGTGGCCCTGAATGCAATTGTGCGCGCGATGAAGCGGCGCGAGGCCTTGGCGGCTGCGTAAGCATCCCGCTCGCCGCCCGGCCGGAAGTGGGGTTTACCGCCCGCCTTACGCTTTCGGTGAGACCCAGGAATCCTGGGCCTCGATCCCGTTCGGGGTAAAGGTTTCGATGATGGATTCGTAGGTGAACGAAACGTCTTCCATATGCCCGAAGTTCTTGTTTTGCGGGTCGAGGCAGTTGGGCACGTACTTGCGCAAGGACATCACCACGGCATTCCGGATTTCAACCGTGTAGTAAAGCTCTTCCTTGCCCTGCGGCGAAATACGGTAGTACTCGAGTTTGGCGGACGTAATCAGTTCGCCGGATGTCACCGCCTGGAACAGCTTCGGCGAGGCTTTGTCGATTTCCTTGGTGATGGTGAGCGGGCCGTGTATGCGGCGTCCCGTAGGCAGCCCGGTCTGTATCGATTTGGGAATCTCAATGGTGTGGTCAACCCCTTGGACCAGTATGGTGCCCTCATGGCCGGAAATCGTGCATCCGCCCTCGATTTTTCCTTGCATCTGTCCGGTGAGGGTGAGATAGCCTGGCATCGGCATGGTTTTGGTGCTCCTTTAACGCTTTAACGTGATAGTCGTGTGGCAGAAGGGAAATCAACGCGTGCCAGCTGCTGCAGCGCATGTTGCCGCAGCTGCAGGTACTGGAGACGTTTTTCCGCTTCGGTGTTGATGTCTGGTTGGGCCAGGGCCTGGCGGCATGCCTTGACGACCGTTTGCCAGGCGTGTGCGACAAGCTGGGGCTCCCAGCCTGCCAGCCCGGCGGCATTGCAGTCATCGACCAGCGGCTGCGCCATGGGCATGGGGTCGATGTCACCATACGCATTCAGCAGTAATTCGACCAGCGCGATACGCGCCCGGAATTGGTCGCGACCAGCTCCAGAGCCTTGAATGAAACTCTGGTAAAGCTGCATGGCCTCGTCATGGCGGCCATCGTTGGCAGCTGCCTGAGCCTGGGAATGCACTATGCCGAACGCGTCCTGTTCTCCGCCGCCACCCTGAGCGGCGCGGCATTCTGCCAACCACTGGCGGGTTTCTTCGCTGGCGAAGGGCGTCCCGTCGGAAAAATTCAGCAGTTCCACGCCGGGCAGGCGTTCCACAAAGGCCAGTGCGTTCTTGATCACGGCCTTGCGCATTGCCGCTCCCTGTTCACCCAGCATGCCGTAGCCGCGCGCCGACTGGCGGTCCAGGTCCAGCCAGAAGGGAAAGCTGGCGATGCGTGATTCGCAGAAGGCCACAATGCCTTCCGGGTTGCCACTGCCCGTGATGGTTGAGAAGGCGTCGGCAATGGCCACCGGCGGTGGCGGGAGTGCGGTGTTGCCGCCGTTGGAGAATGGCAGATCCAGAATGGTGGAGCGCGCTGCGAAGCGGTTGATCTCAATGAGCAGCGGGTGGAAACGGTTGATCTCCAGCATGGCGCTGCCGATGTGGGCCAGGTGCTCGGTGACCGGCTGCAGCGCGTTGATGATGTCATCCAGCGACCCCAGACCCTGCACCGGGGCAAAGTTGGCCGCGGGAATGGGTGCGGCGTTGGAGTGGGCGACGGCAGCTGTGCTGCTTGCCGGGGGGGGAGCTGTGTCTCCCGCGGTGCCTTCCTGCTCAGAGCCATCTGTCACGCCCCCCGGCGATGGTTCCTGTACCTCGGGCAGGGCATCCAGGTTCTTCAGCTGGCGCACGAAGGCGCTCAGCGGTGGCGAATCAGGGTCGTTTTCCGCCAGAGCCTGATCGATGCGCGTAGCGGCATCGACGATGGCCCTGTGCGTTGCGGCTTCCAACGGAGGGGGCGGGTTGGTCTCCAGCCAGTTCTGGGCGCGATCCAGCCACCAGCTCAGGGCGTTGCGCCGGCCGCGCAGGCGCTTGAGCGGTGGAAAGCCATTCTGCCAGTATTGTTCAATCAGGCCGGCATGCAGTTCCAGCCCCGCCTTCAACCCTTCGATGCCGTGGCGTTCCATCCAGGCGGCGCTCACCCAGGCGGCCAGCATGAAGTCTTTGCTCTTGGTGGCCAGAATGTCTGCCCCATGCTTGGCGACCAGCCCCCAATCAATGGGAGCAGCGGCGGAAATACTGGTGAGTTTGTCGACTTCGGAAGAAACCAGGTCGTATTCGTCGGTTGCGCGCGCTTCCTCGCCGGCAGGCGTGGCATCCGAAATGGGTGCCAGCAATGTTGCAATATCGATGATGCTCATGACACTAGCGACACCACGTGCACTTCCTCAAGTTGCCCGCCGGGCAGGGTACCGATGGCAAGGTAATCGGGAAGACCTTCCACACGCACGAAATAGCTCTGGCTGTCGCTGATGCGGTTCTGCAGGGCCCAGGCGTCGAAGCTGAGGCCACCGATATCGAATTTCAGACCTTGCAGCTCATATTCGTTGACGCTGCGTTCGGGCAAAGCTCCGGCATCCCCCACGGCATGGAAGTTGATGTTCGTGCCCGCGCCTGAGACACCCACACAGGCGCCTTCGGCTTCGCTGCCAGGGGCGGGGTGAACTTCCAGCCAGGCTCCCAGGCGTTCATGTGCGTGCATGCCCAGGCGCACCGGCCAGCGTGGTGCAGCAGGTGCATGAGCGCGGGCCACGGCCTTGGCCGCCCAACCGCTGGCCGCGGGGGTCAGCCAGTCGGCAAGCAGGCTGATGCGGCCCGACTCGGTTGGTGCCGGCGTATCAGTAGCAGAACCGGTGGTACCAGCTCCGGGTCCCAGTGCCATGCCGTTGACCGGCCTGCCGGTGTTGGTCTGCAGCGCGAGGCGAAACAGGCTCAATTCCCTGCGGGTGGCAGGGTTGGCCAGCTCTTCCGGTGTACCCATCAGAATGACGATGGACGCATTCTGATGAGCGGCCTCTTCGGCGCTGGCCATCCACGCCTTGTCTTCGCCCTTCGGCCAGCGCTGGCCGCGGGGTTTGAGGCCGTATGCAGAGAGCTGCGCTGCAACCTGCAGCCCCGATGCGTCGTCCTGTCC
>JAJUFI010000140.1 GCA_029263795.1 Alcaligenaceae bacterium
AGAGAGGTTGTCGCGGCCAGCACTGCAAAGGCGCGTATAAGGGTGCTTCGCAACTTCATGTCGGATCGGCTCTTGTTGAAAGTTATAGGTAGTTGATCTTTATCAAGCAAACCGCGAAAAATTGTCAGTGTACGATAATCGAAAGTCCGTCTCATGGCTAGTGGCGGCCACTCCGGCTACTCTGGCGTACAGGCGGTTTCCACAGACACGCGCAGCCTGAACGGGCCTGCGCAGCAGGTTTTCAACCCAAGCAGAAGGATGTCATGAGTCCAGTATCAGCAATGCCCCAGCCCCGTTTCGAAGGTACCGAGCGTTACGTAGCCACGCCTGAACTCAAGATGGCCGTCAACGCCGCCCTCGCCTTGCAACGCCCCCTGCTCATCAAGGGTGAACCGGGCACGGGCAAGACAATGCTGGCTGAAGAAGTCGCAGCAGCCCTCGGCCGCCCTCTGCTGCAATGGCACATCAAATCCACCACCAAGGCTCATCAGGGCCTGTATGAATACGATGCGGTGTCCCGCCTGCGCGATTCGCAGCTGGGTGATGAGAAAGTGCGCGATATCCGCAACTACATCGTGCGCGGCGTCCTGTGGGAAGCGTTCGAATCCGAAGAACCGGTCGTCGTTCTAATCGATGAGATCGACAAAGCCGACATTGAATTTCCCAACGACCTCCTGCGCGAGCTCGACCGCATGGAATTCCATGTGTACGAGACTCAGCAAACGGTCAGGGCACGTCATCGCCCGCTCATCATCATCACATCGAACAACGAGAAAGACCTTCCCGACGCTTTTCTGCGCCGCTGCTTCTTCCACTACATCGCCTTCCCGGATCGCGACACCATGCAATCCATTGTGGACGTTCACTTTCCCGGGATTCGCGAAGACGTGGTGCGCGCCGCACTGGACACCTTTTTCACCCTGCGGGATATTCCGGGCCTGAAGAAGAAGCCGTCCACTTCGGAATTCCTCGACTGGCTGCAGCTGCTGGTGAGCGAAGGCGTATCGGCCGAGAGCCTCGGTGGCGAAGGCAGCAGCCTGCCCCAGCTGGCCGGTGCCCTTCTGAAGAATGAACAGGATCTCAGCCTGCTTGAACGCCTGGCCGCCATGAACCGCGCTCGCCGCTGATCGCGGGGCCATCAACATGCTGCTCGATTTTTTCTATCACTTGCGCAAGAACGGTCTCCCGGTCTCGGTGCAGGAATATCTAACCCTGCTCGAAACGCTGCGGACAGACGTCATGCAGCCATCGGTCGATGACTTTTACCACCTGGCCCGCATGACGCTGGTCAAGGATGAAACCCTGTTTGACCGCTATGACCGCGCCTTTGCGGCCTTCTATGGCAAGATTGCGGCCCTTTATCCGTCGGACGGCAAGGAAATCCCGCTGGACTGGTTGGTGAAGGAATTCCAGAAGAAGCTTACTCCCGAAGAAAAGGCCGCCCTGGAGAAACACGGCTGGGACAAACTCATGGAGATGTTCCGCGAACGCCTACAGGAGCAGAAGGAAAGGCATGCCGGCGGCAACAAATGGATAGGCACTGGGGGCAGCTCACCTTTTGGCCATGGCGGCTACCATCCTGAGGGCATTCGTATTGGTGGGCCTTCCGCCGGTAACCGTACCGCCGTCAAAGTGTGGGAACAGCGCCAGTTCCGTGACTACGACGGCCAGCAGGAACTGGGCACCCGAAATTTCAAAATGGCACTGCGGCGCCTGCGCCGCTTCGCACGCGAGGGAGCGGAATCCGAGCTCGACCTGGAAGACACCATCGCCAGCACGGCCCGCAATGCCGGTCTGCTGGATATCCGCATGGTTCCCGAGCGCCACAATGCAGTGAAAGTGCTCATGCTGCTGGACGTCGGCGGCAGTATGGACGACCACATTGCCAGGGTGGAGGAATTGTTCTCCGCTGCCCGCAGCGAGTTTCGCAACCTGGAAGTGTTCTACTTCCACAACTGCCCCTACGAAACACTCTGGCGCAACAATGCCCGGCGCCATGCCGAACGCTTGGAGACCTGGGACATTCTGCGCCGCTTCAATGAAGACTGGCGCCTGATCATCGTCGGCGACGCGACCATGAGCCCCTACGAGATTCTGCAACCGGGAGGTTCAGTGGAACACTACAACAAGGAACCCGGTGCGGTGTGGATGCAGCGTCTGTTGCAGGCCTGGCCCAAAGCCGTCTGGCTGAACCCGGAACCTCAGGCTTACTGGCAGTATCGCCAATCCATTGCAATACTGCGCGACATCATGCATGAACGCATGTTTCCCATCACCATGGATGGGATCGAACGTGCCATGCGTCTGCTTTCTAAATGAACCGGGTGCGCTTGCCCCCGATAAAAAACAATATGCGAAATGCCTTTGGAAGGAAATCATGACGAAACATGCTGAGAAACGCCTCAGGCTTCCGCAAATGCTGAAGCGACCTCTCGCCCTCGCTCTTGTCGTCGCCGGAACAATCTTCCTGCCGGCACAGGCTCAGGAAGCCGGCACCGGCGCTGCTGCAGCCACATCAGCCCCTCAGCAGGTCGGCCCTGCCCTGCCTGCGGGCATCACCCAGGGGCCCAGCATCGAGGGTGTGACCGAATACCGCCTGGAAAACGGCCTGCGCGTTCTGTTGGCGCCGGACGCCTCCAAAGCCAACACCACCGTCAACATGACCTACCTGGTAGGCTCGCGGCACGAGAATTACGGTCAGACCGGCATGGCCCACCTGCTTGAGCACATGCTTTTCCGCGGCACTCCCAGTCTGCGCAATGCCCTGGCAGAGTTTTCGCGCCGTGGGCTGGCAGCCAACGGAACGACCAACGCAGATCGCACCAACTACTACGCCACCTTTGCCACCGATCCTGAAACACTGGACTGGTATCTGCGCTGGCAGGCTGATGTCATGGTGAACGCGCTCATCGATGCCGAAGATCTGAAGGCGGAAATGCCGGTGGTACGCAACGAGATGGAACGCGGGGAGAACAACCCCTTCCAGGTGCTGCTGCAACAAATGACGGCGACAGCCTTTCGCTGGCACAATTACGGCAAGAGCACCATCGGCGCACGTTCCGACGTCGAGAACGTGGACATAGGCCAGCTGCGGGCCTTCTACAAGGAATGGTACCAGCCGGACAATGCCATCCTCATCGTCTCCGGAAAGTTCGATGTCGACCAGGCTCTTTCAGTCATCGCCGACGCCTTTGGCTCCATTCCCCGGCCAGAACGCCAGCTGCGTGCTGAATACACGGTGGAACCCGTGCAGGACGGTGAGCGGTCAGTGACATTGCGCAGGCAAGGCGGCACACCGCTGGTTGCCGCGCTATACCGTGCACCAGCCGTGGCTGACCCGGACTTCACCGCTCTTGAACTCGGTGTGGACATGCTGTCCGACACGCCTTCGGGTCGTCTGTACCACCGCCTGGTACGTGAGAACCTGGCCGCCGAGACCTTTGGCTTTAGCGCCACCACACGCTATCCCGGCTACGTCTTCTTTGGCGGTGTACTGGAACCTGGCATGGACCCGGACAAGGCTCTCGAAACCCTTACCAAAACACTCGAGAGCTTGAAGGAAGAACCCCTGGAGGAATCCGACCTGGAACGATCGCGCAGCCGCTGGCTGACGGGCTGGGAACGCAGCTATGCCAACCCGGCCAGCCTGGCCTCTTCGCTGTCCGAAGCTGCATCAGAAGGGGATTGGCGGCTGTACTTCCTGCGCCGCGACCGTGTGGAGGCCATTACGCTGGATGACGTCCAGCGCGTAACTTCAGCGTGGTTGACTTCCAGCAACCGCACGACAGGAAAATACATCCCGACGGAAGCGCCTAAACGCGCCCCGGAGGCTGCCGAACTGGATATTGATGCGCTGCTGAGTGACTACACCGGCCGCGAACACACCGCCGCGATTGATGCCTTCGATGCAACCCCGGCCAACATTGATGCTTCCACCAAACGCGAGGTGGTCGACTTGCCCAATGGCCAGCTGCGCCTGGCCCTGTTGCCCAAGCCCACCCGTGGCGACCGGGTCGAGGCCCGCATGGTGCTCCGTTTTGGCGCCGAGGCTGACATGAAGGGCCAGCGCACCGTGTCTGAAGCAGTGGCTTCCTTGCTGCATCATGGCACAAGCAAAATGAGCCGCCAGGAGATTCAGGACAAATACACGCAATTGCGCGCCTCGGTAGACGTGAACGGTGGCGGAAACACCGTCGCAGTGTCGCTTTCCACCGTCGGGAAGAATCTGCCCGAGCTCATTGAAACCGTGATGCACGTGCTGCGCGAGGCCAACTTCCCGGAAGAAGCGCTGGTTGAATATCGCAACCAGATGAACACGGCCATCGCCGACATGGAGTCGCAGCCCGGGCCACTTGCCTCCCGCACTCTTGCGCGTCATGACAACCCGTGGCCGCGTGATGACATTCGCTACACACCTACCTTCGAAGAGATGCGCGAGGAAGTGGCGGTTCTCAAGGTCGACGCCCTGCGCGACTTCCACGCCAAGTTCTATGGGGCCGGCCTCATTGACTTCAGCGCGGTGGGTTCCTTCGACCCTGACGCCGTGCGCAAGGCGGTCGAGAAATCCGTGCAAGGTTGGCAGCAAGCCCCTGCCTACGAGCGCATACCCAACCCCTACCGGCCCGTGCCACCTGAGAAGTTCCAGATCGACACGCCGGACAAGGCAAACGCTGTACTGCTTTCCGCCATGCCACTCAACCTGCAGGACGACGACCCCCGTTACCCTGCCCTGGTGCTTGCCAACTTCCTCCTGGGAGGTTCTGAAACTTCACGTCTCTGGACACGGGTGCGGGTTGAGGAAGGGCTTTCCTACTCTGTCTACAGCAATGTGGAAATCTCTTCCTATGAACCGGCCGGCAGTTGGTCCATCTACGCCATTCATGCCCCGGAGAATTCCCGCAAGCTTGAACGCATCGTTAATGAAGAGCTGAATAACGTGCTGGAAAACGGCTTCACGGAAGAGGAAGTGAACGAAGGCAAACGTGCGCTGCTCAACTATCGCAAGTTGGGTCGCACCAATGACGGGACACTCGCCTCGGTATGGTTGCGCTATCTTGACCTCGGACGCAGCTTCGCCTGGAACGCCGAGCAGGACGAAAAGATCGCTGCACTCTCACCCAAAGAGGTGAACAGTGTGCTGCGTGAGTTGCTCAAGCCCGGCCTGTTCAGCACGGCCATCGCTGCGGATCAGGCCAAACAAAAGGACGCGCGCAAATAGCGTCCTGCTGGCGAGCCATGCGCCCATGGAGGTGCGCCAATAGCGGCGCACTTCAAAAAAATGCCCTGCAGGCTGAAAGCTGATCTGCAGGGCATTTTCTTTACATGGCCTTTATGTGTATCAGGAGAAGAAGCTTTTCACCCGGTCACGCCATGACTGGCTGTTGGGTGAGTGTTTGTCCCCACCCTGCTGCAAGGAAGTTTCGAACTGACGCAGAATCTTCTTCTGCTCTTCGGTCAGCCGCACGGGAGTTTCTACCGCCACGTGGCAGTACAGGTCGCCCGGGTAACTGGAGCGCACCCCCTTGATGCCCTTGCCGCGCAAACGGAAGGTCTTGCCAGTCTGGGTGCCTTCCGGAATCACGATGGCCGCTCTGCCGCTCAAAGTTGGCACTTCAACTTCACCGCCCAGTGCTGCGGTGGTGAAGGGAATGGTCAGCTCGCAATGCAGATCATCGCCATCGCGCTGGAAGATGCCGTGTTCCTTCAGGTGGATCTCAACATAGAGATCTCCCGGAGGCCCACCATTGACACCCGGTTCGCCATTGCCGGCCGAGCGGATACGCATGCCGTCATCAATACCTGCTGGAATCTTGACCTGCAGGGTCTTGTTGCGACGCACACGCCCAACACCGTCGCAGGCAGTGCACGGGTCTGGGATTTCCTGGCCAGACCCGCGACAGGTCGGGCAGTGCTGCTGGACACTGAAAAACCCTTGCTGCATACGCACCACGCCCGCGCCGTCGCAGGTGTGGCAAGTGCGCGGATGAGTGCCAGGCTTGGCGCCGCTTCCATGGCAGATATCGCAGGTCTCCCAGCTGGGCACCCGAATTTCCGTATCGAAGCCGTTGGCCGCCTGTTCCAGCGTGATGTCCAGCGTGTATTTCAGATCGGCTCCGCGATACACCTGAGGCCCGCCGCCACGGCGGCCTGCGCCAAAGATTTCGCCAAAGATGTCACCGAAGGCATCCGCGAAACCACCAGCGCCCCCACCCATGCCGGCACCCATTCCAGAGTTGGGGTCGACACCCGCATGGCCGAAGCGGTCGTAGGCTGCCCGTTTCTGGGGGTCGGACAGCATCTCGTAGGCTTCCTTGACTTCCTTGAACTTTTCCTCGGCTTCCTTGCTGTCCGGGTTGCGATCCGGGTGGTACTTCATCGCCAATTTGCGATAAGCCTTCTTGAGCTCATCGTCGGAGGCGTTTTTCGCTACCCCCAGAATCTCGTAGTAATCGCGTTTTGCCATTTGAGTTGCTTGCGTCTGTGACGTGCTCCGTATCTGAACGAGAATGCCCGATTTCCGGCGG
>JAJUFI010000185.1 GCA_029263795.1 Alcaligenaceae bacterium
ACGCCGAAGACAATGTTCAGGCCCACGGCGATGATGAACAGCAGAAGGCCGATATCCAGACTATTGAGCAAGGCAAGACCGAGACTGCCCATGATGCCCCTCCAAAGTGCTTGATTCATGCGCCGCGCCCCGACGGAGGCGCGGCGTGGCAACCCGCAGGCCTTACAGCTTGCACTCCGGGGCGACGGGAGGTGTGATCTTCTGCCCGTCGAAGGTCACCATTTCGGTCAGGGACCGGATCTTGTCTTCGTTATTCATCGGGCCAGTCTTACCCCAGGTGGGCCCGATAAGCGCCTGGTTGTCACCTTCGCGGAACTTGAGCGCGCCGGTCGGAGCGTTGATCTCGAGCCCCTTGAGCGCAGCGGCAATGGCGTCGCCATCCACCTTGCCGGCCTTCTCGATCGCTGCCTTGTAGGCGTATACCGCCACATAGGCGCCTTCCGCGTTATAGCTGGGCGGAGCGTTGTAACGCTGCTTGTAGTCAGCCACGAATTTCTTGTTCAGATCGTTATCGTGGGCTCCATACCAGTAGCGCGTACCCACCCACACGCCTTCAGGCAGTTGATCGCCCAGCGCGGTGAGCACTTCCGTTGCGGCTCCGACGGTGAACAGCACTTCGAAGTCCTGGTCGAAGAAACCACGGTTGTTGGCCTGGCGAACGAAGTTCACCATATCACCGCCCCATACGGAAATGAGGACGCCATCAGGCTTGCTGGCCATCACGCTGTCGATGAAGGGCGTGAAATCCTCCGCACCGAAGCGCGGAAAGGCGACTTCCTTCATGAGTTCGGCATCGGGCATTTTTTCTTTCAGATACTTGCCGAAGAACTCCCAGGACTGGTGGCCGAAAGCGTAGTCCGGCCCGATGGTGGTCCAGCGTTTCTTGCCCGTCTTGGCGGCCACTTCCGCGGCGCTGTTCATGTTCTGATGAACGTTGACGCTGACGCGGTAGGTGTACTTGTTGCACAGCTTGCCTGTGACATCAGGCGTGGCTGCGTGGGTGATGATGAATGGCTTGCGAAGTTCCGGAAGAACCGGCACCAGACCTTGTGCCACCCCGGAGCTGTCCAAGCCCATCAGCACGTCGGCCTTGTCCTGGTATACCAGCTTGCGCGCTGCCTGAATGGCGGTGGCCGCCTTGCCCTGGCTGTCCTCCATCATCACTTGCAGAGGACGCCCCAGCACCCCTCCTGCCGCGTTGATTTCATCAATCGCCTGCTGAATGCCCTGCTGGGCAAATTTGCCGTACATCGCAGCACTGCCGGACATCAGATAGATCGCGCCGATACGGATTGGCTCCTGCTTGCCCTGTGCCTGGACTACGGTTGTGCCGGCCATTGCTCCGACAATGGCCATGGCCATGGCGGACCGCAAGAATGTCTTTCGATTCATGCCTCTCTCTCCTTTGAAAAGCGGCTGACACTCGTCCGGTGCCTTTGCCGCGACTTGGGAACTGCCCCGTGCAGAAAAAACTGCGTATCTTTTAAGTATTTACTTCGTAAAACTCCCTTCCCTGACCTGCTCGCGCAGAACGTTCTTGCGCACCTTGCCGGTTGAAGTTTTAGGCAATTCGGCAAACACTACTTTGCGGGGTGCCTTGTAGGACGCCATATGCGTCTTGCACCAGGCGATGATGTCTGCCTCTGACACGCCGTCTGCATCCTGCTTCAGCGTGACGAAGGCGCAGGGTGCCTCGCCCCACTTTTCGTCGGGCATGGCAACCACTGCAGCTTCCAATACTTGCGGATGCCGGTACAGGACTTCCTCCACTTCCTGGCTGGAGATGTTCTCGCCGCCGGAAATGATGATGTCCTTCGCGCGGTCCTTGATCTCGACATAGCCGTCAGGATGCATGACGGCCAAATCGCCCGTGTGGAACCATCCATCTTCAAACGCCTCGCGGGTGGCATCGGGGTTGGCCAGGTAGCCTGCCATCAGGGTATTGCCCCTGAGCAGCAGTTCACCCATGGTCTGGCCATCCGCCGGAGCCAGCTCGCCGGGTGTAGCTCCCGCGATGGCGACGTCGTCGATTGCATAGAGCCCGACACCCTGCCTGGCCATCTTGCGCGCCAGTTCATTTACGGAAAGCCCCCGCCAGTCATCCTGAATCACGCAGAGCATGGAAGGGCCGAAGGTTTCCGTCAAGCCATAAAGGTGAACGATCTCAAAGCCGACTTCACGCCCCCGCTGGATGATTGCGCTGGGCGGTGCTGCCCCGCCCACCGCGAATTGAACGGGGCGGTCCATGCGCGCACCCTGGCGGTGAAAGTCGTTCACGATCATGTTCAACACAATGGGCGCACCACACATGTGGGTGACCCCGTGCTTGATGATGCGGGTAAGCACGGCATCAGATTGAACCCTGGACAGGCAGACATGGGTGCCGCCCGCCGCCGTCACACCCCAGGTGTAGGACCAGCCATTGCAATGAAACATCGGCAAGGTCCACAGGTAGACCGTTTGCGGCGTCATGGACATCGCCATGGCATTGCTCATGGCAGCCAGATAAGCGCCGCGATGGTGGTAAACCGAACCCTTGGGATTTCCGGTTGTCCCCGAGGTGTAATTCAAGGCAATAGGGTGCCATTCGTCTGCGACTTTCTTCCAGCCCCGTGATGGGTTCCCCTGCCTCAGGAAGGCCTCGTAACTGAGTGCACCCGTGAGACGTGACGCCGGCGATTCGCCGGGATCGGACCTTTCGACCGCAATCAGGACAGGCACATTCTCAAGCTTTGCGACCGCCTCGCTCACCAGTTCCTGGAGGCGGGTGTCGTAAATGAGGACTTTCGCCTGCCCATGGGAAAGAATGAAACCCAGTGTCGCCGCATCCAGCCGGGTATTGATGGCGTTCAGTACGGCGCCCAGCATGGGCACACCATAGTGACACTCAAGCAGTTCATGTGTGTTGAAACACAGCACGCTGACCGTTTCGCCCGACCCGACGCCCAGCAGTTCCAGCGCTGAGGCCAATGCCATGCTGCGCCGATAGAACTCGCCATAATTCAGCGTCATATCGTCATCAATGACGGCAGTGCGCCGGGGGAAGATGTGTGCGGCCCTCTTCAGGAAGCTGACCGGCGTCAGGGCGGAATGGTTGGCGGGGTTCCGACCCAGTGCAGTAAAGGGAGTGTGCGCCATTTCAGTCTCCGCTTTGAACAGTTGCCATGTCCCGGGCACCTTGCTGGTGCGCAGCCAGATATTTCGGATTGCTCAGCGCAAGTCGGGTGCAGGTATCCAGTATCAGCAGCCTGCGCAACGCGGTTTCGTGCACCACGGGTATTGCCTGCCGGCGCAAGGCGCGCGCGAGCGTCTGGCGCGGGTCGTTATTTGCGGATGCCTGCGCAGCTTCCGGGTTCACGGAATCTGTTGGGGACAGCGTGGCTTGGGCCTGGGGCACTTCATCCAGAAAGGCGCGGACTGCGCGCTGCACACCTGCGGATGATTCACCGGCATCCATCAGTTCGCGCATGGCGGCGGCCATCGCGTTGGCGACCATCAGCGCCGCGTAATTTTGCGATTTGGGCAATGTTGGCAACAGATCATTCAGCAGGGTCTGACGCGCAATGTTCAGCGCATTTGCACTGTCGGGCACCAGCAACGAGGACTGCCCGGCCGGACGAGCGGGGTCTGTTTGCCAAGGGGCTAGGTCGCCGGCTGACAATGGCCTCCCCTCGATCTGCATGATGGTGACCAGCGCGTCGAGTTCGATTTCCGGCAGCATGCGCCCGGTCAGCGCCAGTTCCAGCGAAGGTTGTTCACCGCTCAGATGACGCTGCCCCTGCTGCAGGGCAATGATTGCCCAGCGCACCATGCCCATCACCTCCCAATACCGCACCTGATGGTCGTCAACCTTATGCCCGGTTTCCGCCTCCCAGGATGCGTACAGATCTTGGCGCAAACCAACGCCACCCACTTCCCGCTCCGGTGCGCCAAAACGCCAGCTGCGCGCACACAGCCAGCCAAGGTCTTCGTAGGGATCGCCGAAGGAAGCGAACTCCCAGTCGAGCACGGCGCTCACCCTACCGTCTTCCACCATGTAATTACCGCTGCGGAAATCACCATGGCACAGCGTACGCAGACCTGAATCTACCGCGCGGGACTCCAGCCAGTTCAGCGCCCATTCCAGAACGGGATGAGGCCGGGGAATGGCATCCAGAGCCGCGCGATACTCGCGCACCCGGGCCAATGAAGGCTGTTCCTGGGGCAGCTTGAGAAAATTCAGGCGGTCGACAATCTGCGGCTCGGGAATCACTCTGTGGATTCGAGCCAGTTCACGGCCCAAATGCCGGACGAGTGCCCGCCCGCGTTCCGGATGCTCTCCCATCTGCCTGACCAGATCTCTGGCCGAAGCAGAGCCTGCCACCCTGGACATGACCCAGAACGGGACGCCGATGACGGATGGATCTTCGCAGCACCAAAGGGGG
>JAJUFI010000068.1 GCA_029263795.1 Alcaligenaceae bacterium
AGCCGAGGGTATTGATAAAGGAAAAATCATGTCTCAGGGTTTTCTGAAGCCACGCTCCATCGAAGTCGAACCGGTGGGCAAGAACCACGCGAAGGTCATCATGGAGCCGTTCGAACGCGGCTATGGCCATACGCTGGGTAATGCCTTGCGTCGCATCCTGCTGTCTTCCATGACGGGCTACGCCCCTACTGAAGTACAGATCACTGGCGTGGTGCACGAATACTCGACGCTGCCAGGCGTCCGGGAAGACGTGGTCGACATCCTGCTGAACCTCAAAGGCGTTGTCTTCAAGCTGCACAATCGCGAAGAAGTCACGCTTACCCTGCGTCGTCAGGGTACGGGCGTGGTCACGGCTGCCGACATCGATCTTCCGCACGACGTTGAAATCGTCAACCCCGATCACGTCATTGCCACGCTGACCGAAGCCGGCAAGCTGGAAATGCAGATCAAGGTTGAGCAAGGTCGCGGCTATGTTCCGGGCAACGTTCGCGCCCTGTCTGATGATCGCGCTCACACTATTGGCCGCATCATCCTGGACGCTTCCTACAGCCCCGTGCGTCGCGTCAGCTATGCCGTGGAAAGTGCTCGTGTGGAACAGCGTACCGACCTTGACAAGCTGGTGCTGGACATCGCCACCAACGGCGTCGTGTCCCCCGAGGAAGCCGTGCGTCAGGCTGCCCGCATCCTGATGGATCAGCTCTCCGTCTTTGCAGCTCTGGAAGGTGCAGACGAAAGCTACGAGGCTCCGGCTGGTGCTAAGCCGCAGATCGATCCCGTTCTACTGCGTCCGGTTGATGATCTCGAACTCACCGTGCGTTCGGCCAACTGCCTCAAGGCTGAGAACATCTACTACATTGGTGACCTCATCCAGCGTACCGAGAACGAGCTGCTCAAGACCCCGAACCTGGGTCGCAAGTCGCTCAACGAGATCAAGGAAGTATTGGCCGCACGCGGCCTGACTCTGGGCATGAAGCTCGAGAACTGGCCTCCCCTGGGTCTCGAGCGTCCCTAAGTTGTTGATGGGGGCCGGCCACGCGGTCTGCCCCCGTTTGCTTGTATAATTTCACCCTTTTTCAACCACCACCGGACCGCAGCTACGCTGATAGAAGAGCCGGAGTAATGGCGGCACACCGCCGTAAGATTCAAAGGAAATCACCATGCGTCATCGCAACGGACTTCGCAAACTCAACCGTACCAGCAGCCATCGTCTGGCCATGTTCCGCAACATGGCTGTATCCCTGATCATGCATGAGGGCATCAAGACGACTCTGCCCAAGGCCAAGGAACTGCGCCGTATCGTCGAGCCCCTGATCACACTTGGCAAGGAACCCACGGTTGCCAACCGCCGCCTGGCTTTCGCCCGTCTGCGTGATCGCGACGCCGTGACCAAGCTGTTCGACGTTCTCGGCCCCCGCTTCAAAGAGCGCAACGGTGGTTACACCCGCGTTCTGAAAATGGGCTTCCGTCAAGGCGACAATGCTCCCATGGCCTACATGGAACTGGTTGATCGTCCGGAAGTTGAAGAAGCCGCTGAATAAGCTGTTCTTCCGAACATTGGCCGGCTAGTCCGGCCTTCAAGAAAACCTGCCCGGGAGATCCCGCGCAGGTTTTTTTGTGCCCGAGTTTGATGCATATCCCTTTGGAGAACATGACGAAAGGCTAGAATCGTCATGTCCTCCCTGAAATCTTCAAAGGTGAACATGACCGACGCTACTCTTGTTTCCAATGTTTCAGGCACTGCCGATGAAGTGGTGCTTGTACTGAGCAATGCCCCCGACCTGCTACTGGCCAAACGCATTGCCCACATGCTGGTGGAAGAGTATCTGGCGGCGTGTGTGAACCTTGGCCAGCCGGGCCTGTCCATGTACATGTGGGAGGGCAAGCTTGAAGGCGCTGAAGAAGTGTCACTCACGATCAAGACCACGCGCGGGCGGTTGCCGGCCCTTGTGGCGCGCCTGAAGGATTTGCACCCCTACGAGGTTCCCGAGATCGTCGTCCTGCCCGTGCTCGGTGGGCTGGCAAGCTATATGGAGTGGGTGCGCGAACAGACGCGACAGCAGCAATGATTCATTCACGAATACCTTTGCGCGGGGTTGCCCGCATCCTGATTCTTCCCCTGCTGTTGCTGCTTGCGCTTGCCCTGCTCCTGAATCCGGCGCGGGCTGAAGAGGAATTCCTCGACCCGGAAGACGCCTTTCGCTTTTCAGCGGCCATGGCAGCGCCTTCCACCCTGGATCTGCATTACGCAATCGCACCCAAATACTATATGTACCGCGAGCGTTTCGAGGTGACCGCCCCTGAGGGCGTGGTGGTCGAAACGCTTTACCCGCCCGGCTTGGTCAAGTACGACCCCACTTTCGAAAAAGACATGGAGGTGTATTACGGGCAGGTGACGGTGCGGGTATACCTGGCTTCCCAGGAAGCGGGGCGTTTGCCTTCCGTAGGTGAGCCCGTGGGCTTGGCCATAACCAGCCAGGGTTGTGCCGACGCAGGCTTGTGCTACCCGCCCGACACCCGTGAGCTCAGTCTCGTCTGGGGCGGCGACAGCTGGAGAGTCGAAGGCAAGGGTGTGGCCAATGGCCGGGTGCCCGAGCCCCTCGCCATGGTCCTGGGCGGCGATGGAAAACCATTGGAGGGCGGTGAATTGCCGGGCGCTTCCTCCGCTTCTGCTGAGCTCAACCCCTTTGATTTTGCCGACACCGGGCTGGCTGTCTGGCTGGAGGGGGCCGGCTGGCTTCAGATTGTAGGGCTCAGCCTGCTGTTGGGTCTGCTACTGGCCTTCACTCCCTGTGTATTGCCCATGGTGCCTATTCTCATGGCCGTGATCGCCGGGCAATCCACCGCGCAACAGGCCTTGTCCCGGGGCAGGGGGCTCGCGCTGGCAGCCGTCTTTGTGCTGGGCATGTCGATTGTCTACACCGTCCTGGGCGTGATCGCCGGTTTGCTGGGCTCGGGCCTGATGCTCTGGCTGCAGACGCCCTGGGTGCTGGCTTCGTTTGCCATCTTGCTGGCCCTGCTGGCATTGGCCATGTTCGATGTGTTCACCTTGCAGGCGCCCGCAGCCCTTCAGACACGCCTGCACGAATGCATGAACCGTCTGCCGGGCGGGCGTTTTGGTGGCGTGTTTCTCATGGGCATGTTGTCCGCCCTGATTGTCGGCCCCTGTGTGGCAGCTCCCCTGGCGGGTGTTCTGCTTTTCATATCCCAGACGGGAGATGTCGTCCTGGGCGGCTCAGCGCTTTTTGCGCTGGCCTGGGGCTCCGGTATTCCCCTGCTGTTGCTGGGTGCATCTTCCGGCATGCTGCTGCCCAAGGCGGGCGCGTGGATGGAAGGCGTGAAGTGGGGCTTCGGCATGTTGCTGCTGGGCACGGCCTGGTGGATGGTTTCGTCCCTATTGCCTGCCTGGGTGAATATGCTTGGCTGGGCCCTGCTCGCCCTGTGCAGTGCGGTGATGATGGGAGCTTTCGAGGCACTGCCCGCCGGCTCCGGTCCAGGTCGCCACGCCTGGAAGGCGGTTGGCCTGATGCTTGCGGCATGGGCCCTGATAATGCTGGTCGGTGTTGCGGGTGGTGCACGCGACCCCTTCCGACCGCTGGCAGGTTTTACTGGCATGGGCGTGACGCCAGGCACAGCGGCACGGGCCTCGACGGCCGACGCGCTCGAAGCGGTCAAACGCCGTTTCGTGAAGGTAGAGAGCAGCGCAGCGCTGGATCAGATTCTTGCCCAGGCAGACCGGCCCGTCATGCTGGACTTCTATGCTGACTGGTGTGTGTCCTGCATCGAGATGGAGCGCTTCACCTTCAGCAACCCGCAGGTGGCCCGCAAGCTGGACAACTTCGTGCTGGTTCAGGCAGATGTCACGGCGAACCAGCCGGAGCACCGCGAGCTGCTGAAACGGTTTCGTCTGTTCGGCCCACCGGGTATCATTTTCTTCGATGCCCAAGGTCGCGAACTCGACGTAAGGGTGGTCGGTTTTCAGAACGCGGAGCGTTTTGGCAAGGCGCTCGATGACGTACTTGAAGTATCGAAATCGAGCGCCCCGGCGGCGGTGAGGCCTGCGGCCGATGTTTCCGCCACAGTGCCCGTACCGGCCGGCTCGTTAGCCACGCTGTCGCAGCAACTTCGCAGCTTCGATGGCGAAGTAGGTGAGAATCCCGTCGCCGCCCGCGCGCTTGAAGGCAAGCAGTGATTCCATCATCACCTTGTCGTGGTCCAGCCAGCCATTGGCGCTGGCGGCCTTGATCATGGCGTATTCGCCACTAACCTGATACGCATAGGTGGGAACGCCGAAAGCCTGTTTGACGTCGCGCAGGACATCCAGGTAGGGCATGCCGGGTTTCACCATGACCATATCCGCCCCTTCACGAATGTCGGCTGCTACTTCGCGCAGCGCTTCGCTGCGATTGCCCGGGTCCATCTGGTAGGCCGCCTTGTTGGACTTGCCAAGATTGGCGGTTGAACCGACGGCATCACGGAACGGACCATAGAAGGCACTGGCATACTTCGCCGAGTAGGCCATGATGCGAGTGTGAATGTGTCGGTTGGCCTCCAGGGCCTGGCGCAGGGCACCCACGCGACCGTCCATCATGTCGCTGGGTGCAACAATGTCCACTCCGGCTTCGGCCTGGGCCAGCGCTTGCCTGACCAGCATTTCCACGGTGGGTTCATTCAGCACATAGCCGTCTTCATCAATGATGCCGTCCTGCCCGTGACTGGTGTACGGGTCAAGCGCAACGTCACAGAGCACACCCAGTTCCGGGAAGCGGGACTTCAATTCGCGCACCGCGCGGGGCACCAGACCGTCAGGGTTTGCAGCTTCTTTCCCATCGGGTGTCTTGAGCTCAGGTTCAATGGCCGGGAACAGGGAAAGCACAGGGATGCCCAGTTCCAGGCACTGCTCGGCAACCGGCAGCAGGGTGTCGATGGAATGGCGAACCACGCCCGGCATGGACGGTACCGGCTGACGGATACCCTGGCCTTCAGTAATGAAGACCGGGTAGATGAGGTCATCTACCGTAAGCGTGTGCTCTCGCACCAGGCGGCGGGTGAAATCGTCGCGGCGATTGCGCCGGGGCCTCGCGGCGGGAAAATCGGCTTGTGGCAGGAATTTGGTCATTGCAGCTCCAGAAAGCCCAGTCAGGGAACGACTTTGGGCGAGATCCAGTTTTCGATATGAGCGGTGGCTTCCTCCAACCCTATGCGGTGGGTGGCGGAAAATGCGATGGCGTGAAGTGTGCCAAGGTCTGACAATTCTTTCTTCAGCGCCGCGATGGCGCGCACCCTTTGGCCGTAGGGGAGTTTGTCGGCCTTGGTAAGCAGGGCGAGCACGGGCACCCCGCGAGGCGCCAGCCAGTCTACCAGCCGGCGGTCAAGTTTGGTCACCCCGCGGCGGATGTCCACCAGCAGCACGACACCGGCCAGCGACGAGCGTTCGCTCAGATAGCCCCCCAGCACATCGGCCCATTCTTCGCGCGCCGACTGGGCAACCGATGCGTAGCCATAGCCGGGAAGGTCAACCAAATACCCGATGACGGCATCGGGGTTGTCATCCAGGGTATCCGGGATGCCGAACATGTTGATGAGACGTGTGCGGCCAGGCGTCTTGCTGGAATATGCCAGTTTGCGCTGATTCGTGAGCACGTTGATGGCGGAAGACTTGCCCGCGTTGGAACGGCCCACGAAGCAGACTTCCGGCCCGGTGGGCGGCGGGAGCTGGTCGAGGCGCGCAGCAGAGGTGGTGAAGCGGGCGCGGTGCAGAATGGACACGGAGGATCCTGTTTGTGGGTGGTTCAAAGCCTTTGCATGCTGTTTGGCGCCGGTTTGCAGCCGCACACGCAGCACTCCAAGGTCTTCAATGGTTCCCTATTGTATAATCGCAGGTTTGAAAACTCATGAGTCAGGTTCCTTCCAAGTGTGAAAGGGGCTCTGGCCATATTAAATGGCAAATCGTGGCGCCGCTGGTGCCGGGTCGAATTCGCGATCATCGAGGTCTTCATGAAGCGTATGCTTTCCAGAATGCTAGTCGCCAGCGGTGTGTTGATTGGCACCTGCGCAATTTCCGTCAGCCATGCTGCTGAGGCCAACGCCAAGCCCGACGCGGCCGCCGGTGAACAGCTGTACGTGAACGGTGATACGTCGCGCGGCGTCATTGCCTGTGCCAGCTGCCATGGCGAAGCGGGCAACAGCATCATTCCCGTCAACCCGAATCTCGCGGCCCAGCCGTACGAATATCTGGTCAAGCAGCTGCATGACTTCAAGCCCAAGGGCGACGAGGCACCGCTGCGCAATGGCCCCAATGGTGCGCCTTCCCTGATGGCACCCATGGCTGCGCCGCTCACGGAAGAAGACATCCGCAACGTGGCGCTGTACCTGTCCCAGCAGAAGCTGAAGGAAGAAACCGCTGCGACCGCCACCAAGGAAGACACCATGGAGCGTGGTCAGAGCATCTGGCGCGGCGGCATTGCCTCTCGTGGGGTGCCCGCCTGTGCAGGCTGCCACTCGCCCAATGGCGCCGGTATCCCTGGCAAGTATCCGCGCGTCGCCGGTCAATACCCTGACTACATTGCCGAGCAGCTCCGCCTGTTCCGCAGCGGCGACCGCCACAACAGCACCGAAATGTTCGAAATCGCCGATCGCATGTCCGATCGCGACATCGCAGCCGTGGCAGACTACGCAGCCGGCCTGCGTTGATTTACTCGCTGCCGCCACTATGTGCAGAAGGTTTGAGCTTAAACAAACCTGAACGACTCTCAAGCGGTCGCAAGGGCCGCGCCGGCAGCTAGAATAAGGGGGCACGCCATCCGGGCGGCCCCTTTTTTTCAAGTGCATCCAGTGACATCCAAGTCTTCCTCACGCCGACTCAATGCTGACGTGCTCGAATTGCTCGGCTCGATGCGGTTCGCCGTCAGCCTCCTGATGTTCATCTGCGTGGCCAGCGTAATCGGCACGGTGCTCATGCAGAACCAGCTGCCCAGCACCTATTTCGACAAATTCGGCCCGTTCTGGTACGAGGTTTTCGACAAATTTGCGATCTGGCAGGTATACAACAGCTGGTGGTTCCTGCTGATTATGGGCTTTCTGGTGGTCTCCACCACCATTTGCGTCATTCGCAACACGCCACGCTTCATCAAGGATGCGCGCTCCTTCCGCGAGCACGTGCGTGGCAGCAGCCTGCGGGCTTTCCCTCATCGCACCGAGGCCTCCGTGCCCGAAAGGCCGAGCGAGGCCCTGAACCGTCTGCGCCCATGGCTTCGCAAAAACGGTTATGCCTGGCGTGAACGTCAGGATGGCGAAAGTATCATGCTTGCAGCCAAGAAGGGCGGGGCAAATCGTCTGGGGTACATCTTCGCCCACGTAGCCATCGTCATCATCTGCATAGGCGGTCTGCTCGACAGCGAACTGCCGGTGCGCCTGCAGGTATGGATGTTCGATAAGAAGCCGGTCACCGAAAACATGCTGATCTCTCAGGTGCCGGAATCGGGCAGGCTTTCCTTATCCAATCCGAGCTTTCGGGGAAATATGATGGTCCCCGAAGGGGCAACCGCTTCCAACGCCCTAATTGCTGTGGACAATGGCCTGATCGTGCAGCCGCTGCCCTTCAATCTGCAGCTGAAAGACTTCATCGTGGAATACTATTCCACCGGCATGCCCAGCAGTTTCCGCAGCGTGGTGCAAATCACCGACCACGAGACAGGGGAAACCTTCGAGCGCAACATCGAAGTCAATGAACCCCTGCGTTACCGCGGGGTGACTGTCTACCAGTCCAGCTTTGATGACGGCGGCAGCTCGGTTCAGCTTACCGGCTACCCATTGCGCGGCGCTTCTGCCCGCCCGTTCAAGGTCAGCGGGGTTGTCGGCAGCCGCAGCCCGATAGCGGTCAGCGAAGGTGGCCGTGAGACCCCTCTCGATATCGAGTTCACGGCGCTGCGTGTCATCAATGTGGAAGACCTCGGAACCGGGGAACCGCCACAACCCAAGGCTGTGATCGATCACGTGGCGTCAGTGGCGGGTAGTGCGGCGGCTTCCAGCAATCAGAATTTGCGCAATGTCGGTCCCAGCGTCCAGTACCGCATCATCGGGGCGGACGGTCAGTCCTTCGAATACACCAATTACATGCTGCCCATCGAACTGGACGGCAGCCGTGTCATTCTTGCGGGCATCCGTGAGTCAGAGGCAGTGCCTTTCCGCTATGTGCGCATTCCGGTTGACGAGAATGACAGTATTGAGGAATTCATGAACCTGCGCGCTGCTCTGCAGGAACCCGGGCTGGTCACCATGGCCGCTCAGCGGTTTGCGCAGGCCAATGCGAATGAACGTATTGGCGCCGATATGCTGACCAAGGCCGCAATTGGTGCGCTGGATGCTTTCCAGAGGCAGGGCTTCAATGGGATACTGGCAAGTGTGCCGGAAAGCGAGCATGACAAAGTTCTGAGCTTTGCTGTACCCATGATCCAGCTGTCGCTGATCGAACTGCGCGACGTGGTTCGTGCGCGCGATGGCCGCACCCCGCTTTCCCGTGAAGGTCAGGAATGGATGGACAACCAGCGCTGGGTTCAAATGGCGTTGCTTGCCCTAGCCAACCTTCCGGATTACCCCGCGCCAGTATTCCTCACACTCGACAGTTTCGAGCACAAGGAAGCCAGCGTCTTCCAGGTCACGCGCAGCCCCGGTAAAAATACCGTCTACCTGGGCAGCCTTTTCCTGGTGCTTGGCGTGTTCGCCATGTTCTACGTGCGCGACCGTCGCATCTGGGTCTGGGCCAAGGCTGAAGAAAATGGCGGCACAGAGCTGATTGCAGCCATGACTTCCCAGCGCCGCAATCTGGATTTCACACAAGAGTTCGAACGCTTCAAGGAAGCCTTCAAGCGTCTAACCACCTAAAGAGGTGCCTTTATGTCCGACACACTGACTTCATCCAGCGCCGCGACGTGGGATGATGCCATGTCTGCCAGCGGCGATTCCCGAGGGCGCCGCGGCAAGGCCGACTGGACGGATATCGCCTATTTCCTGCTTCTCGCCGTGGGCGCCGCCTTCGCACTCAAGCAGTACGGTTATGCAATGGACGGCTACGAGAAGGTCATTCTTGTCGCCACGGTTCCCAGCCTGGTCTGGATGGGCTGGCTCTGGAGGCCGCTGCGTACGGTATGCATAGTGGCCGGTGGCGTTGCGCTTTTCGCCGTCTGGCTGTACAGCGGCGGTGGTGGCCTCAATCAGGGCGACATCACTCGCGCTGATTCCGTCTTCCTGCTCAAGTATCTGCTTTCGTCTCAGTCGGCCATCCTCTGGATGTGTGCGCTCTTCGTGCTGGCCACTGTTGCATATTGGGTTGGCTATGTCAGCCCCGTTGCGGCATGGATGGGGTCCGGGCTGACATGGGCGGCAGTGTATGCGGGCACCATTGGTCTGCTTGTTCGCTGGCGCGAAGGCCATTTGCTGGGGCCGGACATCGGTCATATTCCGGTCAGCAACCTGTACGAAGTCTTCGTGCTTTTTGCCGTCATCACGGCCCTGTTCTATCTGTATTACGAACGGCGCTACGCCACACGTGCCCTGGGAGGCTTCGTGCTGCTAGTCGTCACTTCCGTGGTGGTCTTCCTGGTCTGGTATTCCGTCACACGCGACGCCCACCAGATTCAACCGCTGGTACCGGCGCTCAAGAGCTGGTGGATGAAGCTGCACGTGCCGGCCAACTTCATTGGTTACGGTACCTTTGCCTTGTCGGCCATGGTGGGCTTTGCCTACCTCGTGAAAGAGCATGGCGAAACCACCTCGCGTCGCAAGCTCATTCCGCTTTTTCTCTTGGGTGCCGTTCTGTGTGCCGAGCCATTCATGTTCGGTTCGCGCGAACTTTCTCCCACCTGGATGCTTTACTTCGGCATTGGGGCCCTGATTGTCGGCGCCATCCTGACTCTGCGCGGCCCGATTGGGCGTCGTCTGCCTTCCCTCGAAGTGCTGGACGACATCATGTATCGCGCTATTGCGGTGGGCTTTGCCTTCTTCACCGTGGCGACAATTCTCGGAGCACTCTGGGCGGCCGACGCCTGGGGCGCCTATTGGCAGTGGGACCCTAAAGAAACCTGGGCTCTTATTGTGTGGCTGAACTAT
This sequence comes from Alcaligenaceae bacterium, assembly GCA_029263795.1. Taxonomy (GTDB): domain Bacteria; phylum Pseudomonadota; class Gammaproteobacteria; order Burkholderiales; family Burkholderiaceae_B; genus Yanghanlia. The sequence goes on from JAJUFI010000068.1 coordinate 10,105, forward strand.
GCAGCTTGGCTGCACATGCGGCTCATGAAGGGCCTGCGTGGCACCATGGCCGCCTATTGGGCGCTGGCAGGCCTGCTCATCACCAGCTTCGCCTTCCTCGGCGTCAACATGTTCCTCTCAGGCCTGCATTCCTACGGCGAACTCTGAGCAGACATCAGGCGGCAATTCAAGCCTCCGCCCCGAAAGACCGGCCTGTCGCGCAGCCAGGCCGTCTTTGGTGACGTGATTAGGAATTGTTGCGGATATAGGCCAGCGTGTCGGCATTGCTGACCAGGTCCGAGACCGATTCCGCGTCAAGGATTTCCAGTGGTGTCAGTGCTGCGCTCACTGCGTAGCCCTGGACGTAATCAACACCCATTTCCCTGAGCATTTCCAATGTCTGGACGTCTTCCACCCATTCCGCGATGCTGACCATGCCTAGGTTCTGGGCAAGCTCGACAATAGTGCGCACGATGGCGATATTGGTGTCGCTGGCCAGCATGTCACGCACGAAGGTGCCATCAATCTTCACCGCGTCAGCATCAAGCTGCTTCAGGTAATTGAATGAGGTGTAGCCGGCGCCGAAATCGTCCAGCGCAATGCGGATGCCCAATGTTTTGAGGCGCGCAATCAGTGCCCGGGTACGGTCCAGGTTCTGCAGCGCAACGCCTTCGGTGATCTCCACGCAGAGTTTGTCCAACAGATGAGGGTAGCGGCCAAGCAACTGGAAGAGGTTCTCGATGAACTTGTCGTTGTTCAGGGAGACACCGCTGAGGTTGATGTTGACCAGGCGTGTCTTCCGCAGACGGTCCTCGTGCTTCGACAGCCATTCCAGCGTCGCCGAGAAAACCCATTTGTCGATTATGGTGATGGTTCCGCTTTCCTCTGCCCCGGTGACTATCTTTCCGGTGGGAATCAGGCGTCCCTGGGAATCCCGTACTCGCAGCAGAATTTCGAAATCCAGGCTCTCCTCGGGGTGGCGCAGCGACATGATGGGCTGCATTTCCAGATACAGGCCCTTGGGGGAATCGCCCCCTTCCAGCTGGTCGAACAGGCGCAGTTCTTCCGTGTGGGCCTCGAGTTCGCTGGAACCCTGTTCGTACACCACCACGTCCTGATTCTGCTTGCGAGCGTCGCGACAGGCCCGTGTCGCTGCCGAAATGGCGGTGGCCGCATCCATATCCGGGTTGATTTCCACCACGCCTATGGCCGAACGCACGGTGAAATTCCTGTGCCCGACCGTATACGAATTGCCGTTCAGGTCTTCGATTATGCGCACGGCCGTAGCGCGGGCATCATTGGCATCCATGCTCGGGAAGAGAATGATGAATTCATCGCTGCCGATGCGTCCAAGCGTCTGGGTGCGAGTCAGGATTTTGCGGAGGCGCTCGGTGACCTGTTTGAGGATTTCGTCGCCCGAGGTGTGGCCAAACAGGCCGTTGATGCGCTTGAAGTGGTCAAGGTCCATGTAGGCCAGGGAGCAGGGCTGGCCTCGGGTCTTCATGGTCTCGATGGCGCGTTCCAGTTTCTTTTCAATACCGCGCCGGTTCAATGTCTGGGTGAGCGGGTCGCTGTCCATCATGTCGCGCAGCTCGGCCATTGCCTGGGTCCGCGCGGTGATGTCCTGCAGGGAGCCTTCGACATGGCCATCCACCACGGCAGCCCGCAGGGCAAAGTGGCGCGGACGACCGGCACCATCTGACAGCAGATGAATTTCTGTTTCGTTCCCGGCTATGGTTGCGCGTGACACAGCCTGCCAGTCCTGGGCCTCGAAGAAGTCATCCCAGTGCTTGCCGGCGATGGAGGCATCTTCGGGCAGGTCCAGCATGTGCATCAGCCCCGGGTTCATGCCAACGAAATAGCCGCCTTCATCTAGAGTGAACAGGCCCAGGGGCGCTACCGCGTAGCTGGTGACCAGTTCCGTCTGCACCCGGATTCGGTTCTTTCTTTCACTGCGCACCATCCCTGTCACGCCCAGCGCAACAATGATGTTGGCCAGAATCAGGGCGCCAATCACGGGGAACGAGTCAACCAGATCAGGCTGATCCAGGATTGTGAAGCCGAGACAGGCGATGACGACGATGACGGTGAGGGCGGCCAGCAGGGCGCGCCAGGTGACATACCCGCGCGGGTTTTTGCCCACTTTTCTGCCCACCATGAAGATGCCTAGGAATATGGCGGCACCCCAGATCACTGCTCCTGCCCATTGGAACATGGGCCAGGGCATCAGGGCGGCTGCAAGCAGTTGAGTGATGCCCAGAGCCTGGAGGACCAGAGGAATGTGCCGTGAATCGCCCGTGTGCGGCCGCCACAAATACATGAACAGCGCGTAGCTGGCCAGGTAGTACAGTGCCAGCGTGAGCTTGCGCAACATGGCCTGCCATTCCACCGGTACGGCGTAACCCAGCCACTGGCCGTCCCACCCCATGGTATATGTGCCGAGCCTCAGATTGCCGACCAGCCACACTGCCACGAGCAGATAGGTCCATTCACGGGAGCGTAGGGCGATGGCGGCCAGAAAGACGGCCAGAGTGAGGATGCCGCCTTCCAGCAGCGCGATTGCACGGTGCAGACGGTCGGAAGCGGCTCGCAGGTCGGAAATGTTCCACAGCTGGGCGCTGAAGATGGTGGGGTCGTCGTAATGGATTCTGCACAGCAAGCTGCGGAACGAGGCCCCCTTGTTGTCCTCAACATGGCCGAGCATGAGCGCATACCCGAGCCGGCTGGTGCGCATGCCCCCCGAGGTCTGACGGCCGTTGGCTTCGCCCAGGGGCTCCATGGTGTCCCGTCGCCAGCAGATGGCCGATTGTGGGCTGCTTGCCGGGAAGTCGACAGCGGTGGGGTGCTGCATGGCCCGGGCAGGCAGTTCCAACAGGAGCCAGGCTCCACCGTTCAATTCGGTGCGCTGCTGCTGGGGTACGATGCGCAGCGCCTCCAGGGCCTGATGCGGGGTGGTGTAGCCGGCAGCCAGGGGCAGACTGCGGAAGTTTAAGTTTTCACCCTGGCTGTGCGGATACAGGGGGACGAAGCCCAAAACGGCAAACGCCGTGAATAGTGCGATGACAAGTGGCAGTACCCAGAGCGAAAAAGTGTAAATACTGCCTTGGCGCATCTCATGCAGTCTCTCAGTGAACCTTGAAGAGTCCTGTGTCACAGGA
>JAJUFI010000179.1 GCA_029263795.1 Alcaligenaceae bacterium
GAGCTCGATGGACATCAACAGAATGATCAGGTTGCGGCGGTTCAGGAAGAACCCGAAGATCCCGATGGTGAAGAGTATCGCCGCCAGAATCAGGAAATGAGCGAGAGTCAGTGTCATTTTGCTTCCCCTTGGGCGCCGCTGCCGGCCGCACCGGAATCCTTGGGTACCTGGATGTTTGCCATGCGGACGCGATCACGTGCCCGTACCCGAACCTGACGACCCGGATCGGTACGCTTGACGTCGCTACGCTTGCGCAGGGTCAGTGCGATGGCCGAAACCATGCCCACCAGCAGGATGATGCCGCCGACCTGAACCGCGAAAACATAGTCGGTGTACATGGCCTCACCAAGTGTGAGGGTGTTGTTGTAGTCCTCGCTGCGTGGGGCTTGGGGGCCGGCTGCATGCCAGGTCGTGCCAAGCACGAAAGCCATTTCCAGCACCATCACGACGGCTACGCCTATGCCCAGGGGCAGATAGGCCTTGAAGCCGGCGCGCAGGTCGTCCATGCGGATGTCGAGCATCATCACGACGAACAGGAACATGACCAGCACGGCGCCCACATAGACGATGACCAGGAGCAGGGAAAGGAACTCTGCGCCCAGCAACATCCACAGCATGGAAGCCGTGAAGAAGGTGAGGATCAGGTGCAGCACCGCTGTTACGGGGCTGCGCGCTGTGACTACTCGCGCCGCCGCGATAATGAGCACGACGGCAAGTATGTAGAACAGGACAGTGACGAAATTCATGAGCTTCAGGTCCCGGCTTCAACGATAAGGGGCGTCCGCGGCACGACGCGCGGCAATCTCGGACTCGTAGCGGTCGCCAACGGCCAGCAGCAGGTCCTTGGTGAAGTACAGGTCGCCCCGCTTCTCCCCGTGATATTCATGGATATGGGTTTCCACGATGCTGTCCACCGGACAGCTTTCCTCACAGAACCCACAGAAGATGCACTTAGTGAGATCGATGTCGTAACGCGTGGTGCGGCGGGTGCCGTCCTCGCGTTCAGCCGATTCGATGGAAATCGCCAGTGCGGGACACACCGCTTCACACAGCTTGCAGGCGATGCAGCGTTCTTCCCCATTAGGGTATCGGCGCAACGCGTGAAGACCACGGAACCGGGGCGATGTCGGCGTCTTCTCGTACGGATATCGCAGTGTGACTTTCCGCTTGAAGAAGTACTTGCCGGTCAGGCGCATGCCCTTGAGCATTTCGGTCAGCAAGAGGCTGCCGAAGAAATCCTTGATAGCTTCCATAATTGGCTCCCGATTCCTTATTGCCAGATGTTCCAGGGCGTCTGCATCCAGATCGCAATGACCACCAGCCAGATACCTGTCAGCGGAATGAAGATCTTCCAGCCCAGGCGCATGATCTGGTCATAGCGGTAGCGCGGGAACGTTGCGCGGAACCAGATGAACATCGACACGACAACAAAAGTCTTGAGGCCCAGCCACAGCCAGCCCGGAATCCAGGTCAGCGGGGCCACTTCGATGGGGGGTGCCCACCCACCGAGGAACATGATGGAGGCCATGGCCGACAGCAGGATCATGTTGGCGTATTCGCCCAGGAAGAACAGGGCAAAGCCCATCCCGGAATATTCCACCATGTGACCGGCCACGATTTCGGATTCACCTTCCACAACGTCAAAGGGGTGACGTGCGGTTTCTGCCACGATACAGATCACATAGATGACAAACAGCGGCAGGAGCGGCAGCCAGTTCCAGGACATGAAGTTGATGCCACGCTCGGCGAACCAGCCCTGACCCTGCCCTTCGACAATGCCAGACAGGTTCAGCGTCCCGGAAACCAGCAGCACAGCAACCAGCACGAAGCCGATAGCCAGTTCGTAGGACAACATCTGGGCTGCAGCGCGCAGGGCACCGAGGAAGGCATAACGCGAGTTGGATGCCCAACCTGCAATGATGATGCCGTACACACCCACCGAGGTGATGGCCATGATGAAGAGCAGGCCAGCATTGACGTCGGCCAGCACGACCTCAGGGCCGAAGGGCACAACCGCCCATGCTGCCAGGGCAGGCATCAGAGTGACCACGGGGCCCAGGCGATACAACACCTTGTTGGCTTCGCTGGGAGTGATCACTTCCTTGGTCAGCAACTTGAAGACGTCGGCAAACGGCTGCAGCAGACCACGGTAGCCCACGCGGTTGGGGCCCTTGCGGATGTGCATGAAGCCGATCATCTTGCGTTCCCAATACGTGAGGTAGGCAACGCAAAGAATGATGGGCAGCGCAATGAGGACAATCTTGATGACGGTCCACACCACATACCAGGCGGTTTCGCCCAGCAGCCCGTTACCAAACGAATGAATAGGGTTCAGCCATTCCATTTCACGCACGCTCCACGTTCAATTGCCCTTCGGCGGCGCCAAGCGCCAGCGTTTCGGGAAACGCCGCGGCGATGCGCACGCAACCGGCAGCAACGGTGTCGTCGAGCTCTGCCGGCAACGAAACTTGCCCCTGCGATGAGGTGATGCGCACCAGATCGCCGGAAGCGATGCCCAGGCCCTGCAGGGTGGCTGCAGACATGCGTACGCGCGGTGACTGGGACGCGATGGTTTCCTGCAGGGGTTGGGAACGGCGCACGATTGGGTCGGTGCGGTAAATGGGTACGTCGCTGACACGTTCCAGACCTTGCGCAGCAGTGCGGGCCGGAACGGTAGGTGCAAGCTTGATCTCGTTGGACAGGCGACCTTCGATGCCACCGGCTATGACTGCATCACGCACCGCCTCGGAGCTTTCTTCGTCGAAGCCTTGCAGCTCGAAGAAGTTGCCCAGCACACGCAGGACCTTCCAGGCCGGACGAGTGTCGCCCAGTGGCGCCGCCACGGCCTTGAAGCTCTGCACCCTGCCCTCGGCGTTAACAAAGGTACCGGAGGTTTCGGTGAACGGCGCCACAGGCAGCATGACGTCGGCCCAGTCCTGAGCAGCCGACTTGTATGAAGTGAGCGCCACAGCAAAACCGCTTGCCTTGAGCACTTCAATGGCCTTCGCGCCATTTGCCGTATCCATAGCCGGCTCGGCGTGGAGGACGAAATAAGCCTTGAGCGGCTCGGAAAGCATTTGGGCCGCAGTCCGACCGCCGCCATGCGGGATGGCGTCAGCCAGGTAACCACCCACGGTGTTGCCACCTTCAGTCAGGAAACCGAAGCGAGCACCGGCCAGACGGGCCAGTTCAGCTGCGTTGGCTGCCAGCACCGACGCCTGAGAGGATGCAACGGCGAAGTTGCCGACGAGCACGGCAGTGCGTTGACCGGAAGCAAGGCCTTCGGCGATGGCACGGGCCGCGTCGGAAACCTGCACACCGCTGAACGCTGCAGGTGCTTGCTGCTCACGTACCTGAGCCACTGCCACAGCAATTTCAGCCAGTGCGCCGGCGATTTCGCTGGGAGCCACCGTGATGCGGCCGGCAACCGGAAAGAGAGGATCGTCGGCGGCGGAATCCACAAAGTAGACCTGCGCACCCTTCTTGGTGGCCTGACGCAGACGCTGAGCCATCAGCGGGTGGTCTTTGCGCAAGAAGGAGCCAACCACAACCACGCGATCGACTTCATTCAGTTCGGCGATGGGCATGCCCAGCCAGGGTACACCGCTGAGAGCCTGATCAAAGGCAGCGTCGGTCTGACGTAGGCGGAAGTCCACATTTTCGCTGCCCAGCGCACGTGTGAGGCGGGCAAGCAGGGACAGCTCTTCGACCGTGGCGATGGGGCTGGCCAGCGAACCGAGCTGTTCAGCGCCGAATTCCTCACGGATCATGTTGATGGTCTGAACCACCACCTGGAGTGCATCGCTCCAGGAGGCTTCCCGCCATTCGCCGTCTTCACCACGAATCATGGGGTGCAGCAGACGATCTTCAGTGTAGAGACCATCATAGGAGAAGCGATCACGGTCGCTGATCCAGCACTCATTGACCTCTTCGTTTTCGAAGGGGACCACACGCTTGACCCGATCAAGCTTGACCTGGGCGATCAGATTCGCACCAAGGCTGTCATGTGGGCTGACGGTACGCCGGCGGGCGAGTTCCCATGGGCGCGCAGACATTTTGTAGGGCTTGGACAGCAGTGCCCCAACCGGGCAGAGGTCGATAACGTTGCCGGAGAGCTCCGATTCGACCGATTTGCCCAGGAAGGTGGTGATTTCAGAGAACTCACCGCGGTTCAACATGCCGATTTCCATGATGCCGCCGATCTCTTCACCGAAACGTACGCAACGGGTGCAGTGAATGCAGCGCTGCATGCCTTCGGTTGAAATGAGCGGACCCATGCTCTTCGGGGTCACGACGCGCTTGGTTTCCTGATAGCGGGAAGCCGACTTGCCGTAGCCCACGGCGAGATCCTGCAGCTGGCACTCGCCGCCCTGGTCACACACCGGGCAATCCAGCGGGTGATTGATCAGCAGGAACTCCATGACCGCGTTCTGAGCGGCAATGGCCTTTTCCGAGCGCGTGTGCACAACCATGCCGTTGGTGACGGGCGTGGCACAGGCCGGCAAGGCCTTGGGTGCCTTTTCCACGTCGACCAGGCACATGCGACAGTTGGCCGCCACGGAGAGTTTCTTGTGATAGCAAAAGTGCGGAATGTAGACCCCGAGCTTGTGTGCAGCCTGGATGACCATGCTGCCTTCGGGCGCTTCCGTCTTGATGCCGTCGATGGTGACTTCAACC
>JAJUFI010000227.1 GCA_029263795.1 Alcaligenaceae bacterium
CACGTTCGCTTTGTCGGCACCGTGCGCAACGATGCGCGCAGTGCACCAATTTCACATCTGGTGCTGGAGCATTTTCCTGGTGTGACCGAAGCGGAAATCACACGCATCATCAACCTGGCCCGCGAGCGTTGGGCCCTGCAGAAAGCACAGGTGGTGCACCGGGTGGGCCGCATCCATGTCGGCGAAGACATCGTCATGGTCGAAACCGCCAGTGCGCATCGCAAGGACGCCTACGAAGCCAATGTCTTCATCATGGACTACCTGAAGACTCAGGCACCCTTCTGGAAAAAGGAATGCTTTACCGACGGCACGGAAATCTGGGTGGAAGCAAAACAGAGTGACCAGAATGCCGCCCAGCGCTGGGCCAGCGGGTCACGCAATATAGGGGCGCTCATTCTGGCGGGTGGCGAGGGCCGCCGCATGGGCTACCGCAACAAAGGCCTGCTTCAGTTTCGCGGCCGACCCATGGTTGCCCACGTTCTGGAAGCGGTGCGCCCCCACACGAGCTATGTGGCCGTCAGCGCCAATCACGATATTGGGCAGTATCAGGCTCTGGGCCTGCCGGTATTTCAGGACGACCCACGCTACCGCGTGAAGGGGCCGCTGGCGGGCATCGCGGCAGCCGTACCGCATTTTCCTGCAGGCCTGGATGCGGTTCTGGTCGTACCTTGCGATCTTCCCCTTTTGCCTGCCGGCCTCGTGCCCAGTCTGGCCAAAGCACTGGCCGACCCCCACACAGACTGCGCCATTGCCACTACCGAGGGCAACCACCACCACGGTGTCTTCATGTTTCGCCCCGGCATGCTGCTGAGCCTGCTGCCCCTGTTGCTGGAGGGGGAGGACTGGCGCCTGCAGGCCTGGTTCCAGGTCAACCGCTGTGCCTCGGTGTTGTTCGACGATGCACACGCTTTTTCCAACATCAACGATTTGGAAACCCTGCGTAGCCTGGAAGCCTGAGCATTCCGGTACGTCAGTTTCCTTCACTGCTGAATTCCACCGACCATGTCCGAGCTGCTTGATTACCACATCGCCCTGAAAGACCTTCTGCAGACCCACACACCCCTGCCCGGGGAAGAAAGCGTTGCGCTGCAGGAACTCCATCAACGTGTGCTGGCCCGCGACGTGTCCGTGCAATACGATGTGCCCGCTTTCGACAACAGCGCCATGGATGGCTATGCCATCAACGGCAACTCACTGCAAACTTGGCAACTGGTACAACGCATAGCAGCGGGGGACGAGCCAGGCCAGGCGCTGCAGCCCGGTCAGGCGGCGCGCATCTTCACCGGCGCACCCGTACCGCCGGGCACCACAGCGGTACTCATGCAGGAACACGTGCAGCTGTCGGGTGACGGCGCCTTCATCCACCACGACCCCGCGCAGGGCCCGATTACCGATGGCCTGAATATCCGGCGTAAAGCAGAAGAACTGCAGCAGGGCACCACGCTGCTGGCCCGCCATCAGCGCCTGACTCCCGCAGCCATCGGGCTGCTTTCAGCCCAGGGTTACACCCACGCGCCTTGCGTACCGCGCGTCCGTGTCACGGTGTTTTCCAGTGGAAATGAACTGGTGCAACCGGGCACTTCCCTGCAGCCCGGCCAGATTTACGACAGCAACCGCGAGATGCTTCTGGCCATGCTGCGCGCCGAGGGGTTTGAAGTTGTCAACGGCGGCATCCTGCCGGACCAGCTCGAGGCGACCCGGCAGGCCCTGCGGAAAGCCGCCGCGGAATCCCACGCGGTCGTCTGCTCCGGCGGTGTTTCCGTGGGCGAAGAAGACCATTTGAAGAATGCCTTGCAGCAGGAAGGCGAACTGATTCAGTGGCGCTTGCTGATCAAACCCGGCAAGCCTTTCACCTGGGGTCGCATTGGCGACTGCCGCGTCTTCATGCTGCCGGGCAACCCGGTCTCCAGCCTGGTCACGTTCCGTCAGCTGGCCTTGCCTGCATTGCAGCGCATGGCCGGTCTGAATGCAGAACAGGCACGGCCCTGGCAATTGCCGGCACGAGCCGCTTTTTCGCGCAAGAAACCTGACTCACGACGCGAGTTCCTGCGCGTCAAGCTGCAGGCTGGACCGCGCGGCCTGTACGTCAGCCCCATGCAGCAGCAGGGTTCCCACATGCTTAGCGGTGCCGCGTTCGCCGATGCCCTGGCCGAAATCCCGCCGGGCGTATCGGTGCAGGAAGGCATGGAACTGGTGGTTTACCCGTTGGGCAATGCATTCGGGGGCGAAGCTGGTGCTTCCCAGCCAGAGCCGGCAGCAGACCTCACGCATTTCGATGCCTGCGGGCAGGCCTGGATGGTTGATGTCGGTGGCAAACCGTCCACCCGGCGTCGTGCCATTGCCCTGGGCAGCATGCAGCTTTCGCCGGCCGCCTTCGAAGCACTTCGTAGCCCTGCCTCAGCCAGCCCCAAGGGCGACGTGCTGGGTGTCGCCCGTATTGCAGCCATCCAGGGGGCCAAGCAGACAGCCAATCTCATACCTTTGTGCCACCCCCTGCCCCTTACTCATGTCCGTGTGGAATTTCATCTTGAAGAAGACCAGCACCGGCTTCGAATAGAGGCATGTGCGGAAACAGAGGGCAAGACGGGTGTGGAAATGGAAGCGCTCACTGCCGCGTCCGTCGGCTTGCTCACCGTTTACGACATGCTCAAGGCCGTGGACAAGGGCATAGTGATCGAATCCGTCCGCCTGCTGCGCAAGGAAGGTGGCAAGAGTGGCATCTGGGAACGTGGGGCGGCAGAGTAGTGACGTGGCAGCTCCCAGGCCTGGCAGACCAAGGGCGTGGCAGACCAAGCCTCAAGGCTCTCCAAGAAAGTTTTTTTCCAG
>JAJUFI010000065.1 GCA_029263795.1 Alcaligenaceae bacterium
GCGTTGACCAAGCTCATGGCAATGCCGCCTCCCATGGTGCCCGCGCCAATGACACCCACGCTCCGCACTTCCGCCGCCGGGGCGGATGTCGGCAGCTTGGCCGCCTTGCGTTCGGCAAAGAAAATATGGCGCTGAGCCTTGGACTGGTCGCCTTCCACCAGAAATTTGAAACGCTCGGCCTCGAACGTCAGGCCGGTTTGCAGATCGGTGTGCAGCGTCTTCTCTATACAGGCAATGCACTCCTGCGGTGCGATGCAGCCGCGATAGCGACGCTGAGCATTGCGACGCGCCTCTTCAAACACGTTTGCAGGCACGACATCGCCCAGGGGAGCAGGATCGATGGCGCGAGACGCGCGTTCGCCTCGCCGAATTTCCAGGGCCAGGCGGCAGGCCGCCTCCACAGGGTCGGCTGCAACTTCGTCCACCAGGCCGCATTCGAGCGCCTGCTGTGCCGTCAGCGGCTCACCTTCAACGATGATGTTCAGGGCCGCCGGAACGCCGACGACGCGTGGCAGGCGCTGGGTGCCGCCCGCGCCCGGCAGAACGCCCAGCTTAACTTCCGGCAGCCCCAGCTTCGCATCTTCGCTCGCAACCCGGCCATGGCAGCCGAGGGTGAGCTCCAGCCCGCCGCCCAAAGCCGTGCCGTTGATGGCGGCAACAATCGGCTTGCCGGCAGTTTCCACCGTGGCAATGAGTTCACGCAACAGCGGGCGGATCTGCGTCTTCGGCGTGTTGAATTCGCGTATGTCCGCGCCACTGCAGAAAAACTTGCCCGTACCGGTCAGCACAATGGCCTGGACCGTGTCGTCGGCCAGCGCGGCCGCCAGCCGCTCGCCCAGGGCCACGCGTACCTGGCTGCCGATGCTGTTGACCGGCGGGTTGTCCATGCGGAGCACGGCAACGCCGGCATCCCCTATCTTTCGCAGGTCCAGGTGCACCATGGTCAGCCCTCTATCCGGATCAGCGCCTGCCCTTCCTCGACTTCATCGCCCTCGGCCACCAGAACCTCAACCACCTTGCCGCCGTATTCGGCGTCAACGGGCAGTTCCATCTTCATGGATTCGATCTTCACAACTTCGTCGCCCTCGTTGATATTCTGACCGGGCTGCACCAGCACACTGATGACACGCCCCGCAACGGTGGATTCAATTACCTGCATTTTGTGCTCCTCTGATTGTGAACTTGTGCGTACGCCTCAAGCGGCGCAAGCAGTAGCCTGAATATGTTCGACCATGGCGGTGGACAGCCGACCGAGACGGAAATCCGGGTGAGCCAGTGCCCGCTGGATGAAAGCAATGTTGTTCTTCACCCCTTCGATGCGAAAACTGTCCAGCGCCCGTGCCAGGCGGTTCAGCGCTTCCTCGCGCGTGTCGCCATGCGCAATCACCTTCGCCAGCATGGGGTCGTAGTAACTGGACACCCTGACTTCGCTGCAATAGCCGGTCTCCACCCGTATTCCCTCGCCCGCCGGCGGCTCAAACACTTTGAGGAAACCGGGTGAAGGCAGGAAACGGACAGGATCTTCGGCGTAGACGCGCGCCTCGACCGCATGGCCCGACAGGAGGGGCACCTGCGGCAAAACATCGTCGATCCGTTCACCGGCCGCGAGCCTGATCTGTGCATGCACCAGATCGATTCCGGTGACGGCCTCGGTGACGGCATGTTCGACCTGCAGCCGCGTGTTGACCTCCAGAAACACGAACCCCGCATCCGGCGTGTAGAGCATTTCCACCGTGCCGATCACGTCGTACTTCAACGCGGCAAGAATGGCTTCCAACCGCGCAGCCATGTCCTCGACCACTGCGCGGTCCAGCCCGGGCGCGGGAGCTTCCTCCAGGACTTTCTGGTGACGGCGCTGAGTGGAGCAGTCGCGCTCGAAGATGCAGCGTACACCACCGTGGCGGTCTGCCAAAAACTGGAATTCGATATGACGTGGCGCCTCTATCAATTGCTCGAGGTAGAGATCGGGCTGGGCGAAACAGCGCTCTGCCAGCGCGCTGGCCTGTTTCCAGGCAGCTTCCACATCTTCCGGGCTGCGGATCGGAAGCATGCCTATGCCACCTCCGCCTCCGGCGGGCTTAATCAACAATGGATAGCCCAGCTCCTCCACAGCGCGTCGCACTTCCGGCAGATCGGACAACACGGCGCTGCTGCGGGTCATGGGCATGCCGTGGCGCTGCATCAGCTCACGCGCTTCGGTCTTGTGCCCCAGCTGCCGGATCAGCTCCGGGCGGGGGCCAATGAACGTCATTCCGGCGGCTTCGACTGCTGCGGCGAAGTCAGCGTTTTCCGACAGAAACCCATAACCCGGGTGGATGGCATCCGCGCCGCTCTTGCGGGCGACTTCCAGAATCGCCGCCTGATTCAGATAGCTGGCCTGCGCGGCAGCCGGCCCGATCGGGTAGGCCTCGTCCGCCGCCTTCCAGTATGGCAAGGCCTGGTCGGCTTCGGAATAAATGGCGACGGACTGTATTCCCAGCTCGCGCAGGGCACGGATCACCCGGTCGGCCACCGCCGCCCTGTTGGCGACGAGTACTTTGCGAAACATGATCGTTCCTCCAGGGCCCGTCAGGGACGGTATCCGAAACTGCGTGGGCCGGGCTTCAGCAAGGGTGCCGCGACTTCGATGAAGTCCTCCAGCAGGGCACGGGTTTGCACGGGATCGATCACGTTCTCGATGACAAAAGCTTCGGCACTGCGATAGGGCGAAGTCAGCGAACGGACGCGCTGCTCGATTTCCGCCAGCTTGGCTTCGGGGTCGGCAGCAGCTTCGATTTCGCTCTTGTAAGCCACCTCGAGCCCGCCTTCGACCGGGAGCGAGCCCCATTGCGCCGAAGGCCAGGCATAGCGGAAGTTGTAGCGGCCGTCACTCTGATGTCCGCCTGCTGCCACGCCGAAGGCCTTGCGCACTATGAAGGTGCACCATGGAACAGTGGATTGCGCCACCGCCGTCAGGGCACGGACGCCATAGCGCATGGCGCCTTCCTTTTCGGCTGCCAGGCCGATCTGGAAGCCGGGCACATCGACGAAATTTACGACCGGCAGGTGGAAGATCTCGGCGAGATCCAGCATACGCACGAATTTCTCGGCGGCCTGCTTGTCCCACGCGCCACCATAGTGGTAAGGGTCGCTGGCGAAAACCACGACCGGAACCCCCTGAATGCGCGCCAGGCCGGTGATCAGGGCACGGCCCCAGCGTGTGCCGATTTCCATGAAGGAATCGGCATCCACCACGGCATTGACGATGGGCCGCATCTTGTAGACCGAACGGCTGTCCTTGGGCACCACATTGCGCAGCCACTCATAGTCATTCGACACGGGAGCGCGGGGCTCCGCCCGAGGCGGCAGCTCATGCACCGACCGCGGCAGATACGACAGAAAGCGACGTACCCGGAGAAAGGCTTCTTCCTCGCTGGCGACCTCGTCATCACAGACACCGTTGCGTGTATGGATGGCGCTGCCACCCAGTTCGTTCTTATCAAGGTTCTGGCCTATGCGGGCCACCACGGGAGGCCCGGCGATGAACATCTGCGATGTGTCCTTGACCATCACTGAGTAATGACTGGTCGTAACACGGGCTGCACCGAGCCCCGCAACGGAACCCAGCGCCATGGAGACCACCGGCACAGTGGCCAGGTTCTGCGTCATGGCCGGCCACATGCGCAGCTTGGGTAACAGGGTATGGCCCTTCAGTTCGATATTCTTGACCGAACCGCCGCCACCCGTGCCGTCGACCAGACGGATGAGGGGCAGTTGCAGGTCGCGCGCCATGATTTCGGAAGCCATGAGCTTGTCGCCCACAGCGCCGTCATTGGCCCCGCCACGCACCGTGAAGTCGTCCGCAGCCAGGACTACCGGGCGCGCATCGATACGCGCCCGCCCGGTAAGAAAGTTGGACGGAGTGAAGTTCACCAACTGGCCGTTTTCGTCGTATTCGGCCGAACCAGCAAGGTCACCTATTTCGTGGAAGGAACCGGGGTCCACCAGTTTCTCGATTCGCTCGCGAACAGGCAACCTGCCGCGCGACCGGTGGCGGGCCACCTTCTCTTCGCCCCCCATGCGCTTGGACAGTTCCTTCCGCAGCGCCAGTTCTTCCAATTCCTTACTCCAGGTCATTCCTTGCTCCACTCCGCCCTGAGGGCCACTATTGCTTGTTGCGTTTCACCTTGCTTGATCGACTCACTCGATCGAGATCTTGGCGCGCTTGATCAGCTCGCCATTCTGTTCCAGTTCCGTCTCGATTTTCTTGATGAATTCTGCCGGAGACTGGGTCAGGATATTACCTTGAGGCATCAGGCGGTCCCTCACGGCCGGGTCCTGAACCACAGCGGCAATTTCCTTGTTCAGACGCTCCACCACTTCTTTGGGTGTACCCGCAGGTGCGAAGGTGCCGACCCAGAACGAAACGTCGAAATCCGGGAAACCGAGCTCGGCGACTGCGGGGACGTCGGGCAGATCGCGCCAGCGTTCTTTGGTCGAGACCGCCAGCGGCAGCAGTTTGCCGGACTTCATCAGCGGGACACCGGAAAGCGTATCGAAACCGAAGTCGATTTCCTTGGCCAACAACGCGGCTTCCATGGGCGCCGCACCGCGGTATGGCACGTGGATCATCTGGGTGTCGGACATGGTGGCGAGCTGGGCGCCTGCCAGGTGCATGAGGTTGCCATTGCCGGCCGAGCCGTATGTCACGGTGTTGGGGTTTGATTTGGCTTTCCTGATCAGGTCATCAACCGACTTGATGTCCTTGGTGCTGGGGTTCTCGGGGTTCACCGCCAGCACGAAGGGCACGGACACAACGGTGCTGATCGGTGCGAGATCTTTGAGTGGGTGATAGCCGAGGTCCTTGAACAGCAAGGGGTTAACCGTGATCGAGCTGGAATTGCTGACCAGCAGTGTGTAGCCATCCGGCGCTGCCTGAGCGACGGTACGGGCGGCAATCATGCCGTTGGCACCGGTCTTGTTCTCCACAACGAAGGTGGCGCCCATGCGCTTGGACAGACCGTCGCCGATGATCCGCGCCACCGTATCGATGGTGCTGCCGGCGCTGAAGCCGACGATCAGACGAATGGGCTGGTTGGGGTAATCGGACGCCGAGGCGGCAAAAGGCGTGGCGGCAAAAGTAAAGGCGGCAGCCAACGCTGCCAGACGGGGCGCGAAACGCATGTGAGTCTCCTGATCTTATTTGTGAAGCCGCATGAACGGCTGAACACTGCTAACCTCACCTGTTTCGTTAGGCGAAACGGTTGTTCTATTTTAAAGAATTGTCGCAGAGTGTCAATAGATCGCGGCGCTGCGCAAGGCGTCCGCCGTGCATGGATGGGTGATGTTTATGCGGGAAACGGTGCAGGTATCGGCCGCCATGGCGTGATGCACGGCTATGGGCAAAGCGGCAAAGTGCGGGAAGCAATCAGGCGAAAAAAAAGCACGGTGCGCTGTTTCACCGTGCTTTTCTTGCCCTTCACCAGGCCAATGCCTTTGCTGTGAAAGGCCTGGGAACAGAAAGAAGTGTGGTCGGGGCGAGAGGATTCGAACCTCCGACTCCTACGTCCCGAACGTAGTACTCTACCAGGCTGAGCTACGCCCCGATTTTCTTCTTCCGTATTTCTCTAGCGGTCTCGTCCCACCGAGAAAGAGCATAATTCTAGCAAAGAATCGCGATAGTTGGAAACTGGCCAGATGGACAGTGCCTGCCGTGCGAGATCGGCCTCCGCAATGGCAGCCTGGCGCGTGTATTCCAGCGCGTCTGTTTCCTGCACGGCCCGGGCGACGGCAGCAAAATCGCCATCACCATGAAGAATGGCGTCGTGAACCAAAAAGCGCTGCGCCGGCGTACCGACCTGCATGACACGGATCAGCGGCAGGGTCGGTTTGCCTTCGCGCAGGTCGTCACCGACGTTCTTGCCCAGTGCCTGTTCATCGCCACCGTAGTCGAGCACGTCGTCGATCAACTGGAAGGCCGTGCCGATATGGCGGCCATACGCCGCTGCAGCCTCTTCCTGCTCGGGCGTAGCCCCCGCAATAATGGCGCCCACCTGTGCCGCCGCCTCGAAGAGCTTGGCTGTCTTGTAACGCACCACCTGCAGATAGCGCTCGATGGAGACATCCGGATCATGCACATTCAGCAACTGCAGCACTTCCCCTTCCGCAATGACGGTAGTGGCGGCCGACAACACTTTCATGGACGGCATGGAACCGGACTCCACCATCATTTCGAAGGAGCGGGAATAGAGGTAGTCGCCTACCAGTACGCTGGCAGCGTTACCGAACACTGCGTTAGCCGTCTGCCGGCCGCGGCGCATGTCTGATTCGTCAACCACGTCGTCGTGCAGCAGGGTCGCCGTGTGAATGAACTCCACTACCGCCGCGAGCAGGTGATGTAACGTTCCCTGGTAACCCAGGGCCCGGGCCACCATGAGCAGCATGGCGGGGCGCATGCGCTTGCCTCCTGCTCCTACAATGTAATCACCAATGGTGCGGATCAGCACAACTTCGGAATCGAGACGTGCGCGTATGACGGCATCCATTGCCTTCATATCGTCTTCGATGGGGGCGAGCAGGTCGTTGAGGTTCAAAGCGGGCCTGATGGAAATGAAGAGACAGTTTTTTTGACAGACCATGATTATACGTGAGCGCCCGTCCGCTTCCGGTAGCCCGGAACGCACCCGGTGGGCCGCATCCGCCGGCCAGCTGCGGAAAATTGGCGATAATGCCGATTTTTGGTGCCTACTGGAGACAATGTCGTGACCGCGTATGATTTAACGTCGCTCATCGAACGGGCCGAGCGGGTTCTGGCCCAAATGGAGGCCTGGTTGCCCCCGGCCCCCCCGCCAATCAACTGGGACGCCCACGCCTTTCGCTGGCGCAAGCGCGGCTCGCGCGGTTGGCTGGATGCTGTGCGACACGTGGCGCGCATCGGCGTGGACGACCTGCACCATATCGAACGCCAGAAGCAGATTATCGACCGCAATACCCGCCACTTCCTCGAAGGCAAGCCCGCCAACAATGTGCTGATGACCGGCGCCCGTGGAACTGGCAAGAGCTCCCTGGTCAAGGCGATGCTGGCGCGCTACGGCAACCAGGGCCTGCGGCTCATCGAAGTGGATAAATCCGACCTGGCCGACCTCG
Source organism: Alcaligenaceae bacterium (assembly GCA_029263795.1). Lineage (GTDB taxonomy): Bacteria > Pseudomonadota > Gammaproteobacteria > Burkholderiales > Burkholderiaceae_B > Yanghanlia. The sequence goes on from JAJUFI010000065.1 coordinate 7,126, forward strand.
GCGATATTGTCGAAATGGTGGCCGAGCGTCCGGAACGCTTCATCATCTTCTGCGACGACCTTTCGTTTGAAGAGGGTGAAGCCGGCTACAAGGAACTGAAGTCCGTGTTGGACGGCTCTGTGGCCGCTTCGGGAGACAACGTGCTCATCTACGCCACCTCGAATCGCCGCCATCTGATGCCCGAATACATGAGCGAAAATCTCAGCGCCAAGCATCAGCCCGACGGCGAGATCCATCCCGGCGAAACTGTCGAAGAAAAGATTTCGCTCTCCGAGCGTTTCGGCCTCTGGCTGTCCTTCTACCCCTTCAAGCAGGACGACTACCTGGACATCGTCGATTACTGGCTGCGCACACACGGTTGCTCGCCGGAATCCATCGAAGCTTCCCGCACCGAAGCCCTGCAATGGGCGCTGGAACGAGGTTCCCGCTCGGGACGGGTGGCTCGCCAGTTCGCGCGCGACTGGGCGGCCCGCCATGTCTAAACCTGTCATCAAGGTGGCTGTCGGGGTCATCCTTCAGGAAGACGGCCGGGTGCTGCTGGGTCAGCGTCCGGCTGACAAACCATGGCCCGCCTGGTGGGAACTGCCCGGCGGCAAGATAGAGCCGGGCGAATCGGTCAGGCAGGCGCTGGTGCGCGAGCTCGACGAAGAACTCGGCATCCGGGTCACGGAGTGTGCCCCTTGGGTCAACTACGTTCATGAATACCCCAAGACCATCGTGCACCTGGCTTTCTGGAAAGTCACAAAGTGGGAAGGCGAGCCACGTGGTCTGGAAAACCAAGCCTTGGCCTGGGCGCAGCCCCGGCAACCTCTGGAAGTCGGCCCCGTGCTGCCGGCCACTGAGCCGCCGCTGCGCTGGCTGACTTTTTCCCCCTATTATCTGGTCAGCCATATTGGCTCAACAGAAGGGTTGGACGCCTGGATGCGGAAACTGGAAAAGGCGCTGGGGGCCGGTACCCGTTTCGTACAATTTCGCGAACCGGAATGGCAGGCCCGAGCCCACCGGGAAACAGCTGAAATGCAATCACTGCAAGCGGCCTTCCGGGCAGTGGTGGAACGGTGCAGGGCGGCCGGTGCCCAATGTCTGGTCAACGCCGTGCACCCGGAATCATGGTGGACGGAGGCCGACGGGGTACACCTGCGCAGCAAGGATGTTCTGCTGCGCCGTGCCGTGCCGCAACAACCGGCCTTGCGCGCCGCCTCGGTTCATAATGAAGAGGAAATCGACGCCGCCCGCAGCATGAAGGTGGACTTCATGGTGCTGGGCCACGTTCTTCCAACGCCATCCCACCCCGGTGCTGAGCCGCTGGGCTGGGGGCGTTTTCAAGAGCTGGCCCAGGCTGCCGGCTGCCCCGTCTACGCCATCGGCGGACAGGGCCCGCACACCCTTTCAGAAGCCCAGCAGCACGGCGCTCACGGCGTGGCTTTCGTACGCGCGGAATTCTGATCCCACCCACCGCCCAGTGCCGCCATCAGGCGCGCACTGGCATTCAGGCGCTCGGACAGCAGGCTGAGTGCGGCACGTTCCGTGTTCAGAGCGGTGGTTTCCGTCTGCACCACGCTCAGGTAGTCGATCAGCCCGGCCTCATACTGGTTCTGCGTCAGCCGCAGGGATTCCCGCGCCGCCTCCAGCGCCCGGCCCTGAGTCAGCTGTTCCATGCCCATCACCCGCAGCTGCACCAGAAGGTCCTCGACCTCCTGCAGAGCATTCAGCACGGTCTGACGCCAGCTGAGCGCCTGCAGATCGAAGCTTGCACGAGCTTGTTGAAGCGCCGCGCTGCGGGCACCGCCATCAAAAAGCGTCAGTGCGAGTGCCGGCCCTATGGCCCAGAAACGGGCCGGAGCCGTTAGCCACTCCGCCCATTGCCCCGAACGGAAGCCGCCCTGGGCACCCAAAGTCAAAGCAGGCAGCCAGGCTGCCTGGGCCACACCTATCTGGGCATTGGCTTCAGCCATGCGCCGTTCCGCCGCCGCAACATCCGGCCGGCGTTGCAGCAGTTCGGACGGAATGCCCACCGGAATATTGGGCAGCATGGGCACCTCTCCGGTGGCTGCAAGCTCGAACGAGGCGGGTGTCCTGCCCAGCAGCACGGCTATCGCGTGTTCCAGCTGGGCGCGCTGACGCTGCAGGGACAACACCTGAGTACGCGCGTTCTCCAGCTGCGTACGGGCGGCAGCAACATCAGCGGCGGTGGACATCCCGGCTTCATAGCGATTTTGCGTCATCTGCAAGGATCGCTCATAGGCCTGCACGGTCTGCTCCAGCAAACGGATTTCCGCATCCATCACTCGCAGTGAAAAATAAGTCTGCGCCAGGGTGGACTGCATGCTCAGGCGTACATCACCGATGTCTGCCGAACTGGCCTCCAGGGCGGCCTCTCCCGCCTCAACCGAACGCCGCACCCGGCCCCACAGATCCAGCTCCCAACTGACGGCGGCGGACAGCGCATAGCTGTTGCTCACGCCCCCACCGAACCCGCTGGAACCTCCTTCGCGGCCCTCTGCAGTTCCGCCACTGCTGCCTGAGCGTTCTACCGACAAATTGCTGCCCACAGTGGGGAACAAGCCGGAGCGGGCGCTCTGCAGGGATGCCTGAGCTTGGCGATAGCGAACTTCCGCCATGCGGATGTCCAAGTTCTCCTCCTGCAGGACAGCCATGAGTGAATCCAGAGTGGAATCACCGTAAAGCGTCCACCAGTCGGGGCGCAGACGGTCCTCACCCGGTTTCACCTGCACCCACCCGGCATTCGCGGCCGGCTCGACTGCCTTGGCCGCCTGCCCGTATGCGGAGCCCAGATCAATGTCAGGCCGCTGAAAGTCCGGCCCCAGCGCACAGCCCGCCAGCAATAAGGCACTGAACAGGGCCGCAAGCGGTGCTCGGCTGCGGGACGCATTTGAAACTTGCCTGGAATTCATCGTTGCATTCATGTTGTCGGGCGCGCAGCGGGTGAGGTCACGGCATGATTGCGTCGGCGCGAGAAACGCCAGCGCAGGCGGTCGAGGTAAAGGTAAACCACTGGTGTGGTGTACAGCGTCAATACTTGGCTAAGCAACAGGCCGCCGATGATGGTGATGCCCAGCGGGCGGCGCATCTCCACTCCCGCCCCGGTCGCCAGCACTAGTGGAAGGGCTCCCAATATGGCTGCCAGCGTCGTCATCATGATGGGCCGGAACCGCACCAGGCAGGCTTGGTAAATGGCATCGCGCGAACTCAGGCCGTCCCGCCTTTCCACCAGCAGAGCGAAGTCCACCATCATGATGGCGTTCTTCTTGACTATGCCAATCAGCAGAAACACACCAATCAGCGCAATCAGCGTGAACTGTTCACCCAGCACCATGAGCGCCAGCAGAGCGCCAATCCCCGCAGAAGGCAGGGTCGAAAGAATCGTGATCGGGTGGATGTAGCTTTCATAGAGCATGCCCAGCACCAGATACATGGTGACTAGCGCGGCCAGAATCAGCCATGGCTGCTGCTGCGTTCCCATCTGCAAGGCGGCGGCAGTCCCCAGAAACCCCGCCTGTATCTCATGAGTGGGCAGGTTGATGCGGGCCACCGCTTCCTCAATGGCGGCCATGGCCTCGTCCAGGGCCACCCCCGGAGCCAGACTGAAGGAAATCGAATCGGCCGCCATCAGGCCCTGATGATTCACACTGGTGGGGGAACTGCTGCGTTCCAGCCGGGTGAAGGCGGAAAGCGGCACACGCCGCCCGTCCTGACCAATCACCTGAACCAGCCGCAGGGATTCCGCATCCTGGGCATAGCGTTCGTCTATGCCCATTACCACATGGTACTGATTCAGCCGCCCATAAATCACGGAAACCTGGCGTTGGCTGAAGGAGTTGTTCAGGGTGGCAGCCACCATGTCCATGTCCACCCCCAGCCGCTTGGCGGCTTCGCGGTCGATCACCAGTTCGACGCGCCGCCCCTTGTCTTCCACGTCGGTATCCACATCCACCAACTGCGGCAGCGCCGCCAGCGCCTGCTGCACCCGAGGCATCCACGTCTTGAGCAGATCCAGATCACCGCTCATCAGGGTGTAATCATAGCTGCCGGAACTCTGCTGGCGACCACCCACGAATATGTCCTGCTGCGGCACCAGCGTCAGACGGGCGCCCGGTGTGCGCTGAAACAGCGGACGCAGCCGGTTCACCACATTCATGGCGCTTTCCTTGCGCTCATCCAGCGGCTTGAGTTCAATCATCAGGAAGCTGGAATTGCTGCCACCCCGCCCGCCAGCATGCACGGTGACGCTCTGAATCGCCGGGTCGGCCAACAACTGTTTGCGGAAGGCCTCCAATTTGGGCATCATGGCCTGAAAGGACGTACCCTGGTCGACACGGAAAAAACCCATCAGCTGGCCGGTATCCTGCTGCGGGAAGAACCCCTTGGGCACAACGGTGTAAAGGTAAACATTCAAGCCTATTGTGGCTACCAGCGTGAACAGCATGAAGCGGCTGTGCGCCAGCGCCCAGTTCAACGAGCGCTTATATCCCGCCCAGAACCACCTGCCCATTTTGCGGAAGGCCCGGTTGATGAAACTGCGGCGCGGTTGGGCCTGGCCACCGTTCTTTCCATATGTATCGCTTTCCCCGTTGCCGCCGTTCTCGCGCGGCCCCACCTTCAGCACACGCGCACACATCATGGGCGTCAGAGTCAGGGAAATCAGCAGCGACACCATGATGGCCACCGAAAGCGTCACCGCGAATTCCCGGAAAAGCCGTCCGGGCAGCCCGCCCATGAACAGCATTGGAATGAAGACCGCCACCAGCGAAACACTCATGGCCACCACGGTGAAGCCGACCTCGCGGGCGCCGCGTATCGCTGCCCGCAAAGGCGGCATGCCCCGCTCACGGTAGCGGATGATGTTTTCCAGCACCACGATGGCGTCATCCACCACAAAACCCGTGGCAACAATGAGAGCCATCAGCGATATGGTGTTCAGTGTGTAGCCGAACAGCAGCATCAGGCTGAAGGTTGTGATCAGTGAAGCCGGCACAGCAATCGCCGGAATGAGTGCCGCCCGCACATTGCGCAGAAACATCAGCACCACCACGATCACCAGAGCCACGGCAATGATCAGCGTCAGCTCGGCCTCGTACATGGAGGCACGAATGCTGGGTGTGCGGTCTTGCGCCACGGAAAGCGTCACATTGGCAGGCAGCATGGCCTCGAACTGGGGCAGGCGCTCACGGATTTCATCCACGGTCTGCAAGATGTTGGCATCAGCCTGGCGCCGCACGATCAGCAGCACAGCGCGCCTGTCGTTGTAGAAACCGATGTTGTTGCGGTCCTCCACCGAGTTCTCGACAGTGGCCACATCCTGCAGGCGTATCGGGGCGCCATTGCGCCAGGCGACGATCAGGGAAGCGAACTGCTCGGCACGACTCAACTGACCGCCCGTGCTCACCAGCCAGTGGTGCCTGTCATTTTCCACAATACCATTAGGCCGCATGGTGTTGGCATCACTGATGGCGCGGCGCACATCGTCCAGGGCAACACCAGCGGCATACAACTGCTGCGGGTTGAGCGTCACCCGCACCGCCGGCAGCGAACTGCCGCCCACTTCCACTTCCCCCACCCCCGGAACCTGGGCAAGTTTCTGCGCCAGCAGGGTGGAGGCCAGATCGTAAAGTTCGCCTTGCGTCGCCACCGGCGAGGTCAGCGCCAGTACCATGATGGGCGCGGAAGACGGGTTCACCTTGCGGTAGGTAGGGTTGCCGCGCAGGCCCGAGGGCAACATGCCTCGCGCTGCATTGATTGCGGCCTGCACATCGCGCGCGGCGCCGTCGATGTCGCGATTCAGGTCGAACATCAGCATGATGCGCGTCGAGCCTTCCGAACTGCGTGAACTCATTTCCGCCAAGCCGGCAATTGAGCCCAATGACTGCTCCAGCGGCGTGGCCACCGTTGAAGCCATGGTCTCGGGGCTCGCCCCGGGCATGCTGGCCGAAACCGTGATCATGGGGAAATCCATCTGCGGCAGCGGTGCCACGGGCAGCAGCACGTATGACAACGCTCCGGCCAGCACCATGGCCAGGCAGGCCAGCGTGGTCGCCACCGGCCGCATGATGAAACTTCCGAACCACCTCATGCCGGGCGCTCCCCGGGCGCTGCCGCCCTGCTGTGCTGCCTGAAACGCTGGGCATGGCGATCAAAGAAAAGGTAGATGACCGGCGTGGTGAACAGGGTGAGAATCTGGCTGCAGATCAGCCCGCCCACCATGACCAGGCCCAGGGGCTGGCGCAGCTCGGCCCCCGAACCGGTGGCCAGCATCAGCGGTATGGCACTGAACAGCGCAGCCAGCGTGGTCATCAGAATCGGGCGGAAGCGCAGCAGGGCCGCCTCATGGATGGCCGACTGCGGGTCCAGCCCGCGTTCGCGCTCTGCATCCAGGGCGAAGTCAATCATCATGATGGCATTCTTCTTCACAATGCCGATCAGCAGAATGATGCCGATCACGCCTATCATGTCCAGGTGGGTGCCGGTCAGCAGCAGCGCCAGCAGTGCCCCGACCGCCGCCGAGGGCAGTGTAGAAAGAATCGTCACCGGGTGTATGTAGCTTTCGTACAGAATGCCCAGCACGATATACATGGTGATCACGGCCGCCAGAATCAGCCATAGGGTGCTGGAAAGCGAAGCCTGGAAAGCGCGCGTCGCACCCTGGAACGTAAGTTCCGAAGACTCTGGCATGTTCAATTCCGCCTGCACCTGGCGTATGGCCTCCACCGCGTCCGACAGTGCCACCCCTGGAGCCGTATTGAAGGAAATGGAGGTTGCGGGAAACTGGCCCAGGCGCTCGATGGACAGCAAAGTGTTGCTGTGCTCA
>JAJUFI010000011.1 GCA_029263795.1 Alcaligenaceae bacterium
ATCGTTCACCTGGTTCTGGCCAAGATCCCCAACGAAAACGGCGAGTTGCCGCCGGGGCCCAAGGGAATTTCGCTCTTCGTGGTGCCCAAATTCCTGGTGGAAGAAGACGGCCGCCTCACCACCACCCGCAATGACGTTGTGCTGACCGGCCTGAATCACAAACTGGGCTATCGCGGCATCCCCAACACCCTGCTTGGTTTTGGCGAAAACGGCGGGGCCATTGGTTACCGCATCGGTGAGCCCGGTCAGGGGCTTGCGCTGATGTTCCACATGATGAATGAGGCTCGCATCAATATCGGAATGGGCGCAGCCATGCTGGGCTATGCCGGGTACAAGGCATCGCTGGACTACGCGCGTGAACGGCGCCAGGGACATGCACGGAGCACTGCCGGCACGCTACGCGGCAAGCAGCAGGTCCGCATCATTGAACACGCCGACGTGCGCCGCATGCTTCTTGCACAGAAATCCTACAGTGAAGGTGCTCTGGCCCTGGTGCTTTACTGTGCGCGGCTCGTGGACGAAAAGCGGACTGGCTCCCCGGAAGAAAAAGATCGCGCGTGTGCCCTGCTGGAGCTGCTCACCCCCATTGCCAAGAGCTGGCCCAGCGAATGGTGTCTGGAAGCCAACAGCCTGGCCATACAAGTATTGGGCGGCGCGGGCTACACACGCGATTTCCCGGTCGAACAATATTGGCGCGACAACCGCCTCAACATGATTCATGAAGGTACTCACGGCATCCAGGCCAACGACCTGCTGGGACGCAAGGTGCGTCAGAACAATGGAGCCAGTTTCGCTCTCTGGGTTTCGGAAGTGCGCGCCACCATAGATGCAGCCGGTGCCGACGCCCGTTTGCAGCCCTTAGCCAAGCAACTTGCTTCCCAGCTCGAAACCCTGATCAGCGCCACCGAAAAATCCTGTGACGAACGGCTCTTCGAGCTGGCGCTCTCCCACGCCACCCCCTACATGCAGGCCTTCGGACACATCGTGCTTGCCTGGCTGTGGTTACAGGTGGGTTTGTCCACACGGGAAGCCGGAAATCGCAGTGAGGCCTTCCTGGCCGGCAAGCATGCGGCGATGAAGTACTTCTTCGCCCATGAACTTCCCAAATCGGCATGCTGGTTGAAACTGATACTCGAAGAGGAAGACACCGTTCTTTCAATGTCGGAAGAGTGGTTCTGAGCGCCCCAGCTCAATTTTCAAATATCCAGGGAAACACCGAGGTAAACACAAGATGGCGGAGTTAGTAACAGTGGCCCGAAAAGGCCCGGTAGGAGTGGTGACGATCAACAACCCGCCTGTGAACGCCAGTTCACAGGCAGTGCGTGTGCAATTGCTGGCCCTGCTCAAAGAACTGGAACAGGACGGCAATGTCTCCGCCGTGCTGATCTGTTGTGCCGGACGCACCTTCATGGCCGGTGCAGACATCACCGAGTTTGATCTACCAGAATTACCGGCACCCCACCCCAACGAAATCCACGCATTTCTTGACAGCATGAGCAAGCCGGTCGTCGCCGCCATGCACGGCACAACGCTCGGGGCCGGCCTGGAACTGGCCTTGTCCTGTCACTACCGGGTGGCCGGCTCGGGCGCCCGTTTCGGCCTGCCAGAAGTGAAGCTAGGTGTCATTCCCGGTGCCGGGGGTACCCAGCGTCTGCCCCGACTGATCGGCCTGCAGAAAGCGGTGGCCATGATAGACAGTGGTGAAATGGTGTCGGCCGCAGAGGCGCTCGACTCGGGGCTGCTGGACGCCGTACTCGAAGGCGACCTTGCGGACGCCGCCCTTCAGTACACCGAGAAGCTCGCGGGTACGCACCCGGGGCCACGTGTGCTGGCCTATCGGCCCTATTCCGCCGACACAGCGCAGCAGGCAGCCGCCAAGGAACTTCTTGCCCGCCTTCACCGGCCTGGCCGCGGCGGCCACGCACGACGCCAGGCAGTAGAAGCCACGCTTCAGGCCGGGCAAATTCCGTTTGACGCGGCTCTGGAAGATGAAGGTCGCCGCTTCGTATTGTGCCGTGACACTGATGAATCCAGGGCCCTGCGCCACGCTTTTTTTGCTGAACGCGCCGCCGCGCGAATTCCCAACCTGCCCGCCAATCTGACACTCAGGACGATACAGACCGTGGGCATCATCGGTTCCGGCACAATGGGCACCGGTATTGCAATGAGTTTTGCTAATGCCGGCTTCCCGGTCGTCCTGCAGGATCTCAACGAACAGACGCTTGAGCGCGCAAGAAAGCAGGTCCAAACCACTTATAACGCGGCCGTCGCGAAAGGCCGTATGTCGGCTGAGGAAGCTGCCCGACGCAGCGCACTTATACAGACTACCGTGGATGACACGCAGCTGGCAGGCCGCGATCTCATCATCGAAGCCGTGTTCGAGGATTTCGAAATCAAGAAGGCCATCTTCCGCCGTTTGGGAGAAATTGCCCGGCCCGGCGCCATCTTGGCCAGCAATACATCATCCCTGGATGTCAACGTACTGGCAGAGTGTTCGGGCCGCGCCGGCGACGTGCTCGGCATGCATTTCTTCAGCCCTGCCCACATCATGCGTCTGCTCGAGGTGGTTCGCTGCGACACCACGGCACCGGAAGTCCTGGCGACGATCATGCAGCTGGCCAAGCGCATAAATAAGGTGGCCGCCGTGTCGGGCGTTTGCTTCGGCTTCATCGGCAACCGTATGCTGGAAGGTTATCTGCGCGAAGCGGAATTCCTGCTGATGGAGGGTGCCACACCCGCCTTCATCGACCAGTCCCTGGAAGAGTGGGGTCTGGCCATGGGCCCTTGCCGCATGATCGACATGGCTGGCGTCGACGTTGCTGCGAAAGTCGTGATCGAGCAGCGCAAGGCAGGCAATCTGCCCGACGACGACACCTATCGCATTGTGGTCCAAACATTGTTTGAACGCGGTCGTCACGGCCAGAAAACGGGCCAGGGTTATTACCGCTATGAAGGGCGCAAGCCCGTGGAAGATGAATCCGCACTGGAAATCTTTCGCGAGCTGGGTCAGAAATACGGTGTGAAGCAACGCAATGACATCACCGCACAGGAAGTGGTGGAACGTTGCCTGTATCCGCTGATTGCCGAAGGCTATCGCATTCTCGAAGAAGGCATTGCCTACCGTGCGGGTGACATCGACGTGGTCTGGCTGCATGGCTATGGCTTCCCTGCCTATCGCGGCGGCCCCATGTTCCATGCTCAAACAGTGGGTGAGCACAAGATTGTGGCCGCGATGGAGCGCTTCGCGGCGGAAAGGGGCAACCCCTACGGATACTGGGACATTCCGCAAAGCCTTGCCAAAGCGCTGACTGCCTGAAAACTGGCCGGCCCGTGACCAAAAGCCAATGCAAATCAAGGCCACGGGCGGCCAACATGGCTACCCTATCTTCATTCCCGTCCACGACGCCCGGGTCGCTGCTTCCTCACAACTACTCTTGAAATCTGTGTGCGAGATTGCAGCGCCACATGAGAGTGAAGCAGCCATGACCGATACCCTTCTGGAAGCAGCAACCGACGAAACAGTGCCGTCTGGCGCTAACTGTTCCCGGGCGCATCCGGAACTTCCATCCTGGGAACCGCGTTCCGCCGAAGTGCAGCGCGACCAGATCGCGGCCTACGATGCCATGCGCCGGAGATGCCCCATGGCACAAAGTGCAGCAGGCTACACATCCGTTTTCCGGCATGCCGAAGTACTGGAAGTGCTCAAGGATCACGCGACATTCAGCAGTGCCGTGTCCCGCTTTCCCTCTGTGCCAAACGGCATGGACCCACCCGCACACACCCCGTTTCGCACCCTGATCGAACCTTACTTCGATGCACAGCACATGGCGGAATTTGCACCGGTCTGCCGCCATTTGGCGCAATCACTGGTAAGAAGTCTGTCGGCCCACACCAGTATTGAATTCATTAGCCAGTTCGCCCAGATTTTCGCGCTGCAAATACAGTGTGCGTGGCTGGGCTGGCCAGATTCGTTGCACGAGCCGCTGCGCCAATGGACATTGAAGAACCAGAAAGCGACATTGTCAGGCGACCGCAGGGAACAAGCCGCCGTAGCGCACGAGTTCGACGGCACCATCCGGCAGCTGCTTGAAGCACGTCGCGCGGCGGGTGCATGTGCGCCGAATGACATCACAACACATTTGATGCGCAATGAATCCATAGGCCGGTTGCTGAACGATGAGGAAATCGTCAGTATTCTGCGCAACTGGACGGTGGGTGAACTCGGCACCATCGCTGCGTCGGTGGGTATCCTGGTGCATTACCTGGCTGCGCACTCTACGGTGCAGTCGCTACTGCGTCACACACCGGAACATTTGTCTGCCGCCATTGACGAGATACTGCGCATCCACCCGCCCCTCATTTTGAACCGCCGCATGACGACGCGGGATGTCGAGCTGGCCGGGCACACGTTGCCGCAAGGCACACGGCTCGCTCTGCTATGGGCCTCCGCCAACCGCGACGAAACCGTGTTTGGAGACCCGGATGAATTTCGTCTCGACCGGGACCCGTCACTTAACCTGCTTTATGGCGCCGGCATCCATGTCTGCCCCGGCGCCCCCCTGGCCCGGCTTGAGCTCGAGACGGTACTTGAGGCATTGCTGGAGGGGACGCAGTGGATTGCCCTGGACCCTATGAAGCCCGCCGAGAAGGCGGTGTACCCGGGCAGCGGCTTTGCCACCCTGCATATCGAACTGCGCAAAAACAGTTCCGCCTGACGTGCTGCACGAAAGGGACACTCGGCGGGCACGGCGCAGCTGGAGGTATTGTGATTGACACCAAGTGCGCAGTGTCGCGGCATCAATTATTATCCCTGCGATCTGAAACATATTGCGATTGCTAGGAGACTGACAGTGCCCACACCCGAGAAGATCACCTGCGTAGAAGATTTCCGGCGGCTCGCCATGCGCCGGGTCCCGCGCATGTTTTACGACTACGCAGATTCCGGTTCCTGGACAGAAGGCACCTACCGCTCCAACGAAGAAGACTTCCACAAACTGAAGTTCAGGCAGCGGGTGGCCGTCGATATTGAAAAACGCAACCTACGCACGACCATGATTGGCGAGCCGGTGGCCATGCCGGTGGCCCTGGCGCCCACTGGTCTGACAGGTATGCAGCACGCCGACGGTGAAATTCATGCGGCACGAGCAGCAGAAAAATTCGGGGTTCCCTTCACGCTGTCCACAATGAGCATATGCTCCATTGAGGACATCGCCGCGCATACCAACAAACCTTTCTGGTTTCAGCTCTATGTGATGCGCGACCGTGATTTCATGGAAAGGCTCATAGACCGCGCCAAGGCCGCCAACTGCTCGGCCCTGGTTCTGACGCTCGACCTCCAGGTGCTGGGCCAGCGGCACAAGGACATACGCAACGGCCTGACGGCTCCGCCCAAGCCAACCTTGGCCAACCTGATCAACCTCGCAACCAAACCGCGCTGGTGCCTGAACATGCTGGGCACCAACCGCCGCACTTTCGGCAACATTGTGGGCCATGCGAAGAACGTCACTGACGTTTCCTCGCTGTCTTCCTGGACGGCGGAGCAGTTCGACCCCTCACTCAGCTGGAAAGATCTGGAATGGATCAAAAAGCGCTGGGGCGGCAAACTCGTGCTGAAAGGGATCATGGAGCCGGAGGACGCCCGCCTGGCCGTGGAATCCGGGGCGGACGCTCTGATCGTGTCCAACCATGGGGGCCGCCAGCTGGATGGTGCGCCCTCTTCCATTTCCGCCCTGCCACGGGTGGTGCATGCAGTGGGCAAGGACATCGAAGTGTGGGTGGACGGCGGTATCCGTTCAGGCCAGGATGTCCTGCGCGCCGTCGCCTTGGGCGCCAAGGGGACGATGATCGGGCGCGCTTTCCTCTATGCGCTTGGCGCCATGGGTGAACAGGGTGTGCATCGTTGCCTGCAGATCATCGCCAAGGAGCTGGACATTTCCATGGCCTTCTGCGGCCACACCGACATTGAGCAGGTGGGCCGTTCCATCCTGCTGAATGCCGATATCTTCGATTGACGCCGAGTTAATCCTGGGGGTGTATTTGATCCGCCCGCAGACGCGGGCGGCCGGCCTCCATTTCCGTGAGTGGTGCCACAGCCTGCATGGTTTCCAGGCAGCGCACCGTAAGGCGCTGGTACTGTCTTGTACCGAAGTGCTTGCCGGCAATTTCCTTGTCTGAGAGTTCACGCTGCACACGGGCCGGCGCGCCGGTCACCAGGCTGCGTGGTGGAATCTGCATGCCAGCCTTGACGAATGCCATGGCCCCGACGATGCTGTCTTCCCCGACATGTGCGCCATCCATCACAACGGCATTCATGCCCACCAGCGCATTGCGCCCAATATGACAGCCGTGCAACACGGCCGAATGGCCGATATGGCCGTCTTCTTCAATGATGGTGTCCTGCTCGGCCACGCCGTGGATTACGCAGGAATCCTGCACATTGGTGCCGCGCCCCATGACGATGCGGCCGAAATCACCCCGCAGGGAAGCCATGGGCCCGACATAGGCGCCCGGCCCCACGATGACGTCACCTATCAATACGGCCGATGGGTGCACGAAGGCCGTGGGGTCAACCACCGGCGTGATACCGTCTATGGAATAGACTTTCAGCATGTTCTGTCTCCTAGATGAAACCTGCGAGCCCGAGGCCAATTGGCAGCAGCAAGGCGGTCAAGAGGCCCGCCAGCCCCATGGCAAGGCCGGCGAAGGCGCCCATTTCCTGGCCTCCCTGCAATGCTCGCGCCGTTCCTATGCCATGAGCGACGACGCCGAGGGTAAAGCCGTTGACGTGGGCCTCGCGTATGTGAATGAATGACAGCAGAGGTTGTGTCAGCGCCCCACCCAGTATTCCGGTCAGCATGACCAGGGCGGAAGTCAGGGACACCACACCGCCAAATTTCTCGGTGAGGCCCAGGGCTATGGGCATGGTCACCGCCTTCACTGCCATGGAAATGACAGTGGCTCTGGAAGCATCCAGATAGGCTGCGCACAGCATGCCTATGGCAACGGCTGCCGCAGAACCAACCAGCGCACCGGCCAGCAACGAGGGCCAGTCACGCTTGAGACGCGCGAGCTGATGGTAGAGCGGCACGGCCAGGGCGACGGTTGCCGGGCCAAGAAGCACATGGATGTAGCGCCCACCCTGAAAATAGGTTTCGTAATCCACGCCGGCGACCAGCAGAAGCAGCACCAGCAGCAGCGTGGCAACCGCGACCGGGTGCAGCCAGGCGCTGCCCCCGCTGCGCCGGTGGACCACCATGGCAAGGTGATAGGCGGCGAGCGTTGCCAGCAGCCAGGTGACGGGAAGACTCACAAGATGCGACAACAAAGCCATGATGAAACTCATCGCTTGAATAGCCGCAAAGTGGCCGCAGTACTGACAATCGCCACGACGGTACTGGCCAACAGGGCGACCGCAATGGCGAGCCATTCTTCGGCGATGCGATCCAGATGCGCCACGATTCCCACCGCTGCGGGAATGAAGAGCAGACTCAGGTGCCGCAGGAAGGCAGTGGTGAAGGTATCCAGCGCCGTATCCCCATTACGGGCCACCAGCCAGATGAAGAGCAGCGCCATGCCCACGACGGCGCCAGGTATGGGCAAGCCTAGCAGGAAGACGAGTGCCTCGCCTGCCAGCTGGAATGCCAGAAGCTTGATCAAACCCTCGAGCATTGCCCCCTCCCCGGGACAAGAGGCGTCCAAACCCGTACGCCCTTTTGTTCTTATTATCTGAAAGCGGGGTTGTCGTCCGCTCTCACCAATGTGGGGCAATTGTAGCGGTAGAGACTCAGCTCTGCCGAGTACGTCTGACAATGTCCAGCGCAGAACACAACAGACTTTCCAGTGTTTCGAGGGAATCGCCGCTGTCAGGGCCAGAAGCAGCAGACATGGTTTCAGGCACGTTGTCGGGCACCGCGACCTGCACGTGTTCCGCCTCCGCACCGACTTCCACATCGAACACCAGTTGTTCCGGGCGATGCCAGGTGGTGAACCATTCCATGGGCCTGCCTTCGCGGTCCATTCCCCGGCCTTCGAGCATCAGCAAGGGTGCACCCACAGTGGTCTCCAGGAACGCAGCCAGGTTCACGTCGGCCGCGACGGCCCGTATCCGGTTCCTGCCCCGACCGGGCCGTATCCCATATGCCTGTTCCATCACTGCATGCAGCGAAGCGTCCTCGAGCTGGGCCTTCTCAAGCACCGGGACACGTTCCCGAGACAGCCAGGTCCGCACAAAGGCAATGGGCGAACCGTCGATGCGACGGACGCGCTCGAGTAACCATGTGTTGTCGCTGTTGAAGAAAGCTGCAACCTCATCGGGCGGGACAGCAGGCTCTAGTCTGAGGACGCGGGTGCGCAGCTTCGTCCCGACCGACGCAAACTGCTGGTACAGGCCTGTCGAGCGCTGGACCATGCGGCGCAATTCAGTACGTGGCCCGACAAAGGCGGCGCGGCCCTGTTCCTTGCGGATCAGACCCTCGGCCTGCAGCACTGAAAGAGCCTGCCGCACCACGCTGCGAGCGACCCCAAAGCGGGCACAAAGAGCGGCTTCGCTGGGCAAGGTTGCACCCGGGGCAAGACGCCCCGCCCTGATGTCTGTGCCCAGCAGGTGTGCAATCTGGGCGTACAGGGGTTCCGCGCCGGAGCGATCCAGCTGTGCCGACTGAAAGGCTGCCCCGCCCATGACTCAGCCCCCTGTGGTAGTGCGAGCCGTCTCCCAGACATGGGACCAACCCGGTGCCAGGGCCGCAGCACGTTCTGCGGCCAGCACCAAGCTGTCTTCCCGTGCTATACCCTTGCCGGCAATGTCAAAGGCCGTGCCATGATCCACCGATACACGCACAACGGGCAAGCCAACCGTAATGTTCACGCCATCGTCGCCATACACGGACTTGAAGGGAGCATGTCCCTGGTCGTGGTAGCAGGCAATCACGAATTTCCACTTGCCGCGTACCGCCTGCGGAAATAGCGCGTCAGCCGGAATCGGGCCGGCTGCCTTGATGCCTTCTGCATTGGCCTGGGCCACGGCTGGTGCGAGAATTTCCGCATCTTCAGTGCCGAAAATGCCATTCTCGCCCGCATGCGGGTTCAGGCCGGCCACGGCCACAGGCTCGTCACCACGGCCAAGCGCCTGCGCGAAGGCGCCTGCAAGTCGCAGGACCGCACGCATACGCTGCGGATTCACGTCTTCAATGGCCTGACGCAAGGATACGTGGGTGGTGGCGTGGAAAATGTAAAGGTCCCCAGCCGACAGCACCAGGGAAAATGTCTTCACTCCGAATTCGTGAGCCAGCAATTCAGTGTGGCCGGGCCATTTATGGCCGGCCATATGCATGGCAGCCTTGTTGAGCGGCGCAGTGACTATGCCCTGAATGCGGCCTTCCCGGGCCAGCGCGCAGGCGGTGGTGACAAATCGCACCGAACCTGCCCCCGCATCGGCATGCAACTCGCCAAGGGGGACATGGCCAAGATCCGGGCCAGCCTGCATGACTTCGATCAGGCCTGGATGGTTAGACGCCTGCTCCGGACCTTCCACCACACGCACACGGTCTTCGTTCTCACCCAGGGCTCGCACCGCCTTGCGCAGAGCAGCCGCATCGCCGATGACGAACAGGCGGGCGCGCTGACGCAATTCATGGTGATTCATCAGCATCTTGGCCGTGATCTCTGGCCCGATTCCTGCAACATCGCCAAGCGTCACAGCAAGTGTGGGAATGGCTCGATTCTGAGTGCTTTGAGACAAGCTCATGCTGGAAATCTCCTTTCGCGGACCGCCTTGACGGCCCTGGTCAGTACATCGGGGGAGCCAAACCCCCCCGCTTTGGTCACCACGGGCAGGCCGGCAGCGGCGCCCCCGGTCAGCGTACCGAGGGGAACACCACCGGTGACTTCATCCACCAGCGCAATGCCGCCCGCGCCCAATGCGTCGAGTACCGCGCTGGCGCCGTCACCACCGGTTGCAACCACGCCTACCGCCGTATGTTCGGTGATAAGGCGGGCAGCCAGGAAGCCCAGGCGCGCTGCCACGGCGTCTGAGTCCAGGCCGGGGTGGCCGCCTTCCGGCGCCAGCAGGACCCAGGTTGCGTTGGGCTCGGTCTGTCGCGCACCGGCCAGTACCTCTTCAACGTAAAGGTTCCAGGCTTGGGGCTCTGCCAGAGTCCGGACTTCGGGCGCCCATACATGCGCACCAGCCACCCGCAAGCTGTCAGCCTGTGCACGAGCAGAACTGTGCTGAGAAGTGATCACCACCACCACGGCGCCCTGGGCCTCGGACCCAGCCCAGATGCGCGCCAGCGGTGCCGCCAACCCGCCGGAACCGACGGGTACAGCGCGTTCTTCCAACGCAGCGATGGCCCTTGCCAGAGTTTCCATCTCTTCTGCGGTTTCTGCGTCCACCACGACAATCTCGCCCGCAGCTTCGATTCTTGCAGCCAATTCCATTGGGCTCTCTGCAGGTATCTGCCGCAGATGAGCAGAACTGAGCAAAGTGGGAAGATGGCTTTCCGTGACCGGGGTGACCGGGTCGCTGGCCGCCGAAGTCTCCGTCACGGGCTTGCCGTCCACATAAAGAATGCCGTCCCTGAGGCTGCGTCCGGTGGCCGGAAAGGCGGGGCAAACGACGGCGATGGCATCTTCACGCCAGGCCCGGCGCGCTGCGTCTATCTCTGCCAGAAATGGCCCGCGCAGCGTGGAATCCACCTTTTTGTACAAGCGTTTGATGCCGGCTTCACGCAAAGCCGAGACATCTTGACTGACTACTCGAGCGGCGTCCTGGGCAGTCAGTGCACGACTATGCGTCGTGACGGCGATGACCTCAGCCTGCGCAACGCAGGGATCGGCCAGGGCCTGAGCCGCCCGACCGACCGACAGCTGCGTCTGCCATCCTGCCCGGACGAACTGCACGGCGGTATCACCGGAACCGGTCAGATCATCCGCAACGATGGCGATGAATGGCGCGGACATGATCACACCTTCGCGTCAGGGATCGCGTCTTCCGGTACAGCTACATCATCAGCAACCTTGAGCTCTCCTGCACGCTTCAGGAACCAGGAAGCCAGCACCGGGGCAAGAATAGAACTGATCAACACGCAGGCTGCAACTTGCGCGGTCGCTGTGTCCACATACTGCGCGAAGCTGGGATCTGCAGCCGCCACCACCGCCGGCGTGGCGATGGCGTTGCCAGCTGTAGTGCCTGCCGCAAAGCCGATTCCGCTTTTTCCACCGCGGCGCAGAATGAATCGGTACCCCAGGTAGACAAGAAAACCGGTCACCGGGCTGATTAGCAGACCTAGCACCAGACCGCTCATGCCACCGGAGACCACGGCCCCCAGGTTAATGCCCGTTCCCAGCGCAAAGGCGAAGAAGGGAATCACGATGTTCGGGACGGGTTTGAGAACATTACGCCATTCGACATCAAGATTGCCAACCAGCACACCCAGCAGGAAGGGCACCAGTGCAGCCACCAGTGCCACAACCGGAATGTCGGCCAGGCCCGAAGCGCCCAGGAAAAGAAGCGAGAAGAAGGGGCCGTCATTGACAGCGCTGGCCACGTAGGCGCCACGATCGCGGGCGTCTCCGTACTGACCGGTGTAGGCCAGCCACAGGCCGCCGTTGCTGTTGTCGAAAGCGGCCAACAGCGCAAGAATCGACACGCCCCAGATTCCGTCAAGGCCGACATAACTTCCCAGAATGACGATCAAGGTTGCGGGCACCAGTGTCTTCATCAGAAGAATCGTACCGGCCGTGGCCAGGATGGGGCCGCCAGTGCGCACGTTCACCTGGGTGCCGGTCGCAAATATGAGCAGGGCGATCAAGGGCAAGGCACTGTTTTTGAACAGCGCAGTAGTGAAGCCGCCAATGGCAAGCGCATCGGGCGCAAAGGTGCCGATGATGGAACCTGCGATCAGGGGCAGCAGCATCAGGCCCCCGGGCACCTTCATCATTGCCTTGTACATGGGGAAGCGGGAAACATCGGAATTCATGGGTAGCTCCGTGATTTCCGGAGCGCTGTTTCCAGCGCCCCGGAACGGGATGGTCGAAGGTGTGTAGGACAAAAACTCGGCGGCAGTTTACAACTATTACGTACAAGCTGTACGTACGATTTTGTATCCCTATTTGTCACAATTGATACAGATTTGTAGAAATTTCCATCTTGGCCCCCCGACGTCGCCGCCCGTCGCCCTCGCTGTCACCCCCACATTGCACACTCGCGTCACATTTTGATGGCGGAAGTTGCAAGTCCTTGATATACATGGCGTGTAGTGATTTGCGGTACCGATTTCTTATGCAGGCATCACTGCAGTAACCAACGGAAAGGAGAAAAATATGGAGAGACCTGTACTCAGTAAGGCAGGCCTGACCGCCGCCCTGATATGCCTCGGAACCCTTGTGGCATGCCAATCCCCATCTGGCTCACACAGCGCCAGTCGGTCCCAGAATGCCGAATTCAATTGCATCGCAGGCACCATTGGCGGAGCGGTCGTTGGCGGCCTGCTGGGCAGTGCCGTGGGACGCGGGCGTGGGCGCACGGCAGCTACCGCAGTAGGCATTGGCGCGGGTGGTTATATCGGCAACAGAGCAGGCTGCAACTAAGGAGCAGATGTCATGAGAAACACTCTATCGCTGGCTGCCGTGGTGCTGGCCCTGGCACCTGCATTCGCTCTCGCCCAGGCAGACAACCAGGGCATGACCTATGAACAGTTCAATCACCTCGACAAAGATGGCAGTGGCACCGTCAGCGAGGCTGAGTACTACCAATTCATGGAAGGGGCTTTCAAGGAGCTCGACAAGAACGGCAACAACAGCCTGAGCCCCGACGAAACTTCCAGCATCCTCACCCAGGAACAGTTCTCACAAATGGATGCCGATGGCAACGGCCGTGTGAGCCGCCAGGAGTTTCTCGACCAGGTTATGGCTGACTTCCACCGCCACGACAGCGACAAGGATGGCCAGCTACGCCCCTGAGAGCAGGCAGGACATAAAACGGTCCACAACCAGGTTCTGCCGTCGCCCGCTGCGGGTGACGGCAGCAATCGTTTCCTTGAAGCACATCTGGCCAGGCGCCACGGCAGCCATTAGACCCTTCTCCACCCAGGTGGCGGCATAGTGGTCCGGCAGAAAGCCAATGTATTCGCCGGTGAGAATCAGAAAGGCGATGGCCTCCCTGTCTGTCGCCTTGGCCACACATGACAAGGCCCGGTGCAGGTCCAGCGCTTCCGCGCTCATGCGGTAGGAAGGCGCTACCGCCGGCACTTCCCCCAAGGCCCCCCCTTCCACCTCTTCGGCGCGTTCAAACAACGGGTGCTCGCGGCTGCAGTAAAGAAGGGAGCGTTCTTCGTACAGGGGGTGGTAGTCCAGCCCGCTCAACCGGTTGGTCAATGGCAGCGCCCCCACGTGCAGGCGCCCGTCGAAAAGACCGCGTTCGATTTCACCCGGAGTGCTCATGCTGATGTTGATGTGGACTTCTTCACTCATCTTACGCAGCTCTCGCAGTGCCGAAGTGATGAGCATACGCGGCTGGGTGACGAGGTTGTTCATCAGGCCAATATTCAGTTCCCCGCGCAGACGTTGATGCATGAGATTGATTTCGCTGCGGAAATCCTCAATGGCAGCCATCAGCGCCGCACTGGCGCGCAGCACTTCCCTGCCCTGATCCGTCAGCGCGAAACCGGCACGGCCACGCTGGCAAAGCCTCATGCCCAGCCGCTTTTCCAGATCGCTCATGTGCAGGCTGATGGCTGAGCGCGTGATGCCCAGCGCACTTTCAGCCGCAGCAAAACTGCCGTATTCCGCGACAGTGCGGAAGACCCTGAGCAGACGCAAGTCGAAGTCCGTAACCTGCGCCAGAGGGTTGCGTCTCATAGGTGAGAATTCCTATAAGTAAAGTTGAATGAATCCTAATTCTACTCATGCAAAACTTTGGCCATAATAGGCCGATATCCTGCCATGATGGAGACGCTCATGAACTACCCTGCATTCCAGACAGTGGGCCTGGTGGAGTCGCTCAACCTGAAGGCGCACTGGATGCCGTTCACGGCAAACCGGGCGTTGCACAAAGACCCCCGCATCATCGTTGGCGCCCAAGGTAACTGGCTGTATGACGACAAGGGCCGCAAAATTTTCGACAGCCTTTCCGGCCTCTGGTGCTGTGGTGCCGGGCATGCCCGTGAAGAGATCCAGCAGGCCGTCTCGCGCCAGTTGGGAACGCTGGACTACGCCCCCGCCTTCCAGTTTGCCCATCCTCTTTCTTTCCAGCTGGCAGAAAAGATCACCGCTCTAACGCCCGCCGGCTTGAACCATGTGTTTTTCACGGATTCGGGGTCGGAAGCGGCAGATACCGCCATCAAGATCGCGCGCGGTTACTGGCGTGTGAAGGGTCAGCCGAGCAAGACCAAGGTCATAGGCCGGGCCCGCGGCTACCACGGCGTGAATGTCGGTGGCACCAGCGTCGGCGGCATAGGCGGCAATCGGAAAATGTTCGGCGCCATGATGGACGTCGACCATCTGCCCCACACCCTGCAACCCGATCTCGCCTTTACCCGTGGCCAAGCTGAAACAGGCGGCGTGGAGCTCGCCAACGAATTGCTCAAGCTCATCGAGCTGCATGACGCCTCCAATATCGCAGCGGTCATCGTGGAACCCATGTCCGGTTCCGCCGGTGTATTGGTTCCGCCCAAGGGCTATCTGCAGCGTTTGCGCGAGATCTGCGACCAGCACAACATCCTGCTGATCTTCGACGAAGTCATTACCGCATTCGGACGCATGGGCACCACCACTGGCTCGGAGTTCTTCGGCGTCAAGCCCGACATCATGAACATTGCCAAGCAGGTGACCAACGGTGCAGTGCCGATGGGCGGGGTGGTGGTGGATTCCGAAATCTACGACACCTTCATGAGCCAGCCCTTGCCGGAACACGCAGTGGAGTTCACGCATGGCTATACCTATTCAGCACACCCCGTGGCTTGCGCGGCCGGTATCGCGGCACTTGATTTGCTCGATCGCGACGGCCTGATCCAGCGGGCAGCCGAGCTGATCCCGCATTTCGAGAACGCACTGCATGGGGTGAAGGGCAGCAGCTCGAACATAGTGGATATCCGCAATTGCGGGTTGGCTGGCGCGATTCAGTTGTCGCCCCGCAATGGCGACCCAGCCATCCGCCCGTTCGAGGCCGGCCTGAAGCTCTGGGCCAAAGGCTTCTACGTACGCTTCGGTGGTGACACTCTGCAGTTCGGGCCGACCTTCACAAGCACACCCGCCGAGCTCGACAGCCTGTTCAGCGCTGTGGCGGAAACCCTGAAGGAAATCGACTGAGTCTGCGAGCATCACGCTGGCCTGAGATCGCCCCACCTGTCGCGCCGCGTATTCCTCACGAGGTGGCGCAGCTGGGGCGTATTCGTATGGACGCCTACGCCTGGATGAAACATATTCCCGCACACGGCATGCGCACGATGGATAAGCTGCCTGACCGATTGCGGGAACATCTGCAAGCAGAGATGCACTATGCCGGGCAGATGCTGCAGCCGTTACAGAAAGATACACAACGTCTCTACGAAAGGATGTTGGCCCGCGTCCCTGGGCCCGTATCCTTGCCACCTCTCGCGGTCCTGGGCTGGCAATACGAATCCACGGTGTCGAAAGAGCACGGCTACCGGCTGTTCTACAGAAAGAGTCCGGATGGCCAGATGCAAACCTTGTTGGACGAATTCTCTCGTGCGCAGGGCAACGCCTATTATCGGGCGACCGGACACCAGGCCAGCCCTGACGGCCGCTTTTTCGCCTGGGCGGAGGACGTGAGGGGAGACGACCGCCACAGGCTGTGTGTGCTCGACATTGCACGAGGAACATTGCAAGTGGTGGCTCCTGCCGATGTCTTCGGCTATGGAGGATTCGGTTTTTCAGCAAACGGGGAGCACATTTGCTGGATCTGGCAGGATGAATTCGGCCGCCCAAAGCGCGTTTATCGCTCCCCCGTGCGAGGTGGAAGCGCAGTGCTGGTGTTCGAGGAAGCCGACCCGGCCATGTTCCTGAAGCTAACCCGCACCGCTGCCGGAAACCATCTTGTGCTGACCGTCTTCGGCCCCGACACGAGCGAAACCCATCTGCTTAACGCAGATGGCGAAACGGCAGCTCCCATTCTCGTGAGAGCCCGGCAGCCCGGCATTCGGCATGAAGTGGAGGAATGGAATGGCGGCCTGCTGTTGCTGACGAATGAAGACAATGCGCCCGACCGCCAACTGCTCATGATCGACCCGCTCGATTTCTCGCCACTGCAAACGCTGGTGCCCCCTCGCGAGGGCTGCGCGATCGTTTCCTTACACCCGTTCGCCAGGGCATTGCTGCGCATTGAGCGCCATTCCTGCGAGCTGCGGCTGGTCTTGCGCCGCCCTGAGGGCAGTGAAACCATCGTGGAGTTTCCTGAACCTGCATACATGATCGAAGTGCTGCCCCAGCAGCACTATGAGGCTGACAAGGTCCGCATGGTGGTGCAGTCTCCTGCCGTGCCCCGCAAATGGCTTGATCTCTGCCTTGAAACCGGGGAAGTCAGCTTCGTTGCTCAGGAAGATTTGCCCGATTTCGACGCCAGCGACTATATCGTGGAACGACTTTGGGCCGAGGCTGAAGACGGCGAAACCATACCCATCACGCTGTTTTCGCGCAGAGACGCGGGCGACGCCGCCCTGCCGCTTCTGCTGACCGGCTACGGTGCCTACGGCATTTCCTATCCGACCACGTTCTCGATACCGGCTACCGTGCTGGTGGATGCTGGCTTTCGCTATGCCATCGCCCACGTAAGGGGTGGCTCGGAAAAGGGCTGGCATTGGTATCAGAATGGTTGCCGCGAAAACAAACGCAATTCCATGACGGATTTCATTGCCTGCGCACGCACTCTGATCGAAAAGGGTCTTGCACGGAGCGGTGCAATCGTGGCCCTCGGAGTTTCCGCAGGCGGCCTGCTGGTTACCGGAGCCATGAACATGGCACCCGACACCTGGGCCGGTGTGATTGCGCAAGTACCGTTTGTGGACATGCTCAATACCATGAGCGATGCGAACCACCCGCTTGTGCCGCTGTTGCGACCTGACTGGGGAGACCCATTGTCCGACCCTGCCGCGTACGATTCCATCCTGGGAATTTCGCCTTACGAAAACGTTCACGCCGCCGGCTATCCGCCACTGTTATGTACGGCGGGGCTCAAGGACGACCGGGTGCCCTATTGGGAACCTGCAAAGCTGGTTGCCAATGTGCGTCATTTTTCCACCAGCGGGCAGCCGGCCGTATTGCGCTTGAACACTGAGAGCGGGCATCAGGAAAGCGATGCATTGTCGGCTGAATTCGAACAGGCTGCACTTTTCTGGGCGTTTGCGCTGCACTGCGTTGCCGCCTGCCGGACAAACAAACTGATCGCAAACAATACGGACAACACCATGGATGGCAGCGCGACGTAGGCCAGGGCGTACATCATGTTCCCCCCCAATACCTGACCCGAAAGCGCTCCAGCCAGCACAGGGCCCAGCGCGCCAAATACCGACACGGTAAAACTCCAGATGGCGAAGCAACGGGCCCGCAACGTAGCAGGCACGAGATCTTGAATCATCGTAGGCACCAGTGCATTGGCAGAGCTAGTCATATATAGGGCCAGCCCCAGCGCAATGAATGCCATATGTAGTGTCCCTGCAAAGGCAAGCGCCACAACAAGAGGAAACGCTGCTGCAGTGCATAGTGCCATGATGGCTGGCCTGGAGGTCTGGTGGAAACGTGCGGACAAGCACCTGTCCAGCAAGCCCGCGAATGGCAGGCACCCGAGCGTCGTCACGAGCACAATCACTCCCAGGCTTTCTCCAATCTCACCCGGTGCTGCCAGATAGCGTCGTTCAAGTGCAAGTGCGATCAGGTGGTTGATTGCCTGCACACCAACGATCAGAAACCCCGCCGCCCCGACGAAACTGAGAATCACGGTACGCCGCTGCCGCAGGAAATCACGCAGTGAAGTGGCGATGCGAGCCTCAACA
Source organism: Alcaligenaceae bacterium (assembly GCA_029263795.1). Taxonomy (GTDB): domain Bacteria; phylum Pseudomonadota; class Gammaproteobacteria; order Burkholderiales; family Burkholderiaceae_B; genus Yanghanlia. Next base: position 18,003 of record JAJUFI010000011.1, read on the forward strand.
GTGCTTGAGCGTCTGGGAGGGTCAACCGTCAAGCCGGCAAGAACGAGCATGGGCACCCCGGCCACCGCCAATAGCAGAAGGGCCTTGCGCCATGGCTCCAGTTCAAGAGGCGAAAGCCCCCCAGCCAACGTGAGCAGTGGACCTGCAAAATAAAAACCGCCGCTGGCGCCCAGGGCCATCAAGCCGGCGAACCCCAGGTTCGCAGCTACCCTGTGGCGCTCAGGAGCAAGATCCGGAATCATGGAATACACCAGAGGGACCATCGCGAACTCCGTAATCCCGGCAGCCGACCGACCGATGAAGAACAATGGAAAGTTCTGAGCCAGGGCACTCAGCACCATCATCATGGTGGATGCCAGGATCAGGCACAACAACAGTCTCTTCCTGGAAAACCTGTCGGCGAACCGCGCCAGCGGTATTGCCAGAGCACTGCCCACCAATACCCCGGCCAAGCCCTGGAGGGAGCCCAAGGCAGCGTCGCTGATTTCAAAACTCTTCTGAATGGCCGAAAGCGATACCGCCTGTACGCCCATGTCGCTCATCTGCAGCCCGGCGGTCAAGCCGAGAAATACGACCGTGAATGCGCCGCGCATCGTCCAGCGTACGTCCGTGTCGCGCACTGCCTCCTCCCCTTCGGGCGCATTGGGTTGATCGCGGGCATCCCCCATTCGGGCAGCTTCTCTTACCACTGATACTGCAATTGCAGATCCACCGTTCTTCCGCCGCCGTAATAGCAATAGAAGTCGCAGCCGGCAACGTAGGTCTTGTCGGTCAGGTTGCGGGCGTTGAGCTGCAAGGCGAGCTGTGGGTTGAGTTCATAGCGGGCCATGAGGTCGAGCAGGAGGTGAGAGGGAACCTTCTCGCCCGGATAGTAACGCTGGTCTTCCGTCGAGCCATGGTAGCGCGCACCCACGGCAACCGTTAGCGGCTTGTCGAATGCAAAGCGGTGGCTGACCCACAGGCTGGCCTGGTGGCGCGGTATCAGTGGGGTGCGTACGGTCTCTGTATCACTGACATCCTGACGGGAGCGGTTGAACGTATAAGCCACTTTCATGGCGGTGTTTTCAGCCACCTTGATGTCCGCCTGCAGCTCCACCCCCCGGTTCGTGCGCTTGCCGCTCTGCGACTGAATATTTGACTCATCCGAGATGAGCGCATTTTTCTCTTCCACGTCGAAGTAGGCCACAGTCAGGGTTCCGTCCAGCCAGGTGGGTTCGAACTTCACGCCCACCTCCGTCTGACGCGCTTCGTACGGTTGATACCTGTTGCCGTAACCGTCCACGCCCGATACCGGTTTGAAGGATTCGGAATAGGAAATGTAGGGCGACACGCCGTAATCGCTTATGTACATCGCCCCGACGTTGAAGCTGGTGTGGCTGACATCGTATCCAGGGTCACCACCGGCGATATCACCTGCGGCCCGCGCACGGTCATGGCGAACTCCCGCACTGAAGTTCCAGTAATCCCCAACCCTCAGCTGCGACGATGCATAGACGCCAAACTGCCGGGTGTCCAGTTCGTACGGAGGCGCACTGACGTCGAACGGCCTGCCATAAACTGGATCAAACATATCCAGATTTGGTGCCGCACCAAAGCCATTGTTCACACCCGAGGTATCTGAACGCAGGTAATCGAAGCCGACCACTGGGCGCAATTCCACGTTCTCCGACAAACGCAGTTTGCCGCTGAGCCGATTGTCGATATAGTGGTTGTGCGTCTTGCCGTCCGTGAGCGTATAACCGCGCAACAGTTCCCGGTTTCCGTCGGAGCCGTACGCAAATACATTGCGCTGGTCCAGGTCCAGCCGCGAATACCGGTAATTCTGGGTAAATGTCCAATCGTCGTTGAATTCGTGACTCAGCAGCCAGCCCGCGCTCAGCTGTGTGCGCTTCAGGTAATCGAAGCCCGGTTCCCCTGCGTTGAGGCGGCGGTCAATATGGCCGTACGGAGTGTCGATGATGGTGCCGTAAGCAGGTAGAAAACCGTTGGTCGGGGTGCCTTCTTCGCGCTGAATGCTGGTCAGTAAAGTCAGCTTGGTGCGCTCACTCAATTCAAAGGTGACGCTGGGCGCAAGGTAATAGCTCTTCATGTCGGTGTCACGCTGCAGGCCGTCTTCACGTCGTGCCTGGGCGACGATGCGGTAGTAGACAGTACCCGCCTCATTGGCGACGCCGTTGTAGTCCAGGCCTGCCCCCACTCGCTGCCGGTGCCCCCCCTCCGCATGCATCTGCAGGGCCTCTTTCTTGAGCGGCCGCTTGGTGACGAGGTTCACAACTCCGCCCGCCTCGGAAGCTCCGAACACCAGGGAATTTGGCCCCTTCAACACTTCCACTGACTCGACCCCGAACAGTTCCGGTTTCCACACGAAATAACCATTGGGCGTAGTAGGAGTCCCATCCAGTGACAGAGATGCGTCAAAGCCGCGGATTTTGAACCATTCCGCCTTGTTGTCAGCGCCGAACGGTTCACTCTGCATGCCCGCCACATAGTGGAGGGCCTCATCCAGCTTGTGCGCCCCCTGCTCATCGAGATCTCTGCGGCTCAACACGGCGCTGGAATTGGGAGCATAGAAGTCCAGGCTTTGAAGGTCAGCCACAGTACCGACCACCGTCACGGTGCCGAGCGTTGGAACGGTGGTGTCTGCTCCTGTTTCCTGGGCCGTCACAGCGCCGCACCAAAGAAGGTTGAAAAGAACAAGGGAACACGTAAACGGGTTGTCAATGAGGGTCTTTGCAGACATGAGTTGGCTCGGCGGGAAGTTGTAGAAGGAGGCCCCACCCCATGCAGGGTGGACATGACACAATGAGAATAAGACCTTAACTAAGAATCATTCTCAATATATTGGAAATCGCCGTCCTTACCAAGCAGTGTTTCTCCCTAATGTCGCATCAGAGGAACGTAGCCTCAATCCGCCTCTGGAATCAGACGCAGCCCAGTCCACCGCACGAATTGCTCGTAGCTGATCGGCCGGCCGGCCCTGGCATCGGCGTGGTTGGCCTGCCAATGTACCCAGGTGCGGCCCGTACCCGCATCGTGCACCAGCTTGAAAAGATAGGCCGGGACTGCCACCCCGCCCTCGCCTATCCGGCGGGGTGAATCAATGTGCACAGGGCCGGTGAAAACGTATACGGGCCCACCGGAGCGCTGCACATATTTTCGGGTGTCCTCTTCAATTCGACTCCAGGCTCCGGCGTTGTGCGTCTGGTCCTGCGGGACCATATTGGCCAGCGAGAAGCTTTGGGCCATGGCTTCCGGCGTATGCATGTCGCCCGCCGGCGCCATGTGGCCGCGCGAATATCCCGAATTGCGGTAGTCCGCCAGCTCCGCCCTTTCCTGTCGCGGCAAACGGGCCTCAGCATAGAAACGGTCCGTTCGCTCGACTGCGCGAGCCTGTTCCAGCACAGACCTCGTCAGGCGCTGGGCGACAAACACCGGTGTTTTGGTATTGCCATCATGCAGAATGGCAAAGGCGTCAAAGCACAGTTCCCGCAAGGCGGGCCTGGCAGGTACTGCAGGGGGTTGCTGCCCTGGAAAGAAGTGACGGCACTGCGCGAAAGTGGTCTGAGCGATATTTCCCGAAGGCGGGACCAGGGGTGCCGTGGGCGCCGTACGCAGTGCCGCCCATTCCGCCAACAAATTATCCGGAGAGACCGCGTCCTGCCATTCCGGGTGCAGAAACCAGCTGGCCACGCTGAAAGCCAGCACGGCTGAACTGGTGAACGCCTTGAAGAATCGGGATGCATTGCGGGCGCGCCCTGTTTTGCTGCGGGAATTGGAACGCTTGCGGCGGGATACTGCTTTGCTGTTGCGGGACATTCGAAGAAGAATCGGGGACAACGGCGCAGCGAGTATCGCCGCGCGCGTCTATTATGACACTCCTTCTCCAGCGGGCCGGCGCTGCTTCGCCGATAGATCAAGATGCGGCGGGCGGTCCCCTCCTGCCGGGCAGCAAGCTCAATGCGTGGGGCGGCCCCGCTTGCCGGTCAGCTCAAGGCGTGGAGCTGGCCACGCTTCGCCAGCCACTAAATGAATGGCGCCCGACCCTTGCTGCCCGCTCCCCTATTGACCCAGCGCTTCCAGGGCCTTGCTGAACTGATAGTTGGGAACAATGTGCAACGTCTGCGCGGAAGGCAGGAAGACGTAGCGGCCAAACCCATCGGGCGTTCGCTGCCCGACTTCCACTTCGGCCAGCGCCTGGCCGGCGTCATCTTCCACACGGACACGCAACACCGGAGACTTCAGGCCGTATGATTCCAGCACCGTGGCATCCATGGGAATCTCGCGGTCACTTCTGGCCTGCGAGAAAAGATTCAGGTAGCCCTGCGGGTCGAAGGCCTGCGCCGCCGCAGCCCCTCTTGTGGTCTCTGCGGCCCAAGCATCTCCTTCGCGCCTGAACTCGAGCCGCGCGCCTTCCAGGGACACCAGTACGAGGCGGTGCGCCTGTTCAGGCTCCCAGGAAAACAACTTGCGCGGCTGATGGGCAGACCCATGATCGTGTCCATGCGAATGCCCGCCGATGGGGCGATGATGTTGATCGTCGCCCAGTTGCAATACGCTTGCACCAATGCCGGCAATCAGGACCAGTGTCCACAGCAGGGTTTTCACGCGCTCCGACATTCAGCGACGCCTCCACCACAATAGCAGCCCAAGCAACACGGCCAGCAGGGGCAGCATGACTGAGCTGATCAAAAAACTCAGCTGCATCTGGCGATTGGTGAGCTGCACACCCTGCGAATGGTAATGTCGGGGCCGGATATCAATCAGGGCATGCTGGTGCGTCAGAAAGTTGACTGTGTTCATGAACAGAGCCGCATTGCCCAGCAGGGGGTAGTACTGGTTGGTGGCGAAATCTGCGTCTCCGACGAGGACCAGCGATGCGCGATTGCCACCCGCCGCGCTCGGCGTGTCGCCAAGCCGCCTGTCCGCCACCAGCATGAGAGTACGCCGGTCAGGCTCATCTGAGGCGCCGGCCAGACGTGATTTTGCACTGCTGATTACCAGGGGAATGACCGACACGGCTTCATGCAGTCCGCCTTCTGCAGGAGTGAAGGACGATACACTCGGGAAAATGGTCACTGGCACATTGCGTGTGATGGCGTGGCGCGTGTAGTCGCTGACAGCAGGCGTGGTGGGGTCGCTCTGATAGTGCTGCCCGTGGTCGCTGACCATGGCCGGATGATGTGCGACCCCAAAGCTGTCCAGCACGTTCTGCAAACCGTGATCGACGTCGGGTTCCAGCATCAGCACCAGCGAACCGCCCTCCAGCAGCCAGGCGTTCAATTCTTCGGCCGCCTGTTTCTCGAATGGCCGCTTGGGGCCAGCCACGATTACCAGATCACAACCCTGATAAGTGTTGTTCCCCTGTGCCGGCAGTACGGTGCGAACCGTGTACCCCAGCGTCAGGAGCGCATCCCTGGCCATGGCCATGCCATGCCGTTCGTGCAGCTCGATGCGGGCGACCAGATTCTCGTCCTCCCCGTGGTCTTCATTGTCGTCCAGCTGCTTGAGGCTGTCCGGATTGGCTTCCAGGTGCCCCTGCGTGAAGCAGACAGTCTGACTGACCTGATTCAACAGACGGATCAGTCCATTGGTGAAGTCGGTTTCCATTCCCCCGTTGACAGTCAGCGTTCTGCCCGCCCCCTCGAACACGGCACTGCCCGCAAACTGTATGCCCATTTGCCTGGCCTTGGCCGGATGCAGGCCGGGATCCACGCCCTGAACCTGGATCAGGGGGTTGGCATGCTGGTACTGCTTCAGAAGATCGAAGGCGTCCACCATGCTCTTGTTGCGAAGGTCATAGAACCACGTTATCGAAACCGGCTCCTTCACCTGTTCAAGAACACGCCGGGTTTCAGGACTGATGGAATAGACCCTCGCACTGGTGAGATCAAGCCGCCCAAGATGCCCGTACGACCATATGTTGATTGCCAGCAGAACGCTGGCCACAGCGAGAATCGGCAACACAACGCGCGCGAAGATGCGCCAGTAACCCTTCACCGTGTCCTCCGCAACCGCAACAGCTGTACCGCCACAAAAAGCGACAACACCACAACCGAGGCGAAATACACGAGTGCGCTGCCGGAAAGCACACCACGGATGAGATCCACGTGCTGTGAAGAAAGCGACATATGCAACAGGGCCGCGGACAAGCCTGGGATGAAATCGAAGGCAGCCGGGTAATCGATGAACCAGAGCAACACAAGAATGCCCCAGGTGATGAGAGCCGCCACCACCTGGTTGGTGCAGGCGCAGGAGACTGCTAGGCCTATGGCCAGAAACATGGCCCCAAAAGCGAACGTACCCACGTAGCCGCCCCAGATTGGACCCAGGTCAGGCTCGCCGTAAAAGACCAGCGGCACCACGGCTGTGGCCGTACCCCCCAACATCAGACAGACAATGAACAGACCCGCCAGGTATTTGCCCAGTACTGTAGCGTAATCGCTCATGGGCAGGGTGAGCAGCAGTTCCATGGTGCCACTCTTGTTTTCTTCGGCGAAGATGCGCATGGTCAGCAGTGGCATGACCAGCAACATGAGAATGATCATGTTGTGGAAAGAGGTCACCATCTGCGCCGTACTCACGAAAAACAGATGGAAACTGAACAGGTATCCGCACAAGGCCCAGAAGACGGCCACAACAGCCAGCGCGATGGGCGTGGCAAAGTATTCCCGCAGCTCCTTGGTGAATATCGCCAGCAACGCGTTCATTCAGCACTCTCCATGGCAAGCCGATCACTGCGCCGCACGGCATCCACCAGGATAGCTTCCACACTGCGGTCTTCCTGCTCGACAGACAATACCTGACCGTGAGCCATGGCCAGTTCCAGCAAGGGGTTGAGTGAGGTTGGCGCCTGCACGAAGCTCACCCGTATGATTCGGGCAGGCTCTGGGCCCGACCGCTCTTCGGCAGCCGCATGCGACACATCGGGCAAGCCGTTCAGGGCCGCCAGCAATGGTGTCAGTGAATCTCCGCGCCAGCGCAGCAATATGACTGTTTCCTGCTCGTTTGCGCCGGGTTCCAGCGATACGTCGGTAATCAGGCGACCATGGCGCAGAATGATGGCCCGGGAGCACAAGGCCTCAACTTCCTGCATGAGGTGGCTGCTGAAAACGACAGCCCTCCCCTTAGCAATTTGCCGGATCATGTCGCGGGCTTCGATGATCTGCATTGGGTCCAGGCCGTTGGTGGCTTCGTCCAGCAGAAGCACGGCCGGGTCGCCGAGAATGGCCTGCCCGAGCCCGACCCGCTGGCGGAAACCTTTGGAAAGCCTCCCGATTGCCGTTTTCGCAACGGCAGCAAGCTCGAAGGCCGCAATCGACTGTTCCACCGATGCGCGCAGATCAGCGCCCTTGAGACCTTTGCAGCGACCCACGAAATGGAGGTACTGGGTGACGGTGAGGGAATCGTACAGGGGTGCGCGTTCGGGAAGATAGCCCACGTAACGCTTGAGCCGGCCATGCGAACCTTCCCCCGCCACGCCCTGAATGGTGAGGCTGCCGGCATCCGCCTGGTAGTAGCCGGCTATCAGCCTCAGCGTTGTTGTCTTGCCGCTTCCATTCGGGCCAAGCAGCCCGACGATTTCGCCGGGCTCGACCCGAAAGGAAAGATCATGCAGCACACGGCGCGACCCGAATGACTTGCACACCCCTTCAAAAACAATGGCTGCCATTCAGCAATCAGTCGTATGCCTTGTCGTGATTGTGCGATTCATACTGCTTGGCATCGTGGCTGTACCAGATCTCGCCACGCGTCGCATCACGAATTTGCTTCAGACGATCGATCGAAGCCATGGAAGCATTGGTGTTCCAGGTAATGCCCGGGATGACGCCTGCTTCGTTTTCCGAGGTATACACGGCGTCGGCTGCGAGCAGCAGTGTGCCTGTATTCTTCAGTTTTACCTGCAGGGACTGGTGACCCTGGGTATGGCCCTTCGTGTCGAGAATGACGATGGTGCCATCGTTGAACAGGTCAAAATCACCGTTCAGCTGCAGGAAGTCGTAGTCACGGGTGCCGTCATAGTCTTTCAGCACGTAGGCCGCGCGCTGGAATTTTTCCGGCCACCATGCGGCACGCAGCTCCTCCTTCTGAACTACGTGCTTGGCATTCGGGAACAGTTTGATGTTGCCTGCATGGTCAAGGTGGAAGTGGGAATAGATGACGTGAGTGACGTCTTCCGGCTTGAAGCCCAATTTGGCAAGTTGACGGTCAATCACTTCATCGCGAGTTTGTTCCGCCGTGAATGCCCCGCAAAGGCCCTCGCCCCAATAATTGGCGCATTTCCCGTCGGAAACCTCCACATTGTTGCCGGTGTCGAAAAGCAGCAAGCCGCGAGGGTGCTGGATGACATACATTGCGACGGGAACGGTGATGCGGGTGCCGACACCCGACATCGCAGTCAGCCAGCCCTTGTCCAGAGTTAGGGTACCGCTGCTGAGCTGCCACAATTTGACGTCGGGCTCTTGAGCTACCGCATGCGTGGCGAAGCCACCCGCCGCGCACAGGGCAATTGCCGCAACAACTTTCTTCAATTGTCGTTTCATCCTTGTCTCCGATAGAGGTTGGTCAGGCGAATCTTTGAAAGCGCGGACAACCACATCCGTTCTTGTTTAGTTTTTCATTAGGGATGCGCCAATCAGTATAGGGGCGCACGTTTTCGATGCGCCTTCGATTTTGTCGAACTGCGCCTTTAGTAAATTGAGAGACGACTTGGGCCATAAGGATGATGCACAGACAAGCGAAGGCATACGGCCCTGTTCCGCGGGCAATGGAAGGCGCGCGGTCTCATTCCGCAGGTAATAATGGGCAATGTCCCAGCCAGGAGAAACCCATGAACCATGCACAAAGACAGTTCATCACCATGGATGTGTTCACGCAAGAGCGTTTTGGGGGAAACCCCTTGGCCATTGTGCCGGATGCGGATGGCCTGGATGATGCCACCATGCAAAAGATCGCGGCCGAGGCGAACCTCAGTGAAACGGTATTCATCCACCACAGCGGAGGGTCTGGCAACCCTCAGCTGCGCATTTTCACGCCGAAGTCGGAACTGCCCTTCGCCGGCCACCCGACGGTGGGCACTGCGATCTATCTGGCCGAAGAATCGGGTGCCGACATTCCCCAATTGACCATGGTGACCCGCGCTGGTGAGGTAACGGCGCACATCCGCCGCTCCGCCGAGGGCCTCACTCTGGCGGAGATCACCTCACCCAGACCACCGCAGGCCCGTCCCGCCTCAAGCGCCGCGGCCTGCGCCGCAGCCATATCGCTGCAGGAACAGGACATCGCTCATGCGCCCCGCATTTGTGACGCCGGCAACCCGTTCACCGTCATTCCGGTGGGCAGTCGTGATGCATTGTCACGTGCCCGGCTGGATTTCATGGCGTGGGCGGCGGGCCCGGGCAAGAGCGAGGCACCCAAGCTGTTCATTATCCACATTGATGAAGATGATGCAGGCAGAGTCATTCACGCACGAATGTTTGCTCCCTCCATCGGCATTGCTGAAGACCCGGCGACCGGGAGCGCAGCGGTGGCCTTGCCGGCCTTGCTGCACGAACTGCAGAAACTTTCGGACGGCGAACACCAGTGGCAGGTTCATCAGGGCGTGGACATGGGGCGCCCCAGCCTGATGCAACTGCGCGCGGTTGTGGCCCATGGGAGCGTGGCTTCAAGCCACGTGGGCGGCACCGCCGTCCGAGTGATCAGCGGAAGCATCCAGCTGGGCTAGGCGGAATCCCCCAATTCACCATCGCGCATCGTCACAAAGACCAGCACGATGCCTATGGTGACCAGGAACCGGAATGCGGATGGCACACCATTCCACTGCGAAGACATCCACATTCCGAACCACTCGCCACCGATCGACATGAAGCCCACCTGCCAAACCAGAAAGCCCAATGTCAGGCCGGCGATGGCGATGCCTTTGCTCCGGTTGAAGGCAAGCGCTGCCGCATGCCGCGCCCAGTACATCTTCCATGCTCCAAACCAGCATAGTGCGGCAGTCAGCGCCTCCAGAAAAATGATGAAGAGGTAGGCCGTGTGGTGCGCCGCAGGAGCCTCTATGCGGCGATAACGGATGGTCGTGTCAGGAAACAGGGTGTCCATGCGCAGCACATGCTGGACGAATTCAAAATTGGTACCGTAGTCAGTGACGTTGCCAAATGCCACCAGTGTGGCGAACAAAGCAATCGCAGCCGTCAGCAATATCTTGGACCAGCGCGTCACCATCATCAGTCTCCCGAATACGCTTTTTTGTAGCTACAAAATTTCTACACTACCCGCCAGCATTCCCTTCAGGGATGATTGGCCCCGGGCGCCAGCCTAGCCAGCAAGGTGTCCAGTCTAGACGGTGTGCGACCGGCCACGCGTGCGGCCTCCCGGCGACACACAGCATTGCGGATGACATTGCCCCCGAAACTTCGCAGCGGTTCCGGCGGGAAACGCCTGGGCACACGGTTAACCAGTGCGCATTCACTCCATTCATCGCGCTGCCTCAATGCCAGGCTCGCAAGAATTTGACCACCCAGATAAGACGGGGCCACACCGTGCCCACTCCACCCGATTCCGTAATGAATGTTGTCGGTACCGGGAAGTGTGCCCAAAACAGGCAGATTGTCATGGGTGCGGTCAATGGGCCCGCTCCAGCCATGCGTGATGCGTGTTTGCGCAAGTTGAGGATAGGTGCGACGCAGGTCTGCCTCTGCAAGGCGGAGTGAAGGCTCATGCCGACCGAAGGTGCCGTCTATGTGGCTGCCCCGTGACAGCGCACCGGTGCCTTTGCCGAATGCCAGGCGGCCACCACTTGTTTTCCGGTAATAGTTAACCATGGTCTGTGAGTCATTGATGGCTTCATCACCTGTCCAGCCACTGGCTTGCAGCAGATCTGACACCGGTTCGGTCACCACTATCGAACTGTTCACCGGAACGATCAGGCGCGAAAGCCCAGGTATGGCAGCGGCCCACGCGTTGGTTGCCAGCACGACGGTATCTCCCGTCACCACCCCATGTTCCGTATGGACCTGCACTGTCCGGCCTGACTGCAGGTGTGTTACCGGCGTATCTTCAAAAATGGTCACGCCCTGCTCAAGGGCGACGCGCCGCATGCCCAACACCAGCCTGGCCGGCTGCAAGGTCACTGCTCCAGGTTCGAGAATGCCCTGCAAATGCACTGGCGAACCCGTACGGACGGCAACATCCTGAGGCGAAAGCAGGGTGAAGGGCATGTGCCCGAGGCGGTCGCAATCGGCCAGCACTGCGGCCCATGCATCGCGATGATCTTCCAGCGTGGCAGACCAGAGCCAGCCGCCCCGCGCCAGCTGCGCATCAATGCCATGTTCAAGGCAGAAACTCTCAATGGCTTCAATGGCATCCTGACTGGCATGTGCCAGCCGTGTCGCCTCTTCGCGCCCGCCGATGGCGAGCAGGCCGCCGATTTCCGACCACCATGACATTACGCTGCCACCATTGCGACCCGAAGCCCCTGCCCCACAACGGTACCGCTCGATGACGGCTATGGAAGCTTCCGGCTGCCGCCGCTTGATGTGCAGCGCCGTCCACAGGCCGACGAACCCTCCACCGATGATGATGTGATCGAAATGACCACTCGTGCCGATTCTTGTGGCGGCGGGCAGGCCACCGGCCTCTTCCATCCAAAAGCTGAGAGGCAACGGTGGGTCACACCGTTGCTGACGGGATAGCACCTGAATGTGTTGCGTGTGCTTCGCCATGTCGAATTCACCTGAGCTGCTGTCTGCGCAGGTGGAAAGTATAGGCTGAAGCGCTGTGCGGGCCACCTGCCGGCGGACGGCGATCAAATGCGGAAAATGTAGCTCTGGGGTTGCCCGCCCTGCCGGAAAACGCCCCGGTACATGCCTACCGTATTGAAGGGCATGTGTACATTGCCCTTGGCATCCACCGACACCAAGCCGCCCGAACCGCCAATTTCCTTGAGCAGCCCATGCACCACTGCCTCACCTGCTTCTTCCAGGCTCTCGCCCCTGTAAGCCATGCGGGCATGAATATCATGCCCGACACACGCTCGCAGAAAGTGTTCGCCCGTGCCCGTGCAGGCCACCGCGCAGGTGGCATTGTTCGCATAAATACCTGCACCCACGATGGGCGAATCCCCCACCCGACCGGGGCGCTTGTTCGTCAGGCCGCCGGTGGATACCGCCGCCGCCAGATTGCCATGCTGGTCCAGCGCCACTGCACCGACCGTACCGAACTTGCCGTCTTCACGAATCGGAGCGCCGTTGTCCGTCATGGCCTGAGCCGAGTGGTCAAGAGCCGTGACGCCCGCACCCTGTGCGCGAACGCGCTCGAGCTGCGCGAGCCGCTCTTCGGAATGGAAATATTCGGCGTCTGCCATTTCCACCCCATGCTCACGTGCCACACGTATTGCACCCTCGCCTATCAGCAAGACATGGCTGGTGTGATCCATCACAGTGCGCGCCAGGGTCACGGGATTGCGAATACCGTTCACCCCTGCGACCGCACCCGCCCTGAGCGTACTGCCATCCATCACCGAAGCATCCATCTCGTGCGTTGCGTCGGCGGTATAAACAGCGCCCCGGCCAGCGTTGAACAAGGGGCAGTCTTCCAGCGACTGCACAGCAGCCTGAACCGCATCAAGCGCCGAACCCCCGGCTTCCAGCACTGCAGCGCCAGCGCGCAGGGCTGCCTGAAGGCCTTCGTGGTAAGGAGCTTCGTTTGGCTTGTCGGGGGAGATCGTACCCGCACCGCCATGTACGGCAATCACAAAAGGGATGGTGCTCATGCGTGTTGCCTCAGAATCTTGCCGAGGAAAGCGCGGCTGCGCTCACTCTGTGGATGATGGAAAAAGTTTTCGGGGGACTGCACTTCAAGTATCTCGCCTCCATCCATGAAAACCACGCGGTCGGCAACCTGTTGTGCAAAGCCCATTTCGTGCGTCACGCAAAGCATGGTCATGCCCTGACCCGCCAGTTCCACCATGACGTCCAGCACTTCATTCACCATTTCGGGGTCGAGAGCGGAAGTCGGTTCGTCAAATAGCATGAGCTCGGGGTTCATGCAGAGAGCCCGCGCAATGGCCACGCGCTGCTGCTGGCCGCCCGACATTTGTCCCGGATACTTCTGTGCCTGCGCGGCAATGCGCACACGCTCCAGCTGCGCCATGGCCGTGGCCTCCGCTTCCTTGCGGCTCACACCCAACACATGCATGGGAGCCAGCATAAGGTTTTCCAGAACGGTCAGATGGGGAAAGAGG
>JAJUFI010000106.1 GCA_029263795.1 Alcaligenaceae bacterium
AACAGCGGGCCGCGCGGGCCGGCTGACATGGAGTTCTGGTTATCGACGACGGGGGCGCCGGCAGCGGTGGTGAGTTTCTTCATGAGGGCTCCTGAAATCTTTGCTGGTCGGCGTTCTCGCCGGATGAAAGTATTCTATGAGTCCGGGTATGATTAGTAAAATTAATTATTACTATTAGCATAATAGCTCAAGGCTAGCGCGACTAAATTCCGAGGTATCCCTTGAGCTTTTCACGCTCAGCTAAGTAGTCGTCGGAACTGCCTTCCCATGCAACCCGCCCTTTTTCCACAATGTAATGGCGGTCAGCAAGCGGCAGCATGGCCGAAAGATTCTTGTCGATGCACAGAATGGAAAGCCCGGTGGACTTCAAACGTTGCAGGGCCTGCCAGATATCGCGTCGCACCAGAGGAGCCAGGCCCTCGGTGGCCTCGTCAAGAATTAGCAGGCGGGGGTTGGTCATCAGTGCCCGGCCAATGGCCAGCATTTGCTGCTCACCACCAGAAAGGCGGGTACCCGGGTTGTTCCGCCTTTCCTGCAGACGCGGAAAGAGCTCGTACACACGTTGCAGCGTCCAGGGTTCGGAACTGTTCCGGCCCTTCACGTTCGGTACGGAGCCGGCCCCATGTGCAGAGTCAAGGCCATTTGGCTTTCTGGCCGTTGCCACAAGGTTTTCTGCCACACTGAGGTTGGGAAAAATCTGCCTACCTTCCGGGACCAGCCCGACACCCTGACGGGCAATCTGATGGCTGGGCGAGCCAGTGATGTCGCGGCCATCCAGCAAAATGGTTCCGGAGCGCGGGCGCATCAAACCCATCAGGCATTTGATGGTGGTGCTCTTGCCCATGCCGTTGCGGCCCAACAAGGTCACAAACTCCCCCTGGGAAATACGCAGCTTCATGCCATGCAGTACTTGGCTCTGGCCATAGCCGGCATGCAGGTCGTGAATTTCTAGCAGTGCGGCGGGCGCGATCATGATTCGTCTCCCAGGTACGCCTGCTGGACATCGGGGTTGCTGCGAATTTCTTCCGGCGAGCCGGTGGCAATGCAGCGGCCATATACCAGGACGCTGACTATATCGGCGAGGCTGAATACCGCTTCCATGTCATGTTCCACCAGCAAAATCGCATATTGCGACCGGAGGCGGGCCAGAACGGCTGTCATCTGGCGGGATTCCGCCATGCTCATGCCGGCCATGGGTTCATCGAGCAAGAGAACACGGGGTTGACCGGCCAGCACCATGGCAAGCTCTAGCTGCCGTTGCTGACCATGCGCCAGGGTGGCGGCCAGTATATGCACATGCCCGGCCAGCCCGGCCTCCTCGAGTGCGCGCAGCGCGGGTTCACGCAGCGATTGCTGAGTGTGGACATCCTGCCAGAAGCGGAAACTATGGCCTTGTTGCGCCTGCACGGCGAGCATGACGTTTTCAAGCGCGGTGAACTGCGGCAGTACTGCGGTAATTTGGTACGAACGCTGCAGCCCCGCAAGACTGCGCTGATAGACGGGCAGGCGGGTGATGTGCTGTCCATCCAGGGTAATGGAGCCAGCGTCGGGGGTGACTTCCCCGGCCAGCTGCCCGATAAGGGTGGATTTCCCTGCTCCGTTGGGGCCAATAATGGCGTGAATCTGCCCGGTTTGCAGGTCCAGGTCAACGTTGTCCGTTGCCAGCAGGCCGCCGTAACGCTTCACCAGCCCGCGCACCGAGAGATGGGCTGGATGGGCGGGGGCTGTGACCGCCGGCTCTGCAGTGACTGTCGCAACTGCCGGGGCTGCCGAGGACGGTACCGTCCCTGCTGCGGCTGGTGCCCTGTCTGAAGGAAGCGTAGCCTCAATTTGTGGCTGGGCGACGTCCTGGACGTTTTCCCTCACCGGTTTTCGACCAGCACCCAGCAGGCCGGCAATGCCCAGGCGACTGGCCACTGCAACGGCCACGATCGCCGGCCCGAGAATGATCATCCAGTGTTCCGTGACAGCCTTGAGCGCTTCTTCCGTCAGGAGCAGCGCGGCTGCGCCATACAGCGGGCCCATGATGGAACCCATGCCCCCGAGAACGACCATCACAATCAGTTCGCCCGACATCGCCCAGGACATGAAGGATGGCGCGGCGAACTGGGTGAGATTGGCGTACAGTACACCGGACACCCCACACAGCATGGCGGAAATCACATATGCCGCCAGGCGGTAGCGTGGAGTGGGAAAGCCCAGTGCCCGCATGCGGGTGTCGTTGATGCGGCTGCCTCTCAGCACCATGCCGAAGCGCGAATGAACCAGACGCCGGGTGCCGTAAAGCGCCGCGAGCAGGACGGCGAATGAAATGGCATAAAGCAGGGGGCCATTGGTGAGCAAAAGTGTGCCCAGACGGCTGCCCGACGCCAGTCGCAGGCCATCGTCGCCCCCGTAGGGGCTGAGGCTGACGAAGACGAAGTAGAACATCTGGGCAAATGCCAGAGTGATCATGATGAAGGCAATGCCTTGTGTACGCAGGGCTATTGCCCCGGTGACCAGCCCTGCAAGGCCGCAGGTAAGCAGGGCGATCAGCAGATGCACCAGGGCGTTGTCCACCCCGTGAAAACTGGGAATCGCGGTGCTGTATATGCCCAGCCCCAGGAATAGGGCGTGACCGAAGCTCACCATGCCGCCGTAGCCCAGAACCAGGTTGAGCGCTGCCGCTGCAATCGCCAGGATGACGATGCGGCTCATCAGGGCAAGGGTGAAGGCATTGTCAACGGCAATGGCGTAGGCCGGCAGCACGATGAAAACCGCAATGAGGACAGCCGGTACCCAGCGGCCCAAATTGGGGCGGGAAGGTGCAGCGGCGGAGACGGGTGTTGCAGAGGACATGGCGAATGGTGTTCAGCCGCGTTGGACTGGAAATAGCCCGCGCGGGCGCAGTGCCAGCACAACGGCCATGAGAATGTAGATCATCATCGAGGCAATGGCGGGCCCAGCGATGTCGGCGCTGCTGCGTTCCATGACGTTGCGCAGCAGAGCGGGCAGTAGTGTTCGGCCCAGGGTATCCACTACACCGACGATCAGCGAGGCATAGAAGGCCCCCCTTATCGAACCAATGCCGCCAATGACAATGACGACCATGGTGAGAATGAGGATTGGTTCCCCCATGCCCACCTGTACCGACATGATGGGCCCAGCCAGAAGGCCTGCCACCCCCGCTAGGACGGCTCCCAAGCCGAAGAGCAGGGCATTCAGAAGACGAATGTTGACGCCCAATGCGCCGACCATTTCGCGGTGTGTTGCTCCTGCGCGCAGCAGCATGCCCAGACGTGTGTGATGCACCAGCAGATAGCACCCCAGAGCCACAGCCAGCCCGGCAATGATGATCAGCAGGCGATACGCGGGGTAGCGTATGCCGAACAGCTGCACGGCCCCGCTCAGTGCATCCGGGACGTCCATGTAAACGGGGGAGGGCCCCCATAACATGCGTGCCAGTTCGTTGAAGAAGAGGATCAACCCGAAAGTGGCGAGGACCTGGTCCAGATGGTCACGGTCGTAAAGCTTGCTGAGGGCGAGGCGGTCCAACGCCATGCCCAGCACCATCATGATGGGAAACAGCAGTAGCGCTGCCAGCCAGAAGGACCCGGTGTAGTTGTACAGGGCGGCGGCCACGAAAGCCCCCATCATGTACATAGAACCATGTGCCAGATTGACGAAGTTCATGATGCCGAAGACTAGTGTCAGGCCGGCAGCCATGAGGAACAGCAGGACACCCAGTTGCAGACCATTGAGCGCCTGGATGATGAATAGATTGAGGCTCACGATACATCCTTGCCTGACATGGCGGGCCGCATTGGTACCGGCCCACCATGACAGATACTGCCTCTTATTTCAGGCGGCACTGCTTGGCGAAATCGGCACGTTTGGCGATCTTCACCGGCGCCAGCGCCTTCAGAACAGCTTCGCCGTTTTCTTCGACCACGTCAACGCGGTAGAAGGCTGCGTCAGGGAAATGGTTGGAATCGAACTTGAAGTAGCCGCGCACGGAATCAAAGTTGGCTTCCTTCAAAGCGGCAATGAATGCTTTCTTGTCGGACAGGTCGCCACCCACCTTGCTGATGGCGGAATCCAGCAGGCTGGCGGCATCCCAGGATTGCGCAGCATACATGGATGGTGGGCGCTTGTAGGCTTTCTCGAAAGCTTCCACGAAGGCCTTGTTCTGCGGGTTGTCGATGTTGGGAGCGTACGGTGCGCTGGTGATGGCCCCCACAGCAAGGTTCTTCAGGGCGGGCAGGGTAGTGCCGTCCAGGCTGGCCGCGGAAAGCAGGGGAATTTCGCCCAGCAGGCCGGCCTGACGATACTGTTTGATGAAGTTGATGCCCATGCCGCCCGGGTAGAAGACGTAAACGGCATCCGGGTTGGCGGCCTGAAGTTGCGCAATTTCCGCTGAGTAATCAGGCTGGTTGACCTGGGTGTAGACCTCGCCGATTACGTTGCCCGTGAAATTGCGCTTGAAACCGGAGGCGGCATCGCGGCCGGCCTGGTAGTTGGCGGCCATGACATAGACATTCTTGTAGCCGAGGTCGCTGGTCAGCTGGCCACCGGCTTCGTGGAGCATGTCGTTATCCCACGATGTCGAGAAGAAGAATTCAGAACATTCCTTGCCGGCGATCGGGGCAGGGCCGGCGTTGGAGCCAATGAAGAATACTTCGGCACTCGTGATGGGCTTATGGATGGCCATCATCACATTGGAAAAGGTCACGCCCGTGATAATGTCGACCTTGTCGCTTTGCAGCAGCTTGGTGGCTGCCTGAACGCCGACGTCTGGTTTGAGCTGGTCGTCTTCCTTGATGACGGTGACAGGTACCCCGCCGAGTTTGCCCCCGCGCTGTTCAATGGCCAGCATGAAGGCGTCGTATTGGTCTTGCCCGAGCGCTCCGCCCGGACCCGACATGGTGGCGATGAACCCGATCTTCAGAGGCGTCTGCGCCGATGCCGGGCTCACAAGGCCGCAGGCGAGCGCGGTGACCGTCGCGGCATACAGCAGCGCAGTGCGCAAAGATTTGTTTGGGCGGGGATTCATGGAGACTTCGTTCCTCTTTCTAATTGGTCGCAGCAGCGTCGGAAAACACGTCACACTACATTAAAGAGGTAAGCAAAACTATCGGTGAATACCAGATAGTGTGCTGCCAATGAAAAAAGCCCGCCCAGTGACCTGGAAGCGGGCTTGTTCTGATGCCGGGCCGGGTCAGCGCTTGGCCGCTGCCTCAGCCTTGTCGATCTGGTGCATCACAAAACGCTGCTGCGCAATCGACAGGATGTTGTTCACCACCCAGTACAGCACCAGGCCTGCGGGGAAGAAGAACATCATGCCACCGAAGATGAGGGGCATCAGCATCATGATGCGGGCCTGCATGGGGTCCGGCGGAGTCGGATTCAGCTTGATTTGCAGGAACATGGTTGCCATCATCACGGCCGGCAGAATGAACCACGGATCGCGGGCGGAAAGGTCCTGAATCCAGAGAATCCAGGGTGCGCCGCGCATTTCCACGCTACCCAGCAGTACCCAGTACAGGGCGATGAAGACCGGAATCTGAACCAGCATGGGCAGACAGCCGCCCAGAGGGTTGATTTTCTCGTTGCGGTACAGCTCCATCATGGCCTGATTCATCTTGACCTTGTCGTCGCCGTATTTCTCGCGCAGCGCCTGCATGCGCGGAGTGAACTTCTTCATCTTCGCCATGGAGCGGTAGGACGCTGCCGACAGCGGGTAGAAGGCGAGCTTGATCAGAACGGTCAGCGCGACAATAGTCCAGCCCCAGTTGCCCAGCAAGGTGTGCAGCCAGGTCATCAGTTTGAACACGGGCTTGGCAATGATGGTCAGCCAGCCGTAGTCCACCACCAGTTCCAGGCCGGGGGCCAGAGCACTCATGGCGTCCTGGTCTTGGGGGCCGACCCACAGGCTGGCGTCAACGGAACCCGCCTGCCCTGCCGCGATGCTACCAGCAGGCACCAGCGTACGGATGGCGTAAAGGTTGTCGCCTATGCGCAGGGCCTCATTGTGGCGCTGCACCCCCTGGTTCGGAACCCAGGCAGTGGCGAAGTAGTGCTGCACCATGCCCACCCAGCCGTTATTGGCTTCGCGGACATAATTGTGCTTGCCCTTGTCTAGGTCGGAAAAGTCGATCTTCTGGTATTTGTCTTCAGCCGAGTACAGGGCTGGGCCCGTGAATGTGCTGTAGAAGGAGGAGCCGTCCGGGGAGTTGCCGTCGCGTTCAAGCTGCAGGTAGACCAGCGGCTGAATCGGGGCATCACCCAGATTGTGGATTTCATGGCGTACGTCGATGGCATAGCTGCCGTCGGTCAGCGTGAAGATCTTCACCACGCGCACATTGTCGGAGGTCGCTTCAAAGCTGACCTTGGTGCGGTTGCCGTCGCGTTCCTGGCCGATGAAGCGGAAGGGGGTCAGGTGCGTCGGGTAGTTCTGACCGGCGGGTGCGCCCACAACACCAGTCTGGGCAACGTAGGTGTAACCGGCGCGGCGGTCCAGCAGCACGAAAGGTTTGTCATCCTTGCTGGACACCGAATACTTGGGCAGTTCTGCATGAACGAGCTGAGCGCCCTGGGTGTCGAAGACCAGGTTAAGTACGTCGGTACTGACTTCAACGCGCTCCGACTGGGCCGGGGCAGCCTGCTGATCGCCAGGAACGGCAGAGGCGGCTGCAGAGGGCGAGGCGCTGGCGGCGGCACTGGGCACACTGACGTTCTGCTCTGCCTGAGCTGCGGAGTCAACCGTTTGTGATGTCAGGCCCGGGCCGAACATCGAGGGCTTGCCGTTATAGGTCTGCCAGTTGTTCCACAACAGCAGCAGCGAGAAGGTGAGAATCATCCAGAGGATGGTACGTCGGATATCCATAGCGCCTTTACGAGTCGAAACTGGGCAAAACCGCGCAAGTGTAGCGGAGCTTGCCAGGATATGTGGGTGTGCGTGAAGTCAGCATTTCGTTTCAGATCGTGACCGATGCCCGCAGGGGGACGCGGGCACAGGGTCGTGGCCACCCTCGCACCAGGGGTGACAGCGCAATATGCGCCGCGCGGCCAGCCAACTGCCACATAGTGCGCCATGCGTTTCCAACGCCTCGATGGCGTAGGCCGAACAGGTCGGCGTGAACCGACAGTTATAGCCCGTCCATGGACTGATAACGTAGCGGTAAAAACGGATGGGGGCAATCAGTAGCCGTCGTATCATCGGCTGCTCCGGTCGAGCAGTGCGTCAACTTCGTGGCGAACCTGTGCTTTCAGTTCGCGCAAGGAACACGGGGCAATGCGTGAGTGCAGACGAAACACGAAATCACGCGCCGGCAGTTCGTAGCGTCTTTGCCTGAAGGCTTCGCGTATGACGCGCTTGATGGTGTTGCGCGATACAGCCAGTGGTGCCATGCGCTTGCCTATGACCATGCCCAGACGGGCGTGGGAAGGACCTTCCGCTGGTGCTTGCCGGGGTGTGGATACGACAAACAGCGCCCCCCGGGCCAGGCGCCTTCCCTTCAGGGCGGCGGCGAACTCGGAGGGACGATGCAGACGGGCCTCAGGCGGAAATGAAGCACGCATGGGCACGGTACCGCCAGCGCCCCGCCGGCGTGGCGAGCCGATTAAACGGCCAGACGCTTGCGGCCCTTGGCTCGGCGCGCGTTGATGACGGCGCGACCGCCACGGGTCTTCATGCGAACGCGAAAGCCGTGAGTGCGCTTGCGACGGGTGACGGAGGGTTGGAAAGTGCGTTTCATGGCGGATCCGAAAAAAGAAAAGAGCAGTAATTCTGAAAAGCCCACCATTTCATCAAATTTCTGTAAGTTAGTCAAACAGTTGCAGGCTGGAAGATCGGGTACAGTATTTCTGCCTGTGGATAACTAGCCCCGCAACGGGGTAGAATCGAGGTTTACTGAAGTGGCCGAAAATGAATGAATTCTGGCAGTCCTGCGTCCAGAAGCTGGAACAGGAGCTCCCTCCTCAACAGATCAGTGCGTGGATACGACCCTTGGTTCCTCTGGCTTTCGATGAAGACCAGGGCGTACTTCGCGTGGTCGCACCCAACCGATTCAAGTTGGACTGGGTGCGCAAGAACTTCTCACATCAAATCGAGTCGCTGGCCAGTGACTGGTTCTCGCGGCCGGTCCAGGTTGCGTTTGAACTTCCGGGTAATGGCAGCCGTCCTGTCGCTGCCGCGCGCGTGGCAAGTGCCGCCCAGGCAGGTGCAGCCGTGCAACCGTCCCTGTCCGTGGGCGCAGCGCCGCCTCCCGCCGCGCCGGCTGTGCAATCTCCTGCAGCTGCAGCAGCCTCCGCTGCGGTGGAAGCCTTGCACGACCGTTCACGCTTGAACGCGGAACTCACCTTCGACAACTTCGTCACTGGCAAGGCTAACCAGTTGGCGCGGGCTGCGGCACTGCAGGTGGCAGAGAACCCCGGCGTTTCCTACAACCCGCTGTTCCTGTATGGGGGCGTAGGCCTGGGCAAGACCCACCTCATCCATGCCATTGGTAATTCCCTGCTCGCTTCGGGCAAGGGGGCGC
Source organism: Alcaligenaceae bacterium (assembly GCA_029263795.1). Lineage (GTDB taxonomy): Bacteria > Pseudomonadota > Gammaproteobacteria > Burkholderiales > Burkholderiaceae_B > Yanghanlia. The sequence goes on from JAJUFI010000106.1 coordinate 8,520, forward strand.
GAGTGCGCTATGTGCACGCTGACCAGTACGTGTCAGATGTGGTGAAGGCTTACCAGCGCAAGGCGTTCGACGAATTCAAGCGCTACTATCATTCGCTCGACCTGCTGCTGATCGACGACATTCAGTTCTTCGCCGGCAAGAACCGCACTCAGGAAGAGTTCTTCTACGCCTTCGAAGCCATGGTCGCCCAGCGCAAACAGATCATCATCACGTCGGATACTTATCCGAAGGAACTGTCGAACATCGACAGCCGTCTGATTTCGCGCTTTGATTCCGGCCTTACCGTTGCGATCGAACCGCCAGAGCTCGAGATGCGGGTGGCAATTCTTCTGCGCAAATCAGAAAACGAAGGCATCACCATGCCCGAGGAAGTCGCCTTCTTCATCGCCAAACACCTGCGCAGCAATGTCCGGGAGCTGGAAGGTGCCTTGCGGAAGGTGTCGGCCTATGCACGCTTCCACGGCAAGGAAGTGCTCACCGTCGACGTCTGCAAGGAAGCTCTCAAAGACCTTCTGTCGGTGTCGAACGGCCAGATTACCGTCGAAAATATCCAGAAGACGGTGGCCGACTATTACAAGATTAAGGTCGCGGACATGTATTCCCGGCGTCGCCCGGCCAATATTGCCCTGCCGCGGCAAATTGCCATGTATCTGGCCAAGGAGCTCACACAGAAGAGCCTGCCGGAAATTGGTGATCTCTTCGGCGGGCGCGACCACACTACCGTATTGCACGCAGTGCGAAAAATTTCCGAGGCCCGGCTCAAGCAGACGGAGCTCAACCACGCTCTACACGTACTGGAACAAACCCTAAAAGGATAACCATGCAACTCGTACAAGCGACTCGTGACGCCTTGCTCAAGCCATTGATGACTGTGGCCGGGATCGTAGAACGCCGCAATACGCTACCGATACTTGCGAACA
>JAJUFI010000058.1 GCA_029263795.1 Alcaligenaceae bacterium
ATTCAACGCCTCACACCGAGTGACCCGCGGTCGTGCGCCGATGAACGGTGCGCCATGACTACGGAGAATCACACTCATGAAACGGATGTTGTTCAATGCAACGCATCAAGAAGAACTACGCGTTGCCATTGTCGACGGTCAGAAACTGATCGACCTCGACATAGAATCCGCCGGGCGTGAACAGCGCAAAGGCAATATTTACAAAGGTGTCATCACTCGCATCGAACCAGGTCTGGAAGCCTGCTTCGTGAACTACGGCGAAGAGCGCCATGGCTTTCTTCCTTTCAAGGAAATTGCCCGCAGCTACTTCAAGGAAGGAGTGGATGTACGAACGGCGCGCATTCAGGACGCGCTATATGAAGGCCAGGAACTCATCATCCAGGTCGAAAAGGAAGAACGAGGCAACAAGGGCGCAGCCCTGACGACATTCATCTCCCTGGCAGGCCGGTATCTGGTGCTGATGCCCAACAACCCCCGCGGGGGTGGCGTTTCCCGACGCGTGGAAGGGGAAGACCGTCAGGAACTGCGCGAGGCGATGGACAAGCTCGAAGTTCCCCAGGGAATGAGCATCATTGCCCGCACGGCCGGTATCGGTCGCAGCGTCGAAGAACTTCAATGGGACCTGTCCTACCTTCTGCAGTTGTGGAACGCCATCGACGTCGCCGCCCAGGAAAACAAGGCCCCCATCCTCATTTATCTCGAGTCCAGCCTCGTCATCCGGGCCATCCGCGACTACTACTCGCCTGAAATCGGCGAAATCCTCATCGACACCCAGGACATTTACGAGCAGGCCACCGCCTTCATGAGCGTGGTCATGCCGGACAATGTCCAGCGCGTGAAGTTCTATCGCGATGACATCCCCCTGTTCTCGCGCTTCCAGATCGAACACCAGATCGAAACTGCCTATTCCCGTACGGTCCAGCTGCCCTCCGGCGGCTCTGTGGTCATCGACCATACCGAGGCCTTGGTAGCGATCGACGTCAACTCGGCACGTGCGACCCGCGGCTCTGACATTGAAGAAACCGCCCTGCGCACCAACCTTGAGGCGGCTGATGAAGTGGCTCGTCAACTGCGCCTGCGCGACCTTGGCGGCCTGATCGTGATCGACTTCATCGACATGGAGGACAGCAAGAACCAGCGCGCCGTTGAGCAGCGGCTGCGGGATGCCCTGCATTTCGATCGCGCTCGCGTTCAGATGGGCAAGATCTCGCGCTTCGGTCTGATGGAATTATCCCGTCAGCGCCTGCGCCCTGCCCTGAACGAAGGCTCCCACGTTACCTGCCCGCGCTGCACGGGTACCGGCGTGATTCGCGATGCCGAATCTAGCGCCCTGCATGTGCTGCGTCTGCTGCAGGAAGAGGCCATGAAGGAAGGCACCGCCGCCTTGCATGCGCAGGTACCGGTCGACGTTGCCACCTTCCTGCTCAACGAAAAGCGCAGCGATATCGCAAAGATCGAATCGCGCCTGAAGGTCAACCTGGTCCTGATCCCCAACAAGGCCCTGGAAACGCCCCATCATCACATCGAACGCCTGCGTCACGACGACCCGCGTCTGGACGACAACAAATCGAGCTTCGATCTGGTCACCGAACCCGAACAGTCCACCACCTGGTCTCCGGCCCGTGTGCAGGACGCCAAGCCTCGTCCGGAAGCCCTGGTCAAGAGCATCACTCACGCCCAGCCCGCGCCCGTCCATCAGCCCACAGCGGAAAAGCCCAAGGCCGAAGCCACTACCTCCGCACAACCAGGCTTGTTCCGCCGCCTGATCAACTGGCTCACTGGTGCAAGCCAGGCTGCGGCCCTCGCAGAACCTGCCAAGGAAGTTCCCGCAGCCAGCCCCGCCAAGCGCACTCGTGCCGGTGAACGGACGGGCAGCCAGCGTGGCGAGCGCAACCGCCGGCGCGAACGGCGCCCCGAGGGCGAGGTACGTAAGGAAAGGGAAAGCGGACGCAACCGTCGCCCGGCTACCGAAGCGGCAGCTGTTGAGGAAACGGAAGTTCAGGTCGCCAGCACCCCAGAAAATCTGGCCGTTGCTCCCGCAGCAGCCGAAACAGGTGCTCCGAACGGCCGCAGCCGCGGTCGACGCGGTCGTGGCCGCGGTCGCCGTACCGAAGAAGGCAGCAAACACTTCGCCGAAGGCAGCGCGAGCACCGACGTCCACGCTGAAACTGCCGATAGCGCTGTCGCGGCACAAGCCGAATCAGCAGCCGGCTCTGCTGCGCCAGTGGCCGTCGCCGCAACTGCAGTGGCCGGTTCCAGCGATGTTGGGATCGCCCCCCAGGCCGGAGACGAATCCTCGTTCGAACAGGCCGCTGATCAAGGCCTCGAGAACGGTGTCGGCAGCGGCTTCACTGCAGCAGCCGACAACGAGGATGGCGAACAGGTCGAACCGGAGCGCAAGCGTCGCCGCCGTCGCAGCCGTCGTGGTCGCCGTAACGGTGATTCGGCAGAAGCCGTGGCGGCTGAAACCCAGGTCGAAACCGCATCTGCAGGCGGTGTCATCGAAGCGGACGCTTCTGACGCACCTGCCACCGCGCCGGTAGAGTCTCCCACAACACTCGCGGGCCCATCAGCTTCCGATCCGTCAGCGTCCGCCGAGCTGGTCTCGCCGGCCGTCGCTGAGCAGGCTGCCACACCATTCGCCGGCCAAGATGCTGCCGAGACACAGGCTGTGGCGCTCAACGAACCGGAGGTTGCCCGTGCGGAAGCACCGGCAGCTGTGGAAACCACCGACGCACCGGCCTCCGCCTCTGCAGAAGTTGCTGAAGCAGCCGCTCAAGAGCCTGCAGCGGTTGCGGAAGCCACCGAACCTGCCACTGAGGATGCTGTGGCCGTCCCACATGCTGACGAAGTTGTCACGGCGGAAGCTGCCACCGTTTCAGAAGCCACCGAGGCCACTGCTGAGGAATCTGCCGCTGTCCAGGATGCTGCGGCCGCCTCCCAGGAATTGCCCGAACAAGCTGCCCCTGAAGTCCCGCTGGAACCTGCAACGCAAGCCGTGTCGCAAAACCAGTCAGATGGGGCTCAAGTCGAGACATCTTCCAGCGAAGGCGAGAAACCGTCGGTTGAAGCCCAGGCCGCCCCGGCTGCTGCATCAGCACCTGTCCAGGTCAATGGGGTTGCCCAGACGGAAAAGCTGGAGGAAGTCCTGGAATCGGCCGGCCTGCAGCTGATCGAAACCCGCAGCACACCGGCGGTCGTTGAAGATGCCCCTCCGGTTCGCCTCGGTCGCCCCCGCAAGCCGCGCAACAGTGAGGCCAAGCAGGAACCGCTGCAGCAGGTTGAGACCGTCCAGCATTAAGCCTGGCCCGGCCAAGCCCTGTTCTCCGGAGCAGGGCCTGGCCTGAATCAGGCGCTCGTAAAAAAGCCAGCCTCTCAATCGAGAAGCTGGCTTTTTTCATGCTGCGACCTAGGCAAACGCCCGGCTTTTTTGGGCGGGCACTACGCCCGCCGTGTGGATCAGGCGTCCTGCTTGACGACGTCTGCCGGCTGACGCATCAGCAATACCAGCAGCGAAGCGAGTTTCTGACGCATTTCGCGGCGATCCACCACCATGTCGATGGCACCCTTTTCCAGCAGGAACTCGGCGCGCTGGAAGCCTTCCGGAAGTTTCTCCCGCACGGTCTGCTCAATGACGCGGGGCCCGGCAAAACCGATCAGCGCTTTGGGCTCAGCAATGACGATGTCGCCCATGAAAGCGAAGCTGGCCGAAACGCCACCCATGGTCGGGTCGGTCAGAACGCTGATGAAAGGCAGGCGCTGAGCTGCAAGGCGGGTCAGCATGGCATTGGTCTTGGCCATCTGCATGAGCGAGAACAAGCTTTCCTGCATGCGCGCACCACCAGATGCAGCGACACAGATGAAAGGCGTACGGTTTTCTATAGCTGCCTGCACACCGCGGCAGAAACGCTCGCCCACCACCGAACCCATGGAACCACCCATGAACTCGAACTCGAAGCAAGCAAGCACAACGGGCACGGAATGGATGCACCCACTCATGACCACCATGGCTTCGGTTTCACCGGTCTGTTTGACTGCCTCGGCGACGCGTTCAGGGTACTTGCGCGTATCCCGGAACTTGAGCGGGTCCATGGGGCGCGTGTTGGCACCGATCTCCACCCTGCCTTCGGCGTCCAGCAGTGCGTCGATGCGTGTCCGCGCATTGATGCGCATGTGATGACTGCAGTTGGGGCAGACGTTCAGGCTAGCCTTAAGGTCATCCCTGTAGAGCACGGATTCACAGGCAGGGCACTTCGCCCATACCCCTTCCGGAACCCGCTGGTTGGATCCACTTTCGCCCCCGCTGTTGCGATTGATGCGCGGGGGCAGGATCTTGTCTATCCAACTCATTGTTATTTCCCGAATATTTCCGGCCTGGCCGGTTCATTTACCTGGCAGTGCCCTGTTCAACCGAGCACCGCACGGATACCGGCGAGCCATGTGGCGGCCGCCTGGATGGCGCGGGCATCGGATTCCTTGCCCGACAGCCCTTCCGCCTCGGCGGCCTTCACCGCCTCTTCCATGGTTTCAATGATCTTGCTGCCAATGACGACAGCATCTGCACAGCTGGCTACCTTGCGCGCGCTTTCGGGGTCACGAATGCCGAAGCCCACCCCGACCGGGATCTTCACGTGGCGCCGGATGACATCCAGTTTGCGTGCCACGTCTTCGGTATCGAGGTGCCCGGCCCCCGTCACACCCTTGAGCGAAACGTAGTACACGTAGCCACGGGCGACCTTTGCGACTGCCTGAATGCGCGTTTCCGTGGAAGTGGGTGCCAGCAGGAAAATGGGGTCGATACGCGCCTTGGCCAGCATGGCTGCAAATTCCGCAACTTCCTCAGGCGGATAATCCACCACCAGGATGCCGTCCAGCCCCACCCGCACGGCGGCATCCACAAAGGCCTGCTGCCCCATCCGTTCTATGGTGTTGGCATACCCCATGAACACCACCGGCGTGGTTTGATCCTGACGACGGAATTCTGCCACCATGTCGAGGACCTGCCGGAGCCCCGTGCCGCGCGCAATGGCACGTTCGGCAGCCCGCTGGATAACGGGGCCGTCGGCCATGGGGTCGGAAAAGGGGATGCCAAGTTCGATGATGTCGGCTCCAGCCTGCACCAGCGCATGCATGAGAGCGGGTGTGGCTTCCAGGGAAGGATCGCCCGCCGTGATGTAGGGGACCAGGGCGGTACGGCCGTTCAGACGTTCAAATGTGGACAGCAGGCGCTCGTTGGAGGCGTTCATTGCGCTAAGACCTTCCTTCACAGCTCGATGCCGCCGTATTCGGCGACGGTATGCATGTCCTTGTCGCCACGACCGGACAGGTTGACCAGAATGATTTTGTCCTTGCCCAGCGTTGGGGCCATCTTGACTGCCTGGGCAATCGCGTGAGAAGACTCCAGGGCGGGCATGATGCCTTCGAAGCGACAGCAGTCGTGAAAGGCCTGGAGGGCTTCTTCATCGGTGATGGTGGCATAGCTGGCACGGCCGGAATCTTTCAGCCATGCGTGTTCCGGGCCTACACCAGGATAATCGAGCCCGGCCGACACCGAGTGAGTCTCGATGATCTGGCCGTTTTCGTCCTGTAGAACGTAGGTGCGATTGCCATGCAGCACCCCGACTGCGCCGGCATTCAGCGATGCAGCATGCGCACCGGAACCCAGCCCGCGGCCCGCCGCTTCCACTCCCACCAACTGCACGTTCGGCTGATCAATATAGGGGTAGAAGATGCCCATGGCGTTCGAGCCGCCGCCGACGGCTGCGACGATGTAATCTGGCTGTGCCCCGGCATCCACCGGCATCTGTTCCAGACATTCCTTCCCGATGACGGACTGGAAGTCGCGCACCATCATGGGATAGGGATGCGGGCCGGCGACCGTGCCAATAATGTAAAAGGTGGATTCAACATTCGTTACCCAGTCACGCATGGCTTCGTTCAGGGCATCTTTCAGGGTGCGCGAGCCGGATTCCACCGGTACCACCGTGGCGCCCAGCAGCTTCATGCGGTACACATTCGAAGCCTGGCGGCGGACGTCCTCCGCACCCATGTAAACCACACATTCCATGCCGTAACGTGCGGCCACTGTGGCCGTGGCCACGCCATGCTGGCCGGCACCCGTTTCAGCAATGATGCGCGGCTTGCCCAGACGACGTGCGAGGAGAATCTGCCCAATGCAGTTGTTGACCTTGTGTGCGCCGGTATGGTTGAGATCTTCCCGTTTGAACCAGATCTGCGCCCCGCCCAGCATCTCCGACCAGCGCCGGGCATGGTAGACCGGGCTTGGACGACCCACGAAATGCTTGAGCTCGTAGTGGAATTCCTTCAGGAATTCCGGGTCGTTACGATATTTTTCGTAAGCTTGCTTGAGTTCGTCGAGCGCATGTACCAGCGTTTCGGCCACGAAGGACCCGCCAAAACGGCCGAAATGCCCCTCGCTGTCGGGTAGGGTGTAGGGTTCCAAATCTGTACTCTCTCGTTACGCGGCACAGGCCGCCTATCATGGCACGGACGTTAATCCGCCATTTTAGCAGTCCCGGCAGAGGCCGGAACAATTCATGCCGGCATCACAGGCGCGTGGCCTCGACACCATGCAGTTCATTCAGTGCGGACAGCACACGTGATATCTGTTCACCACTGCGCACTTCAATGGTGAAAACCATCCGGGTGAGGGAGCGGCGGCTCTGCGTATTGACGCTGATGATGTTCAGGCGCAGCTTGGCAAACACTTCAGACAAGTCGCGCAGAAGGTTGGGACGTTCCTGGGCGTGAATGCCGATATCCACCGGATAAACGGAATCGCCAGTGTCGCCCCATTCAACCTCGATGGCTCGCTCGGGCTGGCGCATGACCAGTGCCTTGTACGCAGCACAATCACTGCGGTGAATGGACACGCCACGGCCTTTGGTCACATAGCCGCAAATGCTGTCAGGCGGGGCTGGGCGGCAGCAACGGGCCAGCTGTGTCAGCAAAGAGTCAACCCCTACCACCAGCACACCGCTCTTCGCGCCCGAGGTTGCACTGCGGGTACCCACGGTATAAAGGCGTACGGAGTCTTCCTGCTCCTGCTGTGCGTCGCGATCTTTCTGCCCTTTCAACAGGTACTCGATCTGACGCAGGCTGAACTCTTCCTTGGCAACGGCCACGTAGAGGTCGTCCGTTCTGGCAAAACCGAGCTGCTGGGCAAGCTGTTCCATGCTGACAGCCGTCTTGCCCAGACGTTGCAGTTCTTTTTCCACCAGGGCCTGCCCCTGGCTTATGCGCTGCTGCAGTTCCACCGCGTTGAACCAGGCGCGCACCTTGGCGCGCGAGCGCTGGCTGGCCAGAAAACCCAGCTGCGGGTTCAACCAGTCTCTGGAAGGTCCACCCGATTTGGCCGCGATAATTTCCACGATCTGCCCAGTACTGAGCTGGGTGGACAGCGGAACCATCTGGCCATCGACACGCGCTCCGCGGCAACGGTGGCCCAGGTCGGTGTGCAGGTGATAGGCAAAATCCACCGGCGTGGCACCGGCCGGCAGCTCTATGACACGCGCCTGGGGCGTCATGACATAGATTCGTTCGTCAGCCTGCATGGCCTTGGGCGGCTCCTCCTGACCGGCAATCGGTTCGCCGTCCCAGGAAAGCAACTGACGCATCCACGCCAGCTTCTGCTCATATCCCGTGTTGGCGGCCACCTGGCCACCACGCGAACCCGCTTCCTTGTAGAGCCAGTGAGCAGCCATCCCGTATTCGGCAAAACGATGCATTTCCTCCGTACGGATCTGGATCTCGAATGCCCGCCCTTCTTCATCCATCACCACGGTGTGCAGAGAGCGGTACCCGTTCGGCTTGGGCCGGGAAATGTAATCGTCGAATTCGTCCGCCACCGGTGTCCACAGGGAATGCACGAGGGCGAGCACGGCGTAGCAGCTGCGCTCGTCATCAACGATGACGCGCAAGGCCCGCAGGTCGAAAAGCTCGTGGAACTCCAGCCGCTTAATGCGCATCTTGTTCCAGATACTGTAGATATGCTTGGGGCGCCCATAGACTTTGGCCGGGATCCTGGCGTCAGCCAATGCGGCCTGCAGCCGGCTGACAGCAGCATTCACCAATGCCTCGCGCTCCACGCGCTTGGCTTCCAGCTGTTTTGCTATGGAACGATAGGTTTCCGGCTGAGTGAAGCGGAAAGCCAGGTCTTCCATTTCCCATTTGAGCTGCCAGATGCCCAGGCGGTTGGCCAGAGGCGTGTATAGCTCCATGGTTTCCCGGGCTGCTTCGACGGGATAAGGCGTCTTGCTTGCCGCATGCCAGCGCAGCGACTGCAGGCGCGAGGCCAAACGCAACACCACAATGCGCAGGTCTGCCGCCATGGCCAGCAGCATTTTGCGGCGCATTTCCTTTTGGTCCTGCCCCTGCGCCCCCCTTTCGGCGGGAGCAGTGCCGGCGAACCAGCCCAGACGCAGCAAAACGCGAGCACCTTGCACCAGGGTTGACACCGCTGGGCCAAAGGCCTTGCGTATGCGTTCCAGATCACCCGGCCCGTGGCCGTTCTCGGAAGGCAGCATGGTCAGTATCGCGGCGGCCCTGGCCTGGGCATCAGCCCCTATCTCGGCGAGAATCTGAACAACACCGGCTGCGTGATTGGTCAACGGTTCACCGGTACCGGCCTGACGACCCTGCAACCCTTCCTCGGCCCACTGCACGGCATCGTTCAGCAGCTTGCGGCCCTGATCGTCCAACGATTTGACGGCCTGCTCGCGCCAGACTTCGTTGAACGGCGATGCGTGGGAGGAATCGTGAGATGGCTTGTTCATGACTGCACTTCAATGCGAAAGAATGCTGCCCCGTGGGCAAGCTCCTATACTACATTCAGCATTGCGAATATTGGGGACTTGGGCTGATTTTTCATGAGCAAGCACACGCCGCCAAGGCAACTTCTCATCGTCTGGCACTCCCGTACCGGCGCTTCGGAGCAATTGGCCCGGGCTGCGCTGGAAGGTGCTCATGCCGTGCTGCAGGAACTTTCCGCCGGTGGGCAGGTGCATCCGCATCTGAAAACGGCGGACGAAACCACGGCTGCCGACCTGCTGGCAGCAGATGCTTTTCTGTTTTGTGCGCCGGAAAACCTTGGCTCCCTGAGCGGGGCGATGAAAGAATTCTTTGACCGGAACTACTACGCCGTGCTAGACCAACTCAATGGGCGGCCCTACGGGCTGCTGATTGCCGCCGGAAGCGACGGTTCCGGGGCCGTGCGGCAGGTGGAACGCATATGCACCGGCTGGCGCTTGCGGGCGGTGGCACCGGCACAGATCATCAATACTGACGCCCAGTCTGCCGGTGCCATATTGGCGCAAAAAAAACTGGCGAAACACCAGCTTGAGGTGGGCCGGGAAATGGGTGGCACCCTGGCCGCCATGCTTGCCTGAAGCCTTCCCGGCTTATTGAAGCCTTCCCCGTTTATTTCAGCGCCGCGGTTACGACAATTTCCACCTTGTAGTCGGGGTTGGCCAGTCGAGCCTCGACAGTTGCTCGGGGAGGCGCGTTGCCCGGAGCCACCCAAGCATCCCAGGCACGGTTCATGGAGTCGAATTCCTTCATGTTGGCCACATATACCGTTGCCATGAGGATGCGGCTCTTGTCGGTCCCGGCGGTTGCCAGGAGCCGGTCGATGGTGGCCAGGACTTGTTTGGTCTGGCCTTCCATGTCCAGCGAAGCGTCGTCGGGCACCTGCCCGGCCAGGTAGGCGACTCCATTGTAAATGGCCATGTCGGACAAACGCTTCTCGACGTTGACGCGTTCAATTTCTTGCATTTGGTGTTTTCTCCGTTGAGTGCAAATTCGGGTTCAGGCTGAGGGCAATTTGAATACCTGACGCAAGTAAGCCAGATAGGCCGGATCATCGCACATCGTTTTCTCAGGTGTATCCGAAACCTTGGCGACAGGTTGGCCATTGCAGCGGATCATCTTCATGACTATCTGCAGCGGTTCATGCCCAAGATCATTGGTGAGGTTGGTGCCAATACCGAACGATATGCGGCACCGCCCGGCGAAGTAGCGCGCCAATTCAATGGCGCGGGGAATGGTGAGTGCGTCGGAAAACACCAAGGTCTTGGTCCGCGGGTCCGTGCGGTTGGCTGCGAAGTGCTCCAGTACCCGGTCGCCCCAGATGAAGGGGTCACCGGAATCGTGGCGGGCACCATCAAACAGCTTGCAGAAATACATGTCGAAATCGCGCAGGAAGGCGTCTAGGCCGTAGGTGTCAGACAGTGCAATACCAAGGTCGCCACGGTACTCCCGCGCCCACACTTCCAACCCATAGACCTGCGAGTCGCGCAGGCGCGGCCCCAGTGCCTGGCAGGCCTGAAGGTATTCGTGAGCCATGGTACCCAATGGCGTAACATTATGCTTCATGGCGAACCAGACATTGCTTGTACCGGCAAAATGATCGCCCATCTGCGCTTTCATGGTGCGTATCACTTCATCGTGCCAGCGCTTGGAGAACCTGCGCCGTGTACCGTATTCCGCCACCCGGAAGTCTGCCAGTGAGGGGTCGCTGGTCACGAGCGCCATTTTTTCCTGAAGCCGGCGACGGCCCTCTTCCCAGTCCGGCTCTTTGCTGACATTCCGGAAATATACTTCGTTGACGATGGCAAGAACGGGAATTTCAAAAAGGATGGTATGCAGCCATGGCCCCTTCACCGAAATGCTGATGCCGCCATTTTCATCGCTTTCCGAAACCTGAATGGAGCGCTCCTGCAGATGGAACAGTTCCAGGAAGTCGACGAAGTCACTCTTGATGAAGCGCAGTGAGCGCAGGTAGGCAAGCTCTTCTTCTTTGAAGCGCAGGCTGCAAAGGTGATGGATTTCCTCGCGGATTTCTTCCAGATAAGGGCGCAAGTCGACATTGGGCGTACGACATTTGTAGCGATACTCGACACGAGCGGCTGGAAAGTGATGCAGCACTACCTGCATCATGGTGAATTTGTACAAATCGGTGTCGAGTAAAGAAGTGATGACCATTGCAGCGCGTTTCCTATTGATCCCAAGTTCTCTGTTGCGCGTTGATTGCAGTGCCCGGCTAGCCAGACATGGCGCCCCGATCACGGGGCGGTCGCTGAAATTACCATAGCATGACGCCGATGGAACCCGACTGGGCTCATGGTTGTTGAGGGGCAACATTTCAGGATTAGGTAAAATCCCGCAATTGATCTTGGAGTGCTGAAATGACTCACGTCGTTACCGAAAACTGTATCAAGTGCAAGTACACGGACTGCGTGGACGTCTGTCCGGTGGATTGCTTCCGTGAAGGGCCCAACTTCCTGGTGATCGACCCGGACGAATGCATCGACTGCGCAGTTTGCGTACCGGAATGCCCGGCCAATGCTATCTTTGCCGAAGAAGACGTGCCCAAGGATCAGCTTGAATACATTGAGCTGAACGCGCAGCTGTCCCCCCAATTCGAAATGATCAACCGCTCCAAAGGTGCCCTGCCGGACGCCGACGAATGGAACGGCAAGCCAAATAAGCGCCAGTATCTGGAAACATGAGGAACAACGGTCTACAGGAAATTACCTATTCCTGTCATACAAGGATAAGATCACGCTGGCACGATGTCTGCTAATGCGTATCAACCTGTGTCCGGCATCTGCGGCGCGTAACCTTCCTTGATGGACCCAATTAAAAAATGCTGTACGACCTGCACGAGCTCCAACGGGCATTCCTGAACCCGCTGTCCCGATTCACCGATTCCAGCGCCCTTCTTTTCTCCCACCCCTACAGCCCCCTGGCCTACACGCCGATTTCGCGCCATATCGCGGCAACCTACGAACTAGTTCACAGGCTGGGCAAGGATTACGAGAAACCCCTGTGGCGCTTGGACGAAACCACAGTTGAGGGACAACAGGTTTCAGTCAAGGTGAACACGGTCCTGCAGAAACCTTTCTGCAACCTGATCCATTTCCAGCGTGACCTGCCTGCAGGCAGGCCAGCCGACCCTCGTGTCCTGCTGGTCGCACCGCTTTCAGGCCACCATGCGACGCTGCTGCGAGACACGGTGCGCACTCTGCTGCCCGAGCACGAAGTCTTTGTCACGGACTGGGTTGATGCACGGATGGTTCCGGTGTCGAAGGGCCCGTTCCACCTCGACGACTACGTGCACTACATACGCGACTTCATGCGCTGGCTCGGGCCGAACACTCATGTGATCTCGGTTTGCCAGCCCACTGTGCCGGTACTGGCTGCCATTTCGCTCATGGCGGCGGATAACGACCCCTGTCAGCCGCTGAGTATGGTTATGATGGGCGGCCCCATCGACCCCAGGGAGTCTCCCACGCAGGTGAACACCCTGGCGACGACCAAACCCTATTCCTGGTTTGAAGACAACGTCATTCATCGCGTACCCGGTCGTTACCCCGGTGTGGGGCGGCGAGTCTACCCAGGCTTTCTGCAACACGCCGGCTTTGTGGCGATGAACCCCGACCGGCATCTGAAATCGCATTACGACTTCTATCTGGACTTGCTGCGTGGCGACGATAACGATGCCGAAGCGCACCGGCGTTTTTACGACGAGTACAACGCCGTGCTGGACCTGCCTGCAGAGTTCTATCTGGACACCATCCGCATTGTGTTCCAGGAGCACAGGTTGCCGCGCGGTACCTGGGAAATAGATGGAAAACGTGTCGACCCTTCCGCCATTTCAAAACCAGCACTCCTGACCATCGAAGGCGAACTCGACGACATTTCCGGCCTGGGCCAAACCCGCGCAGCCCTGAAGCTGTGCAGCAATATTCCGGAAGACCACAAGCAGCACTACACTGCCATGGGCTGCGGCCATTACGGCATTTTCTCGGGCCGTCGCTGGCGCGAGACCATCTACCCCATCATTGCCGAGTTCATCCGCAAGGCGGAAAAGCCGCGCGGCTGACATACAGGCACCACGGCAGACAACGGGGGCTCGCCCCCGTTTCTCATTTAGATGACAGTTCTTTCCTTAGCTGACCGTATCGACGCCATTCTGCCCCAGACCCAGTGCACCAAATGCGGGTTCGATGGCTGCCGCCCCTATGCGGAGGCCATGGCTGCGGGCAAGGCCCCGATCAACCGCTGCCCACCCGGAGGTGAGACCGGGGTGCATGCCCTGGCTTCACTCCTGAGTACGCAGGTCCTGCCGCTGGACCCCGCTTGCGGCACCGTGCCGCCACAGCTGCATGTGGCACTTATCGACGAGCAGCACTGTATTGGCTGCACTTTGTGCATTCAGGCCTGCCCGGTGGATGCCATAGTCGGTGCCAACAAGCTGATGCACACGGTGCTTCCCGACCTGTGCACGGGCTGCGAACTCTGTGTGGCACCCTGCCCGGTGGACTGCATCGAAATGGTTCCGGCAGGCCGGCCCTGGTCTGAGCAGGACGCCCAAGCGGCGCGCGAGCGTCACCGCAACCGCCAACGCCGTCTAGCCCAATTGAATGATGAACCCGCGCCTGTGGCGCGAACACTTGTCAACAAGGCTCCGTTGGCAGCCCTTTCAGAAAATCAGCCCGACAAGCACAAACTTATTGCCGACGTGCTTGCCAAGGCACGTGCCCGCCGACATACGTCATGAACGCAGCAAAACGCACGGAAATCTTCCAGCGCCTTCAGGCCGCCAACCCCCACCCCACGACGGAGCTTGAATACGAAACCACGTTTCAGCTTCTAGTGGCGGTAATTCTCTCTGCACAGGCAACGGACAGGTCAGTCAACATCGCCACCCGCAAGTTCTTCCCGCAATATGGCACTCCGGAAGGCCTGCTCTCGCTGGGCGAAGAGGGCCTGGGGCAGTACATCAAGACCATAGGGCTGTACAAGACGAAGGCGCGGAATGTCATTGCAACCTGCCGCATATTGCTGGAACAGCACAATGGTGAAGTACCCTGTGACCGCGCCGCACTGGAAGCTCTGCCCGGCGTGGGCAGGAAAACTGCAAACGTGGTGCTGAACACCGCCTTTGGGCTCCCCACCATTGCCGTGGACACACATATCTTTCGCGTCTCCAACCGCACCGGCATCGCGCCCGGCAAGACAGTCCTTGAAGTGGAACGCCGGCTGGAGCGCCTAGTTCCCAAGCCATTTCTGCAGGATGCGCATCATTGGCTCATCCTGCACGGGCGCTATGTATGCGTGGCGCGCAAACCGAAATGCCCGCAGTGCGGTATTGCAGACCTGTGTGAATACAAGGCCAAGACTCCGGCCTGAGGTGAACCGAGCCAGCAGACTGGCCACAGGGCCGCCCATGCGCGGCACGTTGGTAATTTCCCTTTCGGGGTTTTCCATAGACCTATGAAAAACCCGCATGGCGAGCGGATTCGTCTCAACTCATACTGCACCGATTCAGACATGTAACCATGATGCACCCATGAGGCAGTAATGAGCGATCACATACTCGAGACGAGAAATCTCGTGAAAGAATTCCGCGGTTTCGTTGCCGTAAACGATGTCAACCTCAAAGTTCGCCGCGGAACCATACATGCCCTCATAGGACCAAACGGCGCAGGCAAAACAACGTGCTTCAACCTGCTGACCAAGTTCCTGACCCCCACTGCAGGCAGCATTTTCTTCAACGGGGTGGAAATCACCAAGGAAGCCCCGGCTGACATCGCGCGTCGTGGCATCATCCGTTCGTTCCAGATATCTGCGGTCTTCCCGCAGTTGACCGTCCTCGAAAACGTGCGTATCGGGCTGCAGCGCGGCACCGGCATGTCATTTCACTTCTGGCGCAGTGATAAAGTGCTCAACCAGCTGAACCGCCGGGCGCTTGAACTGCTCGAAGAAGTCGATCTCGAAGACTTCGCTGACGAAATCACCATCAACCTGCCCTATGGCCGCAAACGTGCGCTTGA
>JAJUFI010000024.1 GCA_029263795.1 Alcaligenaceae bacterium
CATCGTAGAGGTCGCTGGTTCGAATCCAGTACTGCCTACCAGTTTCGTTTCATAGCTTACACGGCTGTGATATTAGCCCGCATAGAGCATAGCTCTGCGGGCTTTTTGCTTTTCATTCTCCGAATTGTCGTGGGTCTGCTTGGGGTCGTTTGCGGGAGGGGGCGGAATCCTACGCTAAGGCTTTGGCCAGCGATATTCTCCGGTGAGATTGATGTGTTCCCATCCGAGCGGCGAAACATGGGCCAAGAGATCGGGCGATAGCAGCTTTCCATCGCGTTTCTGGTTTGCAACGACCTCGCCGAGCTTCATGGTGTTCCAGAAGATGATGATGGCGGCGAGCAGATTCATGCCGGCGATGCGGTAATGCTGGCCTTCGGCGGAACGGTCGCGGATTTCACCGCGGCGGTGGAAGCTGATTGCCCGCTTCAGCGCATGATGAGCTTCGCCTTTGTTGAGCCCGATCTGGGCACGCCGTTGGAGTTCGGCATCCAGAATCCAGTCGATCATGAACAGGGTGCGCTCGACGCGACCGACTTCCCGCAGGGCTGTCGCGAGCTCGTTCTGCCGCGGATAGGAGGCGAGTTTCCGCAGAATCTGGCTTGGCGCGACGGTCCCGGCAGCAATGGTGGCGGCGATGCGCAGGATGTCGGGCCAATTGCGCTCGATCATGGCTTGGTTGACCTTTCCGCCGATCAACGCTCGCAGGTGCGCCGGGGCGGCCGACGGATTGAACGCGTAGAGCCGTTTGGATGGCAGGTCGCGGATGCGCGGAGCGAACCGGTAGCCGAGAATGGCACATGCGGCAAAGACGTGATCGGTGAAGCCGCCCGTGTCGGTGAACTGCTCGCGGATATGGCGTCCAGCATCGTTCATCAGCAGGCCATCGAGGATGTAAGGCGCTTCGCTTGCCGTTGCAGGAATCACCTGGGTTGCGAACGGCGCATATTGGTCGGAGACGTGGCTATAGGCTTTCAGGCCCGGGGTATTGCCATATTTCGCGTTGACCAGGTTCATGGCCTCACCTTGCTCTGTAGCGACGAAGAACTGTCCGTCGCTCGAAGCCGACGTGCCCATGCCCCAGAACCGGGCCATGGGTAACGCTGCCTGTGCCTCGACCACCATGGCCAGCGCCCGGTCATAGGCTTCGCCCTCGACATGCCACCGTCCAATGCGGATCAATTCCCAGAAGGTGTGGGTGTTTGTCGCATCCGCCATTTTGCGCAAGCCGAGGTTGATCCCTTCCGCCAAGATAACGTTCATTAGCCCGATCCGGTCAGCGCAGGGTGCTCCTGTGCGCAGATGGGTGAACGCTTCGGTGAAGCCGGTCGCCGCATCCACCTCCAGCAGGAGATCGGTGATGCGCGTGGGCGGGATCTGCTTGTAGAGATCGAGCACCAGATCTTCGGCGCCTGTCGGCGCGGCGGCTTCGAGTTTCTCGATATGCAGAACGCCGTTTTCAATCGACCCGCCCGGGATCGTGCCTGCGCGAGCGGCACGGCCAAGCTCGCGCAACCGCATGTCGAGGCGAGCTTGCCGGTCTGCCAGCCATTCCTCCGGCCGCAATGGCACAGCGAGACGACCGCCTTCCGCGATGGATTGTGCCGGAACGAGTGCGTGTTTCAGATCGCCATAGCGCCGGGACCTAGTAAGCCAGACATCTCCGGAGCGGAACGCATCGCGCAGATGGAACAGCACCGCGATCTCCCATAGGCGAGCGTCGCCAGCCCTCTGGGCCCGAAGGTGGCGATGCCATTTCGAGCTGGGCCGCAAGAAGCTGGTCATCGCGGCATCGTTCAAACCGGTACGAAGGGCCGTCACCGCTTCCAGAAGCGGCAGTGCAACGGGCGCAGCTCGCAGATCGAGCAGGCGCAACATGCGTGGAGCGTATCGGCGGAAGCGGTGATAACCGTCGAGCACATGATTGAGCGGATCGTCGGCCATGGTGGCGGTCAGCCTGGTTGCCATTGCAACAAGGGTTTTTAAGCCGTCCCACCCTGACCCACTCGCGATGACATCGCCCAGCGGCTGGCCATCATCCTGTGCATCGACCAGGGCGCCCCCGATCTCGGCGAAGGATTTCAGGGTGTCACGCACCACCCCCGCTTCGTCTGCGACCTTTGCATGGCAAATACGCTCCGAAGCACGGTAGAGACGGCCGACGATCCGGTCGTGGGTTTCGACCACTGCGTCGGCCAACATCGCCTGCCATTCCGAGACGCAAACAGCCAAGATCGCAAGCCGCCTGTCCTCCGGGAGATCGCGCATGCCGTCGGCATAATACCGTTCACCCTGCCTGCGCAGACGAGTCACCCGATGGGCAGGAACGCCGGCAAGCAGATCCTCGGGGAGATCGATGCGTTGCAGATATTCGAGCCGGTCGAGCAGCCGGTTGGCCGACGAAGAGTTCGAGCCAGGCTCGAACTGGCGCAGCCACACAAAACGGGTCACCCGATCATCAGCCGTCTCCTCGAGCAATGCCAGCAACTGTTCTCGGATCGACATAGGCAGCCGACTGGCGATCCTCGTCTCGATGCGTCGCTCGGCATCGACGAGAGCCGCGGCACAAAGCCGCTCGATCGTGGATGTCGCGGGAAGGACAGTGCGGGTGCGTCGGCACTCGGCTACGAAGCGACGGGCGATATCCTCGTTCGACACCGCCATCTCGGCTTCTCGGAACAACCATTCCTTCAGCTCGCTCGCACCACGTCCGGAGAAGGTGCGGAAGCCGTAGAGCCCCCGTAACTCGGCAAGATGCTCGTGCCGTGTTTCCTCGCGGGCAGCATAGTCTACGAGATCGTCGGCACCCAGGCCAAGCTGCGCTCCGATAAATTCGATGACCTCTGCAGGGATCAGTTCGCCTGGAGCCAGCACCCGGCCGGGATAGCGCAGGACACACAATTGCAGGGCGAAGCCGAACCTGTTGTGAGCGCGCCGACGCAGCCTGATATGCCCAAGGTCTTCATCACTCAGCGTATAGTGCTTGAGCAAATCCGTCTGTGAAGTCGGCAAGCGCAACAGCGCGTCTTTCTGCCGATCGGTTAGAGTGACGCGACGCGGCATACATGTTCCTTTTTCAAAATCTGATAGCGTTCAAGACGCTTTGTTTATGAAGCTGGTTGAGATACATTTCCAGAGGTCAATGCAATCGTGGCCGAAGCGCCGCCTCAAACCAACGTTTGTGATACATGCTGATCGGATATGCCCGCGTCTCCAAAGCCGATGGCTCGCAGTCTCTCGACCTGCAGCACGACGCCTTGCGCGCCGCAGGTGTCGAACGGGACAATATCTATGATGATCTTGCTTCCGGCGGTCGTGATGATCGCCCTGGCTTGACTGCCTGCCTCAAGTCATTGCGTGACGGCGATGTGCTGGTGGTCTGGAAGCTCGATCGCCTCGGACGATCGCTTGCCCATCTGGTCAACACGGTGAAGGAGCTGTCAGACCGCAAGATCGGCCTGCGGGTTCTGACTGGAAAGGGCGCTCAGATCGACACCACGACTGCGTCCGGTCGCATGGTGTTCGGAATCTTCGCCACCTTGGCCGAGTTCGAGCGGGATCTGATCCGAGAGCGCACCATGGCGGGTCTCGCCTCCGCGAGAGCGCGCGGTCGCAAGGGCGGACGAAAATTCGCGCTCACCAAAGCTCAGGTGCGTCTCGCGCAAGCCGCCATGGCCCAGCGCGATACTTCAGTTTCCGATCTCTGCAAGGAACTCGGCATCGAGCGCGTCACTCTCTACCGATATGTCGGTCCCAAAGGCGAGCTCAGAGACCATGGAAAGCATGTTCTCGGACTTACGTAGCAACTCGTTTCTTTTCGCAGGTTGAGCCACCTCCGCGCTTCATCAGAAAACTGAAGGAACCTCCATTGAATCGAACTAATATTTTTTTTGGTGAATCGCATTCTGACTGGTTGCCTGTCAGAGGCGGAGAATCTGGTGATTTTGTTTTTCGACGTGGTGACGGGCATGCCTTCGCGAAAATCGCACCTGCTTCCCGCCGCGGTGAGCTCGCTGGAGAGCGTGACCGCCTCATTTGGCTCAAAGGTCGAGGTGTGGCTTGCCCCGAGGTGATCAACTGGCAGGAGGAACAGGAGGGTGCATGCTTGGTGATAACGGCAATTCCGGGAGTACCGGCGGCTGATCTGTCTGGAGCGGATTTGCTCAAAGCGTGGCCGTCAATGGGGCAGCAACTTGGCGCTGTTCACAGCCTATCGGTTGATCAATGTCCGTTTGAGCGCAGGCTGTCGCGAATGTTCGGACGCGCCGTTGATGTGGTGTCCCGCAATGCCGTCAATCCCGACTTCTTACCGGACGAGGACAAGAGTACGCCGCAGCTCGATCTTTTGGCTCGTGTCGAACGAGAGCTACCGGTGCGGCTCGACCAAGAGCGCACCGATATGGTTGTTTGCCATGGTGATCCCTGCATGCCGAACTTCATGGTGGACCCTAAAACTCTTCAATGCACGGGTCTGATCGACCTTGGGCGGCTCGGAACAGCAGATCGCTATGCCGATTTGGCACTCATGATTGCTAACGCCGAAGAGAACTGGGCAGCGCCAGATGAAGCAGAGCGCGCCTTCGCTGTCCTATTCAATGTATTGGGGATCGAAGCCCCCGACCGCGAACGCCTTGCCTTCTATCTGCGATTGGACCCTCTGACTTGGGGTTGATGTTCATGCCGCCTGTTTTTCCTGCTCATTGGCACGTTTCGCAACCTGTTCTCATTGCGGACACCTTTTCCAGCCTCGTTTGGAAAGTTTCATTGCCAGACGGGACTCCTGCAATCGTCAAGGGATTGAAACCTATAGAAGACATTGCTGATGAACTGCGCGGGGCCGACTATCTGGTATGGCGCAATGGGAGGGGAGCAGTCCGGTTGCTCGGTCGTGAGAACAATCTGATGTTGCTCGAATATGCCGGGGAGCGAATGCTCTCTCACATCGTTGCCGAGCACGGCGACTACCAGGCGACCGAAATTGCAGCGGAACTAATGGCGAAGCTGTATGCCGCATCTGAGGAACCCCTGCCTTCTGCCCTTCTCCCGATCCGGGATCGCTTTGCAGCTTTGTTTCAGCGGGCGCGCGATGATCAAAACGCAGGTTGTCAAACTGACTACGTCCACGCGGCGATTATAGCCGATCAAATGATGAGCAATGCCTCGGAACTGCGTGGGCTACATGGCGATCTGCATCATGAAAACATCATGTTCTCCAGTCGCGGCTGGCTGGTGATAGATCCCGTCGGTCTGGTCGGTGAAGTGGGCTTTGGCGCCGCCAATATGTTCTACGATCCGGCTGACAGAGACGACCTTTGTCTCG
Source organism: Alcaligenaceae bacterium (assembly GCA_029263795.1). GTDB lineage: Bacteria > Pseudomonadota > Gammaproteobacteria > Burkholderiales > Burkholderiaceae_B > Yanghanlia. The sequence goes on from JAJUFI010000024.1 coordinate 5,318, forward strand.
ATCCTAGACGCATTGCACAGATGGCGGACGCATTCTCTCGTGCGCTGGACGTCGATCCGCGTCGCCTGCTCGACCAGGCGTACGCTTATGGGTGCCTTTCCGCAGCTTGGAACGCGGATGGAGAAGAGGAGCAACGCGATCTAGCTATCGCGGCCGCGATCAAGCAGGTGCGACAGACGTCATACTAGATATCAAGCGACTTCTCCTATCCCCTGGGAACACATCAATCTTACCGGAGAATATCGTTGGCCAAAGCCTTAGCGTAGGATTTCGCCCTCTCCCGCAAACGACCCCTGCTTCTGAAGGCTCTTCCCCCCGATCGGGGGGCGGGCATTCACCAGACATGGTTGACCATACTATCCTGCCCGTGCCACCTGGCAGACGCTCAGTGCGTCACATCTCACGACACACTTCCGACTGAACTCATCACACGGCCCAGGCGTGACTGCCCGACCTGACCTTCCCCTCGATCATGGCTGGGGAAGGAAACAGGCCAGTTTCCTAAAGGGTAGGAAGAATCAGGCCAATTCGTTGTCGATGGCCTGAACCGCCCGAACAAACTCGGACATTTTCTCAGCGGACTTGATACCGGGCGATTCTTCGATACCGGTTGCCACATCGACTGCATAGGGGCGAACGAGCCTGATGGAGGCCGCAACGTTCGCCGCGGTCAGCCCACCGGCCAGAATAATGGGCCTAGCTTCGGGCGAATTAATCACCCCACCCAGCAAAGCGACGTCGAACCCTTGACCACTGCCGCCAAAGCCGGCACTGAAACTGTCAAACAACCATGCACTTGCCGTGCCATAGCGTACGCATTGATCCAGCACTTCCTGACGTGTTTCTAGGCCAGGTGCGCCGATATGGAAGGCCTTCAGATAAGGCTTGTGAAAAGAGGCGCAGGTGCCGGGCGATTCAGTTCCATGAAACTGCAGGAGGTCGGGCGAAACTTCGTGAATGACCTCGCGCACATAATCGGGGTCTGGATTCACGAACAAAGCCACTACACTGACAAAGGCGGGAACCTGCGCGCGGATCGCCTTCGCCTGCTCAATACTGACCGCACGCCGACTTTTCGAGAAGAAGACCATGCCGATCGCGTCGGCACCGGCACTCACCGCGTCACGGACGTCTTCCTCCCGAGTAAAACCACACAACTTGATTCGGGTGCGCATCTTCATACAGCGATAAGTCTCCAGATAGAAAATTGTCAGCGGAATAGAGCCGCCGGGTCATTGGCACTAGTATCGGGGGCCGACCCCGAAGGCGGGCTGCCGAAAGCATCGGCCGGATCCCCCCCACCAAACATGGATGACGGGTCTCCAAAGCTGTCGGAACCATAGACGTTATCTAGCCCAAACTCAACCGTCGAAGGGTCAACCGTACTCCAATCGGACTTGTAGTGGGTGACCATGCCTGGGAACATCATGACAGCAGCCACCATGAGCAACTGAATGACAATGAAAGGGACGGAGCCCCAGTAAATCTGACCTGTCGTCACCTTGGCCACCATCTTGCCAGTAACCTTGTCGCGATAGTCCTGGCGCGGAGCCACCGACCGCAGGAAGAACAACGCAAAGCCAAAGGGCGGGTGCATGAACGATGTCTGCATGTTGACGGCCAGAAGTACCCCGAACCAGATCAGATCGATACCCAGTTTTTCTGCCACCGGGCCAACAAGTGGCACGATAATGAAAGCCAGCTCGAAGAAGTCAAGGAAGAAGGCCAGCACGAATATCAGTACGCTGACAAAAATCAGGAAGCCCCATTCCCCTCCGGGCATACCAATCAGCAATTCCTCAACCCAGAGATCTCCGTTGATTCCCCGGAAGCTGAGGCTGAACACTGTAGAACCCACCAAGATGAACACCACGAAGCAGGAAAGTTTGGTGGTAGTGTCCATGGCCTGGCGCAACAAACTCCAGGAGAACCGACCTCGCATCAGGGCCATGACCAGTGCGCCGACTGCTCCCATGGCTCCGCCCTCGGTCGGTGTCGCCACGCCGATGAAGATGGTTCCCAAAACGAGGAAAATCAGAAACAGCGGCGGGATCATGACGAAGGTTACGCGCTCTGCGATCTCTGACAACAGCTTGAGTTTCAGCACCTTGTTGATCAGCGCGATTATCCAGGACGTGACACCCCATACCAGCAAGACTACAACCACTCGCTCATCGACCGGCACGGAGTCACGCGAACTGAAATACCACTCCTCACCAAAATAAGCGACGACTGCGGAAACGAGTGACAGCACAGCGAGGGATTTCAAGCCACGGGTGCCGTCGGGACGGTCATAAATGCGGGCTTCTTTGGGCAGCGCGGGTGCCGAGCTGGGCTTCAACAAGCTCATGAGCACGACATATCCGATATAGGACGACGCCAGCAGAAGACCCGGCACCATCGCGCCTCGATACATGTCCCCAATTGAACGACCGAGCTGGTCGGCCAGAATGATCAGCACGATAGATGGTGGAATGATCTGGGAAAGAGTGCCCGATGCAGCAATCACACCCGTTGCCAAGCGCCGGTCATAACCGTAGCGCAGCATGATCGGCAGGGAAATGAGGCCCATTGAAATCACGGAGGCAGACACCACCCCGGTTGTGGCAGCGAGCATGGCACCAACCACCACCACGGCAATGGCAAGACCACCACGGATTGGGCCAAAGAGATGCCCGACCGTTTCAAGAAGGTCTTCAGCCATGCCTGAGCGTTCCAATATCAAGCCCATCAAGGTGAAGAACGGCACAGCCAAGAGTGTGTCATTGGCGATGATGCCGAATATGCGATTCGGGAGCGCCTGAAATAGCGCCGGCTGCATCAGACTGAACTCGATGGCCACCAGCCCATACAAAACACCCACCGCAGCCAGAGTGAAGGCTACGGGAAAGCCCAACAGAAGAAATACCACCAGGTTGGCAAACATGATGGGCGCCAAATTGGAAACAATGAACTCCATGATCAACGCCCTTCCACTGATCCGTTGGCCGCAGCGCGCTCACGTGCTTCCTGCTGGCGCTGGATTTCTTCGGCCAGTTCTTCCTCCGCGCTCTTGAGCTGGGCCACCCGCAATGGGCTTTCCACCTTTCCTGCAAGGTACGCTATGCACTGGATGAGACGCGAGACCCCGCTGAGAATCAGCAACCCAAAACCTACCGGTATGAGCAGCTTTGCAGGCCAGCGAATCAGCCCGCCCGTGTTGGAGGACAGTTCCTGCAAACGCCAGGACTCGTAGAAATAAGGGAGGGACAGCCAGAACACCAGCCCTGCCGCCGGCAACAAAAAGAATAGAATGCCGAGCACCTCGATGATTACCTGCATCCGCGGCGGGAATTTTGCTGCCAGCGCATCCACCCGGACATGCTCATTACGCAGATAGGTATAGCCAGACGCCAGCAGAAATATTGCACCGAACAAGTACCACTGCAGCTCGAGCCAGGCGTTGGAGCTCATGTGAAATGCTTTGCGGCTCACCGCATTGGCGGCGCTCACGATTACGACGATGAGCGTGAGCCACAATACCGTACGCCCAACACGCTCGTTGAGCGCATCAATCAGGCGCGATATCGCCAGTAAGAAATTCATTCCTGACCCTTGTCATGGATGCAAAACCCGCCGATTTTACCGTAATGGTCCATGACATGCGCTTGGTATGAGTCCCGATGCCCAAAGCACGGGAAACCGAGAACCTCAGAACGCCATCAACCCCGGCACCGCAATTCCCAGATGACTCAGCAGCGACTCCGCTCCCGGACTTGAAGGCAGACCGAAGATTTCTGGATACGATGCCCTGGCCAGGTACAGACCAGAGGGCGAGAACGTGGCCGGGCCTTTACGCCTGTCCCGCTGAGCCAGTAGGTCGGACACCCACGAGGCCGGATACTTGCCCTTCCCGACTTCCACCAGGGCACCCATCAGGTTGCGCACCATATGGTGAAGGAAAGCGTTGGCACGAAATGTGAATATGAAGAGGTCGCCCTGCTGGTAGATTTCAAGATGTTGGAGGGTGCGTACCGGGCTTGCTGCCTGACATTCCGAAGAGCGGAACGAACTGAAATCGTGCTCTCCCAGAAGCAGTCTGGCGGCGGCCCGCATGGGCTCCAGCTCGAGGGAATAATGCGTCCAGCCCACTTTGCCATGCAGAATCGGGCTAGCTACACGGTGTGAACGGAGCAGATAGATGTAGCTGCGTGACTGCGCAGAGAACCGCGCATGAAAGTCTTCGCTCACCCGGCAGGCCCACTGCACTCGTATCGATGGCGGCATCAGGGCGTTCAATCCTCGTACCCATGATTCCATGCGCCTTTCCACAGGTGAGTCAAGATGCACTACCTGCTCGAGGGCATGCACTCCCGTATCTGTACGCCCTGCGCAGACGGTATCCACCCTGCGCGTCAGGAACGACTCAAGCGCAGACTCAAGAGCGTCTTGCACAGTGCACCCACCGGGCTGGGTCTGCCAGCCCTGCCAAGGCGCGCCATCGTATGCCAGACCAAGCGCAATTCGCGCCATCGTTCAGGAACCGCGCCTTCCGCTATCGGGCGGATTATTCAGATCAAGGTCGATTTCGCGCAGCTTCTCCTGCAACATGGAGTCGCTAATCGGACTGTCGGTCTCGAGACGCTCTTCGCGAGCGGCACTTACCCGGCGCAGTAGCCAAACTGCGAGCAGCACCAGAAGAGCGATACCAGCACCAACCACCCCAAACAAGTTCTGCTGCCACCAGGACTTGCCTTCAACCTGCGAGGCATTTCGCGAATCCGCAGCGCCCTGTCCAGAAGAAATGTCGGCTCCGCCCTGGCGCACTGCTGCGACGCCAGCCCCAGACGAACTTGCGCCAGACTGGAAAGCCGCAGCAGGAGTGCTGCCCTGACCAGCCGTCGAAGCGGAAGATGACGGGGACGAAGTTTGCCCAGGCTCAGTACCGCCCCTAACGTTTTCGGCGCTGCTCCCATCTGACTCAGAACCCACCAGACCGATCACTTCCTTGATGACTTCAGTCACGCTACGTGCGCCCTCCAGGGCGGCTTCGGCCGCCACATGGCCCTGCTTCTGAAGTGCTTCGTTCAGGTGACGCACATTGTCTTCAAGCTCGATGATGCGATTTTTGGACTCTTCTATCCTCTTCTGCCGGGCCGCTTCATCATCAGGATCGAGAATGGACCCGTCGGCCGCTACTGCGGAGCCGCCGGAGGAAGCTTCCGACCCAAAATGGGAACCACCGCCCTTGTCACTGGCAAGCGCATCGGCCGAAGAGTGAGTGACGGCGTCTGACGCGATGACCCCGGAAGAGGCCAGCAGTCCCACGGGCCCTGAGCCCGAACCCGCCGCCCCGGTTGCGACTCCGCCGGACGCAGCCATGCCTGTGGTTCCATCGACACCGTTGCTTGCAGCGAAACCGTTGCTTGCAGCGACACCGTTGGTTCGTGCCGACCCGGTGGCCGACTCTGCTCCACCGGGCGCTGTGCCACCGACAGCGCCACCGTTGTTCGGGGCACCGGCGGGAGCACCAACTGCCGACTCCCCTCGTGCTCCCGGAACTTGCACCGTTCCTGGTGTACGTGTACCGCTCAAACGCAGGATGTCGCTACCTTGCGAAGCTGCCGGCGCACTGGCAGGAGCAGCCGGTTCGGCCGGCTGTTCCTGCACGGCACCCTCGGCTGCGTAGGCGACCGTAGATGCGGCCACCACATCGCTGCTATCTGCGCGCTGACCGTATCGCGCAAAGGCTTGCGTGTGCTGCATGAAGATGCGGCGCGCCTCGCGGTCGGACAAGGCTGTCAGCACGTCCATGCTCGGCATGGTAAGGGTAGCGCCAGCTTTGACGAGATTGACGTTGTCGTGAATGAAAGCCTGCGGATTACTGCGTTGCAGCGCGATCATCATCTGATAGACCGTCACACCCTGCACCGCATTCCGTGTGGCAATGGCAAACATGTTGTCGCCGGGGCGAACAACGATTTTGCGCCCTTCAACGCCAGTTTCCGCAACGCCCGGCAAGCCGCCTTTGTTGTCAATCACACGCCCAGCCGCAGGAGCAGAACTGGGGGCCCGCTGGATGGCGCGCGTATCAGCGTGTGCAATGAGACTGACCTGAAAACGTTGTTGCCCCGAGACGCTGCGCACGTCGATAAGTACATCGATCACCGGCTGCTCAACAGCATGGGTTGAGCGCAGCTGAATGAGCTTGACGTCCGGACGGAACCCATCCAGGAGCAAGAGACGCATGGATTCCAGGGGCACTGGCGGAGTCATGCCGGCTGCGCGCCACGCTTCGGCAGGAGCCGGCGTGGCACGGATGCTTTCGATTTCTTGCTGTGTCAACTGAGTGACAGGAATCTCCAGCAACAGGGGCTGCCCCTGTGCCGATACCAGCCGGGAATGACCAAAAGTCACCGCATGAGCGGTGGAAATGCAGATAGACGTCGCAAATAGCGAAGCGAGCAAAAACGGAATTAACGGCCGAATTTTCCCGGGTCGCTCTGATCGGGCCCCGTGCACCGGCCCATGGTAGGCATGAGAGGCCGGAGCGACCGGACCGGAACCACGACGCGACATCTGCATATTCTTATAGTTCACCCAGTGCAATACGTAACATGCGACGCAACGGCTCGGCAGCACCCCAGAGAAGCTGGTCGCCAACCGTAAACGCGCTGAGATACTCCGGCCCCATGGACATCTTGCGCATACGCCCGACGGGAATGTCGAGCGTACCGGTGACTGCAACCGGCGTCAAATCGCGCATGGAGGCTTCCTTGGTATTCGGAACCACTTTTGCCCACTGAGTTCCTTCCCGAACGATGTCTTCGATCTCGTCGAGTGGCACATCTCGCTTGAGCTTGATTGTGAGCGCCTGACTGTGGCACCGCATGGCGCCAATACGCACACAGAGACCGTCGATAGGAACTGGTTTGCTGCCACTGGCTTCACTGCGCCCGAGGATCTTGTTGGTTTCGACACCACCCTTCCATTCTTCGCGGGAAACACCGTTCTGGAGATCTGAGTCGATCCAGGGGATGAGGTTGCCACCCAGGGGCACACCGAAATTCTCGATGGGCAGGGAGCCATCCTTTTGTGTTGCTAACACACCACGATCGATGTCGAGAATGGCCGAAGCGGGGTCGTCCAGCAGAGGCTTTACTGCTGCATTGAGCAGACCAAACTGGGTGAGAAGCTCGCGCATATGCTGAGCCCCGCCACCCGATGCGGCCTGATATGTCATGGACGTCATCCACTCGATCAGGTCGTGACGGAACAGGCCGGCCAGACCCATCAGCATGCAGCTGACGGTACAGTTTCCGCCGATGAATTCCTTCACGCCGCGAGCTAATGCGGCATCAATGACATCACGGTTGACCGGATCCAGCACAATCACTGAACTGTCGTTCATGCGTAGAGTACTGGCGGCATCGATCCAGATGCCATCCCAACCAGCCGCGCGCAGCTTCGGGTATACCTCCGTGGTATACCCGCCGCCTTGCGCTGTCACTATGATGGGAAGTTTGGCGAGCGCGTCGATATCGTAGGCGTCCTGCAGAGGGCCTGCACCGTCGGCCCACTCGGGCGCGGCGCCCCCCGCATTGCTGGTCGAGAAAAAGACCGGCTGGAAATAGGAAAAATCGTTCTCGTCGCGCATGCGTTGCATGAGGACGGACCCGACCATGCCACGCCAGCCGACCAGACCCACTGATTGGTTCATGATGCTGTCGCCTGAAAAGAAAAGAGAATCTGAAGGTTAAGCCTTCATTTTATGACAATGCTTTCAGAACCGCGTCGCCCATTTGCGTAGTACCGACCAGTTCTGTTCCTTCTTCGTAAATGTCTGCCGTGCGCAGGCCTTGCTCCAGCACTTTCTGCACTGCGTTCTCCACCCGCTGCGCATGGCCGGGAAGGTCAAGCGAATAGCGCAGCAGCATCGCGGCCGAAAGAACCGTGGCCAGCGGGTTGGCCTTATCCTGACCTGCGATGTCCGGCGCAGAACCGTGACTCGGTTCGTACAGCCCCTGGTTCGACGCATTCAGCGACGCAGAAGGAAGCATGCCGATGGAACCCGTCAACATTGCCGCTTCGTCAGAAAGAATGTCGCCAAACAGATTGCCCGTCACGATGACGTCGAATGCCTTGGGCTCACGCACCAGTTGCATGGCTGCATTGTCAACGTACATGTGTGAGAGTTGGACGTTGGGGTATTCACGCGCCACGTCAATGACGATATCGCGCCAGAACTGCGAGGTTTCCAGCACATTGGCCTTGTCGACGCTGCACAGCCGACCCTGGCGCTTGGCGGCAGCCTGGAAAGCCACATGCGCAATGCGGCGCACTTCGGATTCCGCATAGTGCATGGTGTCGAAACCCTGACGCTCGCCCTTGAAGGGCCCGTCCTCGACTTCACGCACACCGCGGGGCTGCCCGAAATAGATGTCACCCGTGAGTTCGCGCACGATGAGTATATCCAGCCCCGCCACAATTTCAGGCTTCAGCGAAGACGCGTTGGCCAGTTGAGGATACAGAATGGCAGGTCGCAGGTTGGCAAACAGGCCCAGAGCCTTGCGCAGGCCCAGGATGGCCTGTTCGGGTCGCAAGGCGCGCTCGAGCTTGTCATACTTCCAGTCACCGACGGCACCAAACAGAATGGCGTCGGACTCCTGAGCGAGTTTCAGGGTCTCGGGGGGAAGCGGGTGGCCGTGCAGGTCGTAAGCTGCACCGCCCACCGGCGCGGTCTTCATTTCCAGATCCAGCCCCAGTGCGCCCAGCACACGGGCTGCCTGTTCGGTGATTTCCGGCCCAATTCCATCACCCGGGAGGATGGCAATTTTCTTGGTCATGATGTCCTGACGAATAAACGTAAAAAAGGCCGGAAACCACCGGCCCGAGTTTCAAGGGCCCGTCGCCGCCTCTTTGACAGCAGGCGACGACGGCGATCTCAAACCTGCGGCTGACCCACAAGCCAGGGAAAGCGGCTCAGGCGCTGAGCTTCAAATGCACGGATCTTGTCAGCCTTCTCGAGTGTGAGCCCGATGTCATCCAGCCCGTTCAGCAGGCAATGCTTGCGGAAAGGGTCAACCTGGAAGGGCAGCTCAGTGCCATCTGGCTTGACCACCACCTGCCTCGACAGGTCAATTTCCAGCTGATACCCGGATGTGGCTTCCACTTCCTCGAACAGGGCCGCAACCTGTTCTTCGGGAAGAATAATTGGAAGGAGGCCGTTCTTGAAACTATTGTTGAAGAAAATGTCGGCGTACGAAGGCGCAATAATCGCCCGGAACCCGTATTGCAGCAACGCCCAGGGAGCATGCTCACGGCTGGAGCCGCAGCCGAAGTTCTCGCGCGCCAAAAGAATGGAGGCGCCTTGATAGCGCGGCTTATTCAGCACGAAATCGGGGTTCAGTGGACGCTTGCTGTTGTCCATGCCCGGCTCGCCGTGATCCAGATAGCGCAATTCATCGAACAGATTGGGCCCGAATCCGGTGCGCTTGATGGATTTCAAAAACTGCTTGGGGATGATCAGGTCCGTGTCGACATTGGCACGGTCCAGCGGGGCGGCGACCCCTTTGTGCGTGGTGAAAGCTTGCATGGTGAATTCCTATCCGAATGTGCGAACGTCGACGAAATGGCCGGCAACAGCGGCCGCAGCAGCCATGGCCGGGCTCACGAGGTGTGTGCGCCCCCCCTGCCCCTGGCGGCCTTCGAAGTTGCGGTTCGAGGTCGAGGCACAGCGCTCACCCGGGTTGAGCCGGTCGGCGTTCATGGCCAGACACATGGAGCAGCCGGGCTCACGCCATTCAAAGCCAGCTTCGAGGAAGATGGTGTGCAGACCTTCCTGCTCAGCCTGCTGCTTGACCAGACCAGAGCCCGGGACGACCATGGCCTGCTTCACGTTCGGAGCGACCTTGCGGCCCTTCACCACTTCCGCGGCGGAGCGCAGATCTTCAATGCGGGAATTGGTACAGGAACCGATAAAGACTTTGTCGATTTTTATATCACTGATCGGCATGTTGGGCTCCAGGCCCATGTATTCAAGCGCACGGATCATTCCGTTGCGACGCACTTCGTCAGTTTCCTTCGCCGGGTCCGGTACCCGGTCTTCGATGGTCAACACCATTTCTGGTGAGGTGCCCCAGGTAACCTGCGGTGCAATGTCGGCAGCGTTGATTTCGACTACCTTGTCGAATTGCGCGCCTTCGTCGGAATGCAGTGTCTTCCAGTATTCCACTGCCTGGTCCCAGGCTTCGCCCTTGGGCGCATAGGGGCGGCCACGGAAGTACTCGATGGTCTTTTCATCGACCGCGACCATGCCCGAACGGGCACCGGCTTCGATCGCCATGTTGCAGACCGTCATGCGGCCTTCAACGGAAAGGTCGCGAATCGTGCTGCCACCAAATTCGATAGCGTAGCCGGTGCCGCCGGCAGTACCAATACGACCAATGATGTGCAGAACGATGTCCTTGGCAGTGCAGCCACGCGGAAGCTCACCTTCCACCTTGATCAGCATGCTCTTGTTCTTCTTCATGAGCAGCGTCTGCGTGGCCAGTACGTGCTCCACCTCAGACGTGCCAATACCGAAGGCAAGAGCGCCCACCGCGCCGTGCGTACTGGTGTGTGAGTCACCGCAGACCACTGTCATGCCCGGCAGGGTGGCACCCTGCTCCGGCCCGATGACATGCACAATGCCCTGACGCAGGTCGTTCATTCCAAACAGGGTGATGCCATGCTTTTCGCAATTCTCGTCAAGAGTCTCGACCTGAAGGCGCGAGACGGGGTCGTCAATGCCAGCGGCGCGGTTTTCGGTGGGTACGTTGTGATCCGCCACCGCAAGGTTTGCGCTGGTGCGCCACGGCTTGCGACCGGCCAGCGTAAGGCCTTCAAAGGCTTGCGGGCTGGTGACCTCGTGCACGAGATGGCGGTCGATATACAGCAGACAGGTACCGTCTTCTTCCTGGTGCACCACATGGGCAGACCAGAGCTTGTCATACAGGGTTTGTGGCATTTTCTCGATCCTGGAGTCGGAACTGACTGAAAAATCCCGCGGCGCATGCTGTCGCCCGGACGATACAGCTCATTATGCCACCGTCAAAAACCCGTACAAGATGAACCATTATCCTAGTATCAGTACTGACAGGATAATGGTTTACTGAAGGCGCGCTACATCCACTGCTGTGTGCGGCCCTGGTCACTTACCGCAGTAGCGCTCAGCGGCGCGCGGCCTCGTAAAGGGGCATTACCTTCTCCGCATTGCGCTGCAATTCGGCGCTGCGGGTCGCCGGCGATGGGTGGGTGGACAGGAATTCTGCGGGCGCACTGCCACCACCTAGGGCCGCCATCTTCTGCCACAGTGTCACAGCTGCGCGTGGGTCATAACCGGCCCGCGCAGCAAGCTCCACACCAATGAGATCGGCCTCGGATTCATGGGTACGACTGTTCGGCAGCGTGAACATGACATTCGTCAGCGCCGAGCCCAGATCGTTTACACCTTGGACACCCGTGACTGCGGTCAAAATCGACAGACCCACTTGAGTGGCCATCTGCTGGGAGATTTGTTCCCGCGAATGCTCCCGCAGCGCGTGCGCCATCTCGTGGCCCAGCACGGCGGCAAGCTCGTCATCCGTGGGCTTGATGCGGTTGATCAGACCGGTATAGACCGCCATCTTGCCGCCCGGCATGCACCAAGCGTTGACCTCATCGGCACTGATGACATGAATTTCCCATGGCCAGCTGCTCGCATCCGGGCGGAACGCCCCGACTTGGGTGATCAGACGATTGGTGATGGTACGCACCCGCTGCACCTGCGCGGCGTCAGCGTCCAGCGCACCAGCCGCACGTGCTTTGGCCATGAGTTCTGAATACTGCTGATTGGCCGCCTGTTGCAGCTGTTCAGCGGGCACCGACGCAGCAATGAACTGCTTCCGGTCCACACCCACAGTACCGCTTCCAGTGGTCTGTACGCTGGCGCAACCGCTCGCTGCAAGCAGGGCCAGAACGCCGGCCCACCTGACAAAGCGCTTTCCCGATCCTTTGGCGTTGTTCATGTCTGTTCCTTACTATGGAAAAGAGAAGTCTCACACACCCCGCTGAGCTCGATGCCGCATTGCATGATCCATCAGGACGATGGCGAGCAAAGCCTCGGCGATGGGCGTGGCACGTATGCCTACGCAGGGATCGTGCCTGCCAAAGGTTTGCACGACAGTTGGCTCACCATCGACCGTCACGGAACGGCGCTCCACACGTATGCTTGAAGTCGGTTTGATGGCCAGCGACACAGTGATGGGCTGACCAGTAGATATACCCCCCAGAATGCCTCCGGCATGATTGCTCAGAAACCCTTCGGGGGTGATCTCATCGCCATGCTCCGAACCCCGCTGCTCAATGCTGGCAAAGCCGGCACCAACGGACACGCCCTTCACCGCATTCAGACCCATCATCGCATGCGCGATGTCTGCATCAAGACGGTCGTAAATGGGCTCTCCCCAGCCCGCCGGAAGGTTCTCCGCCACGACTTCAATACGCGCACCAATGGAATCGCCGTCCCGGCGGAGTGAATCCATGAAGGCTTCCAGCTCAGGAATAATCTCGGCGTTGGGCGCAAAGAACGGGTTGTTGGCGACCTCCTCCCAGGACACAAAGGGAATGTTTATCGGACCGAGCTGGCTCATATAGCCTCGAATGACGGTACCGTATTCCCTGGCTAGCCATTTCTTTGCGATGGCGCCCGCCGCCACCGTGGGAGCAGTGAGCCGGGCCGAAGAACGGCCGCCACCGCGCGGGTCACGTACGCCATACTTCTTCCAGTAGGAAAAATCGGCATGGCCCGGACGGAAAGTCTGCAGGATGTTGCCATAATCCTTGCTGCGCTGATCAGTATTGCGGATCAACAGGCCAATGGGTGTGCCTGTAGTCACCCCCTCATACACGCCCGACAGAATCTCCACCTGGTCGGCTTCCTGCCTCTGGGTGACATGCCGGGAAGTCCCGGGACGACGTCGATCCAGTTCAACCTGAATGTCGGCAGCTTCCAGCGGCAGACCCGGCGGGCAGCCATCCACCACGGCACCTATGGCCGGCCCATGCGATTCGCCGAAGTTTGTGACACAGAATAACTTGCCTAAAGTGTTGCCGGACATGGTGGGATACAGAAAAGTGATGAGGAGTGCTAACAAAGAGGAATGAGGGCGATTGTATCCGCGCAAGTAAAGCACGGGCATGCATGTTGAATCAGGAGGAGCAACTGACCTCCAGACGCTGTGCCCATTCGGGCGCCTCCTGTGCGTAATATTCAAAGCCCGGCCTTTCCGTGTACGGGTCGCGCAGCAGATTGATCAGAGTTTCGATTTCGCCGGGGTCGCCCCTGCCGGCGGCTTCAATGGCCTCTTGCGCCAGATGATTGCGCAGCACATAAAGCGGGTTGACACGCAGCATGGATTCGCGCCGTTCAGCCTCAGGGAAAGTTTGGGCCTGAAGGCGTTGCTCGTAGCTATGCAACCACTGCCTGGCTGGCTCTGGGTCGTGAAACAGCTTGAGAAACGCCTGTGGGTCAACCGGAGCATCTGCGAGAGTACGGAACGCCAGGGTGAAATCCGCACGTTGCGAGTGCAGAAGACGCCACCAATCGTCAACCAGCTGCTCGTCTTCCTTGAGCCACGTTTGCAGGCCAAACTTGCGCCGCAAGTTACTGTGGTAGGCCTGCAGGAAATCATCCTGGTAGCTCGATAGAGCCTCACGTAAGTCCTCTTCCTCCAGGCCCAGTGTAAGAAAGACGCTGCCCAGACGGTAAAGATTCCAGTGTGCCACCGCCGGTTGCACATTCCAGGCGTAACGCCCGGAGGTGTCGCTATGGTTGCAAATGTGATTAGCCTGAAAGCCGTCCATAAAGCCGTAAGGGCCGTAATCCATGGTCAGGCCCAGTATGGACATATTGTCGGTATTCATCACCCCATGGCAGAAACCCACCGTCTGCCAATCAGCGACCATACGCGCAGTAAGCCGTGTGACTTTGCGCAACATGCGCAAAATGGGCTGATGATCGCTGTTGGCTTCCCCGGCGCTGCTTTCACGTGCCTGCGGAAAAAAGCGGTCGATGACATAGTCAGTCAGGATACGCAGCTGTTCCGCCTTGCCCGTCCAGTGCTGAAAACTGCCGAAGCGCACGAAACTTGGGGCAACCCGGGTGACAATGGCCGCAGTCTCGACAGTTTCGCGATAAACCGGGTCATCCGACACGACGATGGCCAAGGCTCGCGTAGTTGGAATTCCCAGACCTGCCATGGCTTCGCTGGCCAAATACTCCCGAACGGAAGAACGCAGCACGGCGCGGCCATCGCCCATGCGGGAATACGGTGTTCGCCCGGACCCTTTAAGTTGAAGTTCCTGTGGCCCCTGCGGGGTGATGATTTCCCCAAGAAGATGGGCGCGCCCGTCTCCCAGCTGACCGGCCCAAACACCGAACTGATGACCGCTGTAAACGGCCGCGAGCGTACGACCTCCCGGCAACGGTTGCTCTCCCGATACGACTTGCAGGAACTCGGGCGATTTCAGAACAGAAGGGTCGATGCCCAGTATGGCGGCAACTTCAACATTGGCATGCAGGAGCTTTGGGTCACCAAGGGGCTGAGGCTGCAGAAAGGTGTGAAAACCCCGCGGCAGACCCGCATAGGAATTTTCCACCCGCAAATCAGCGAGCGAGGTCACGAGTGAGCCCGTCTGAGAGGCTGGGAAGTCGAGTTTGCCGGATTCCATATTCATTGCTGCCTGACCGGCTGCCTGGCTGCCCGCATCTTGGCCGCCTTCTTGGCGGGCCGGCAGTACAGGACGGCCGATACGTAAAACAGCAAGGACAAGGCAATTTCCAGACCCGCAAGCCAGGCGGAAACCGGATTGAGATCTGACCAGGCCCGCATGACGCCTTCCATGAACCACAGGAGGATGAACATAGAGGCCCATTGCATGGTATAGAGATTGCCTTTCAGAACACCACGCAATGGCAGCAGGAGGGGCAGCGCCTTCAGCGCCATCCAGGAACCGCCAGGAAAAATCGGTGCCAGGCGCAATTCCCAGGCCAGACAAAGGACGATCAGGCCGAACAGGGAAGCAACCGCCGTCCAGCGCCAGATAGAATTAGGGGATGTTGTCATGCTGGTATTATCACCCGAAAGAACACGAGGCTGACAGGTCATGCAAGGGCTGACGGAAGCTGAAAGCAGCGCGTCCGGAAAAGGAGATCAGGCAGACGGCGACAGCGGGCCATGGGCGACCACGCTGGCCGTCTTGCGCTACGCTGCCCAGCGCGCACGCGACAAAAAACTCGCCCGGGTGGCCTCCAGTCTCACCTATACAACAGTGCTGAGCCTGGTGCCCATGCTGGCGGTGGTGCTGTCGCTCTTCACGGCGTTTCCCCTTTTCGCCGAATTTCGCTACGCCCTCGAAAATTTCTTCTCCACTAACGTCATGCCCGAGGTGGTGTCTGACACCGTCATGAGCTACCTCAACGAGTTCGCGGCGAAAGCTTCGGGCCTCACCACGATCGGTGCGCTGTTTCTGGTCGTCACGTCGATCATGCTGTTCCGCACCATAGACGACGCCTTCAACGACATATGGCAAGTGGAAACCCGTCGCCCCCTGCGGCAACGCATACTCGTGTACTGGGCCCTGCTGTCGCTCGGGCCAATTCTGGTTGGGGCGAGCCTCTGGGCGGTATCCATGGTGGCCCGTGAATCCATGGGCCTCATTCGCGACCTGCCCGCACTCGGCACGTTCGCCTTGTCCATCATTCCGTTGGTGCTGACGGGCTGCGGCTATTCCGCGCTGTTCTTCACCGTCCCCAACCGGCCTGTCCGCTGGAAAGACGCACTAATAGGCGGGTTCTGCACTGCGATAGTGCTGGAAACGCTGCGGGTGGGCATCGCCTACTACCTCACCCGTTTTCCTTCCTACACCATCATTTATGGTGCGTTTGCCACCATACCGATTTTCCTGCTGTGGGTTTATCTGTCGTGGCTGGTGATCTTGCTTGGCGCCACCGTGACGGCCCTGCTGCCGGCCCTCCGTCAACGGCGTTGGGAACAGCAACACTTCACTGGCAACGCCTTCGTCGATGGCGTTCGGGTGCTTCATCTCCTCTGGCATGCATGGAAGGGCCCGACTCCCGGCTTCGGCATCGGCGAACTGTGCAGGCGGCTCAGGCTACATCAGGATGAACTGGACAAGGTCCTGCATACCCTGAAGATGCTCGGCTACGTCGTGAACACCGAGCACGAAGGAACGGAAACCTGGGTGCTGGCCTGTGACCCCAGTCGCAGTACATTGCAACCGCTCATCGACGCTTGGCTGCTGGACACTTCGCAACCCGGGCTCGTGAACGAACCCTTGCTGTTGAATGCAATCGCGCGATCAATTTCAGGCGAGACCGTACATTTGGACACTTTGTTCGAACCAGCGGCCCCCTACCAGAACCCCCCCGCATGGGGCACAATGTCCAGAGAAATCCCAATGGAGACACCGGGAGACCATTATGTTGAAAGTAAGTGAAATTCTCCGTGTGAAGGGCAATACGCTTTTTACCGCCACCCCCGACACACCCATCCAGGACGCCATTGACTGCATGTCCGAACAAGATATCGGCTCCCTGGTGATCATGGAACATGGCCAGCTTGCCGGAATGCTCACCTTCCGGGAGATCATCCGTTATCTGCATACTTCGGGTGGTTCGGTCGGCAACTACACCGTGCGCAGCATTATGGATGATGCCCCGGTCAGCGTGTCACCCAATACAGGCTTCGAGGAAGTACAGCGCCTCATGCTGGAAAAGCACGCGCGCTACATTCCCGTCATGGACGGCCCCACCCTGCTGGGCGTCATCTCCTTCTACGACATGGCTGCGGCCATTGTCGCGGCCCAGGCTTTCGAGAACACCATGTTGAAGGCGTACATACGCGACTGGCCCAGCGACCAGGCCAGCGTTTGAAGCAACTCAACGGGGCTCTGCGGAGCCCGATTTTTTTGGCCCCACATTCAGTACATGGGCGGGCACTTAGCTGAGTTGTGCCCACGCCTGAGCCAACAATTGAGGGTCATTCAGTGCCAATGCCTTGGCGTCTGACAGCATTCTGCGCCAGCGACGTGCCCCTGTCCGTCCCGTCTGCCACCCCAGCATGGCTTTGATCACGTGCCGCAGTGCGACGCCTGCCTCAACTTGGCCAGCGGCGTAACGGATCATGGCTTCCAGAACTTCCCTATCGTTCACGCGTTGTTCGGTGTGCCCCAATCGGGCAGACAAATCGGCAAGAACATCTGGTGTGTGCCACGCTGCCCTGCCCAGCATCACGCCATGAAAGGTACTCAAAGCCTCTTCACATTGCTCGACACGCACCAGACCGCCGTTCACGACAAAAACTGAATCGGAAAAGTCTGCCACCAGCCTGGCCGCCATGTCATAGCGCAGCGGCGGAATTTCTCTATTGTCCTTAGGGCTCAGACCCTTCAATACTGCGTTGCGCGCGTGCACGATGAACACACGGCAGCCAGTGTCGTGTATGTGGCCCACGAAGTCCCGTACGAAATCGTAGGAATCGTCGTAATCGAGCCCAAGGCGATGCTTTACCGTCACCGGCACGTCAACGGCATCCTGCATGGCCTTGATGCAATCGGCAACTAGGCTGGGCTCAGCCATCAGGCATGCCCCGAAAGCGCCTTTCTGCACTCTTTCCGAAGGGCAGCCACAGTTGAGATTGATTTCGTCATAACCCCACGTTGCACCCAACTTGGCCGCCTTTGCCAAGTCTTGCGGTTCGCTGCCGCCCAGCTGTAGTGCCACAGGGTGTTCACTCTCATCGAAATCCAGATGGCGCGACACATTGCCGTACAACAAGGCCCCGGTAGTGATCATCTCTGTGTACAGGCGCGCTTTGGGTGCCAGCAGACGGTGGAAGTAACGACAGTGACGGTCCGTCACGTCGATCATGGGTGCGACGCACAGTTCCCATGCCTGAGGGTCCGGCACGGAGCCTTCCAGAATGGGCCCAAGGGTTTCAGCACGGGTGGAAGCAGTCATCAGAAAGATTTGATACGCATGTGAAGCTAAAACCCTTCATTTTCGCACGAACCGGCAAGCTGGACTAAAATTCAGCGGCCCGTCACCCGGCCCCAAACAAGGAGTCACACGCACCCATGGCTGTTTTCACCCCCGTCAGCGATGACGACGCCCGCGAACTGCTGCAACGCTACACGCTCGGAGAACTCGTTTCTCTGCGTGGCATCACGGCAGGTATAGAAAATACCAATTATTTTCTCAACACGACTCGCGGCGAGTATGTCCTAACGATTTTCGAGGTGCTGACAGCCCAACAGCTGCCTTTCTACATAGAGCTGATGACTCACCTGGCCGAACGGGGCGTTCCTGTTCCGCACCCACAGGCCATGCGCGACGGCGCCCGCCTCACCACCTTGCATGATAAGCCTTGCACCATCGTCACCCGTCTGTCGGGCGGCTACGAACCAGACCCCAGTCCGGCCCATTGCGCCCAGATTGGTCAGACTCTCGCCCGCATGCATCTTGCGGCACAGGATTTCCCCATCCATCAGCCCAACCTGAGAGGGCTGCCATGGTGGCAGGAAACTGCGCCCCGGGTACTGCCATTCCTTGAAGGGGAACAGGCGCAGATGCTGAAAACGACGCTCGATGAGCAAGTACAGTTTGCGGAAACGGATATCTACAGGGCGCTGCCGAACGGCCCCGCCCACTGCGACCTGTTCCGCGATAATGTGCTTTTTGACGGCACATACGAAAACCCGCGCATGGGCGGCATCATCGACTTCTACTTTGCCGGCTGTGATACCTGGATTTTCGACGTGGCGGTATGTGCCAATGACTGGTGCATAGAACGCGAAACTGGTGCTTTCATTGAAGCCCGCCTGAACGCCTTCCTGCAGGCGTATGCGTCGGTGCGGCCATTCACGCAGGAAGAACGTGAAGCCTGGCCGCGCATGCTGCAGGCCGGGGCCCTGCGGTTCTGGATTTCGCGCCTATACGATTATTTTCTGCCGCGTCCGGCACAGACGCTGAAACCGCACGACCCACGTCATTTCGAGCGTATTCTGCGTTTGCGTCGCCAGGTTGCTGCGCCGGCCCTGCCCTGATTGTTTCGCCATGCAAGCTGCCATTCTTCCCATCCACGCAGGCTGGTTCTGGATACACCAGGGTTATCGCATCTGCATGAAGCAGCCACTGGCAATGTTTTTCTGGAGCATGACGCTGGGGCTGCTCATCACCTTCAGCTACCTGATTCCCATCTTTGGGCAAATGGCGCTCATCATTGCCACCCCCAGCCTCACTTTCATCACCCTTTCAGCCTGCCAGCGCATCGAATTGGGTGAAGCCATGCAGCTCGGCATGTGGACCTTGCCCTTGCGGGATTCAAACGTGCGCAAGCGGCTGTTCCTACTGGGCCTGGCGTATCTGGTTTCGTGTCTGGCCGGTGGTGTGCTGGCCACCCTGCCCTTTCTGGACTCACTCACGGGCGCACTGGAAGGCGCCACGGAGATCGACGACATTGCACTGCTACGGGCCATGCAGGCTCCCATGCTCACCTTTGGCGTACTGTACGTGCTCATTTCCATGCTCTTCTGGCATGCCCCGGCCCTCATAGGCTGGCATGGCATACCCATGAAGCAAGCCCTTTTCTTCTCCATGGTGGCATGCTGGCGCAATAAGTGGGCTTTCCTGCTTTACGGCCTGAGCTGGGCTGCCATCTTCTTTGCCGTTCAGATGGCGGCCACCCTGCTCATGGTGCTTGGCCTCTCCGCCGGGGTCATGCAGCTGTTGATGACGCCAGTGAATATCGCAGTGGCGGCAGTGCTCTATGCGAGCTTTTACCCCGCCTATGTAAGCGTATTCCGCTGACCCGCAGAAGCGGCAGCTAGAAAATCGGGTTTACGCTTTTCAAGGAAGGCTTGTGCACCTTCCCGAAACTCTGGCCCTGCCGCCCCCTGCATGAA
>JAJUFI010000144.1 GCA_029263795.1 Alcaligenaceae bacterium
CGCCGGTGTCCTTGTCCACCTCGTATTTCACCGGGTCGGCATTCATGGGGATTTCAATGATGACGTTGAATTCGTCCGGCAAATTCTTGCCCGCGGGCACGCGGTCTAGGCTCATGCTCTCAACCTTGCTATGAAAATGTAATGGATCTGATTGGGTTCAGAACCGCGCCAGCCTCAAGACGCCGGCGCGGCCTGTTTTTGTAGGACTCGCTTCAACGCTTTCCCCGGGGGCCGTCGGAAGTCTGTGTGACATCCACACCGGGAATCGGCGCACTGTCGAAGTATTTGTCCAGTTCCTCGTGGGCTGAACCGGAAGATTTTACTTCGTTTGGCGGGATTGCTGCATCCGGCGGAACATCCGGCTGCGCAGGCTCTTCTGCAACATAGTCGGCAGCACTGGCGGCAATGGGTGCCTCAATACGTTCGGCTTCGGCCCCTGGTTCGGGTGAGACTTCGACATCGATCAGCGTAGGGTCATCGCGCATATCCGCTGCGGGCAAGTGCCGGCTGCGGGCGAGGACAGGCAGCACCCCGACAACGCTGGCTGCCAGCCGCCAATGCCTCATAGCTTCCTCACGGCGGCCAAGACGGTCGTAAAGATTGCCGAGCAGCGCGTGAATGCGCATGTCGCTACGAAGCGCCATGCTCCGCTTCAGATACAGTTCACCCGGCCCCCACAATTGGCCAGTCAGACACAGATTACCCATGGCGGCCAATAAGGCGGCATTATCGGGATACTTCTTCAGCCATTCTTCGGCCTTGGCCAGACGGCGCGAAACGAACTGCTGCGGGCACTGGGAATAAGCACTCAGCAGACGCGGATCGGGGTCGACAGCGATGGCTGCTTCCAGAATGCGCGCGGTTTCCTCATGCTGCCCGTCAGCAGACAGCACTTGTGCAGCGGCGAGCGCGATATCGGGCATTACCCGTTCATCGGAACGCAGGTCGCCCCAAATGGCCTTGAAACCCTGGGGCCCCGCACTGCGCAGGCGGGCCGACGCCGATATCTCAATGAGCTGCTTGGCTTCTTCCTTTTCAAGCACTCCGCGACGCAGCAGCAAACGGGTGAGCTCATATACGCGGTCATAATTGCCCAACTGCCTGTGTGCGCGCAGCAAAAGACGGGTTGCATGCAGATAGCGCGAGCTGGCGTCCTGCAACGGTTGCAACAGTGCAAGAGCATCTTGCGGGCGGTTCTGGTCAAGATAAATTTCTGCGGCAACAATGGCCCAGGCCTCGCGCAGCCGGATGTCATCCCCTGCCGCCTGCTTTGCAATGGCAAGAGCCTGGTCGCGCTGCCTGTATTCACCCAACTGATGATTTGCATTGGCAGAGGCAAGCGCAGCCAGCACTTTCCGCTTGTCGGAACGCGTACGCGACACAACACGGGTGAAGTCCTTGTCGGCGTTCACATACTTGCCTTCCAGGACGTTGATCCAACCGCTCTCAAGAGCTTCCTGATCGCGCCGCACCGAACGGCGGCTGCGCCAACTGCGGAAACGTTCGGGACGCTGCCCTACCCAGGCAAACACCCGCAATACAAAGTAGAGCAAGGCGAACACGCCCACCAGCAGCAGCACGGCAAGCGTCAGGGAGAGTTCGATGCGCCACGGCTGGGCGACAATCACCACATTGCCACTGTGCTCGCGCAACACCAGGGCAAGCGCAACGGCTGCCGCGAAAACGGCAATGGTCCAGAACCAGGTACGCATGGATCAACTCCCCACCGGTTGGTCGGCCGATGTACCCGGCGCGGTTTCTGTTGCCTCCGCCGCCTCGTCCGACTCCGGCTTGGCGTCCTCAGGGACAGTCTCTGCTGCTGGCGTGTCGGAAACTGACGCACCCCCTTCACCCGCCGCATCGGCCGGTTCACCCGCCTGCGCTTCTGCGCCATCGAGCATGGTGCTCTGTTCTTCACGCAATGCGGCCAGCGCCTGCAGGGTGTTGTCCACTGCGGGCAGGCTGGCGTCTATCGGGGTGTCGGCCATATTGCGCGCGATGCGCAGCGCCTTGCGCGTCATGGGTGATGATTCGTCGAAACGCGACTCCACCGCCTTCACGATGGCTTCGGTTTCCGTTTTCCAAACTTCGGGTTGACGCATCATCAGCGCCAACTGAGCAGTCATGATGCGAGTGCGCAGGTTGTCACGGAAACGCTGCGCCTGATCGGGCGACATCAGCAAAGCTGCGGCGTCGTCAACTCGCCGGACGTCGATGAACTGGCCGAGGTCCTCGCGCAGGGAACGCCATGCGGTATTGGACAACTCCCGCGTCTTTTCCCAGGCCCTTTCCCACCAGACATTGTTCTGAGAGTCGGCGGGCGGAGACGTTGGGGCCGGTTGTTCGCGTTCAGGGCTAGACGCCTGCGGCGCTTCACCGCGCGCCGCGGCATCTGGCATGATGAGCGGCGCCTCGGTCACGAGCATCGCGAGTTCTTCCAGCTGGCTGGAGAACGCGGCGATATCGATGGTGGAGGCAGCGCGAAGACGGTCGAGATCCCCATTGAGCGTCTGCATCAGCATGGCAAGTGATGGACGGTTTGCCCGTGCCAACTGAGCCTGCGCCGATTCCAGCGCGACGATGGCGTTGCGGACATTCCCACCCAGTTGCAGCTGCTGCTGCGCAATCGTGACCAAGTGATCAATGTCGTTGAGGAGTACGAGCTCCGACCCACGATCGGTCATAATGCGCAAGGCTTCATCGAGATCGCGGACGACCGATGACATTTCGGCAATCTGCCCATGGAGGGAGCCGATTTCCGATTCAAGGCGCTCAATGCGCGTGTGCAACGCCTGCACTCGGGAGGCTGCCTCGCCAGCCTGCGTTTCCTGCCCGGACAGCCGCGACATAAACTGTGCCTGCGCGGCCTGTGTCTCCTTGTGCTGCTGCCAGACAGCAAAGGATAGCCCCGCAGCAACCAGGGCCAGCACCAGGGCCGCTGGCGCCAACAAGGAGCGCGCAGCACCCCCTGATTTGTCATTGCTCCCTGATGCCCCCTCGTTTGGCGGCACCCTCTTGCTCGCCGGAGTGGTCAACACTGGTGTCTGGGAGCGTGCACGGTCGTCTTGCGACGTATCGGTTTTCTTGTCAGTCATGGCCGGATTGTAAACCTATGGTTCTGCCGTTGGCCCTGCCACGGCACGAATCGCTTCGACAATGGCATCATCATCGGGCGTACACAGCGCCAGGCGTTCGAGATCGTCGATGCGATGCGGCGCGATTTCCGATTGTAGCGTTGCAGCTATGCGTTCGTGGATTACGACAAACGCGCAGTTTGACCAAAGATGTATCAGGCCGAGTTCCCGCAATCTCTGTGCCATGGCGCGTACCCCGTCACTGCTGGTGAGCAGGAAGATGCAGCGCCGCGAATGGGCTTGCGAGGTGGCATCGAGCCCTGTATGAGCGTCGACGCCCCCGGGCGGCGGTATAGTTGAAGTGTCTTCGCCGGCGTTTGCCTGCAAGACCCTTTTCAATTGTGCAGTGAGGTCCGGCGCCCAGTTGGCCGGAACACGTTCATACAGAGGCAGGTACTCTACATGCGCACCGCGCGCCGCAAGGGCCTCGGACAGCCATGGCCTGCCATCGGTGCCCCGTACGATGAGCACTCTACGGGGCTGCAAACCTCGAGCCTCGAGCTCCCGGACGAGCGCTTCGGAATCTTGATCCTGAACATCGGCGGGAGGGTGGACAATATGTTCCAGCCCCAAGCCGGCTGCGCGCAGGGCCTTACCTGTGCTGGCACCCACTGCGCCGGCCAGCGTCGCAGGCGGCCAAGTGGCCCCGGCATCGCCAGCCTTCCCTTCTGCGCGACCGTGCCATAAGTGAAAGAACCGCTGCACGGCGTAGCGGCTGACAAAAATAATAAGTTCAAAGCCAGCAGGTTCAGGAATGGTGCAGCCTTTCAGTGGCCGCAGCTCCAGAGCCGGAAGTTCGGTGACCTGCATGCCTGCTGCGCGCAGACGGCCCGGCACCGAGCCATTGCGGCCTGCCGGGCGGGTGAGAAAGACATGGCCGGTGGACATGCCGCCCTAAATGTTGAAGGCGCTCAGGCCGAAGGCGGCAGGAGGCGCGCCAGTATGGCCTCAGCGCCTTGTGACAGGAGCTGGCGGGCCGCCGCCTCGCCCACACTCCGGGCGTCTGCAAGTTTGCCGGCCTCCTGGCTGCGGATGACCAGCGAGCCATCGGGTTCTGCAACGAGGGCTTCCACATTCAATGTGTCTCCGTGCACCTGAGCATAGGCAGCCAACGGCACCTGGCAGGAGCCACCGAGTACACGCGAGACGGCACGTTCCGCGACAGCACAGGCAGTTGTCTGCGGACAGGCCAGCGGTGAAAGCCAGGAAACCAGTTCGGCCCTGGCTTCAAGAATTTCGATACCCAGTGCACCCTGCCCTGCAGCAGGAAGACTCACCGCCGGTTCTAGCAGGGATCGGATGCGCGAACCCAGCCCCAGCCTGCGCAAGCCGGCCGCAGCAAGAATGATGGCGTCATATTCGCCCTTGTCGAGCTTACCCAGACGAGTGTCTAGGTTGCCGCGCAACGGCTTCACGACCAATTTCGGGAAACGTGCGCGGATCTGCGATTCGCGCCGCAAACTGGAGGTGCCAACGACACTTCCTTCTGGAAGTTCGTCCAGGGATGCATAGCGCGATGACACGAAAGCATCGCGCGGGTCTTCCCTTTCCATGATTACTGGCAGACTGAAGGGCGTGGTCAGATCAACTGGCACGTCCTTCAGCGAATGCACTGCCAGATCGGCCCTGCCATCAAGCAGGGCCGTTTCCAGTTCCTTAACGAACAGACCTTTCCCGCCCACTTTCGACAGTGTGCGGTCAAGGATCTGGTCGCCTCGGGTGGTCATCTTCAGCAGGGTGACTTCGCACTCGGGGTAAAGCGCCTGCAGCCGCGCTTGCACATGTTCTGCCTGCCACAGCGCAAGCCTGCTCGCACGGGTGGCGATCACCAGCCTGGATGGAGCGGACATATTCACCCCGCCAGCCACTTGAACAGCAAATACAGGCCTATGCCGATGAGAGCCAGGATACCCAGGCCCCCAAGCAGTGACAGACCCGAATCAGGCTTGTCAGGATCAGAAGATGACTTGAACAGACTCATTTAATTTGCCTCAACTGGGCCACTACGACGAGATGCCAGCCACTTGCCAAGACCGACCACAAAGAGTGCACCAACCACTTCGGCGGCAATCTTCACTGTCTGGCTGACTTCGCCGATCTTGTCAATGACGAAGACATCGGTAACCAGCATGCCACCGGCAATCCAGCCCAGCAAAGCAGCACCGAAGGTAACGACCAGCGGGAAGCGGTCGATCAGCTTCAGAACCAGGGTGCTGCCCCAGATGATGATGGGCACACTGACGATAAGACCGAAGATCACGTAGTAGATCTGATGATCAGCATGGGTGTTCTGTGCGGCACCGGCAATGGCAATGACGTTGTCCAGGCTCATCACCAGGTCGGCAATCAGAATCGTCTTGACCGCACTCCATACGGATGTTGCGCCCGATACATTTCCATGTTCGTCTTCCTCAGGCAGCAGCAATTTCACGCCAATCCACACCAACAAGGCACCGCCGACCAGCTTGAGGAAGGGGATGTCGAGCAGTACGAGTGCAAAGGCGATGAGGATGACGCGCAGGAAGATGGCGCCTGCAGTACCCCAGAGAATGCCTTGCAGACGTTGGGATTTGGGCAGATTGCGACATGCCAGCGCAATGATAACGGCGTTGTCGCCGCCCAGGAGGA
The DNA here is from genome assembly GCA_029263795.1 of Alcaligenaceae bacterium. GTDB lineage: Bacteria > Pseudomonadota > Gammaproteobacteria > Burkholderiales > Burkholderiaceae_B > Yanghanlia. The sequence continues at coordinate 5,763 of JAJUFI010000144.1, forward strand.
TGTCGATCAGGATGATCTGAAAGATCGCGCCCCAATGGAGCGTCTGGAAAAATTCAACCATAGGTGTTTCCGTAAGTGCCTGTCGGCATTAAGAAGATGGATTATCGAGGCCCTCACGCGCCCAGAGGGCGTGGGGAACAAAAAAACGGGCCATTATAATTCAGCTTCTTGTAAGGATCGCCGCAAGGCCCTGCGAGTGCCTCGGTGTTCCCTTGGGGGGAAGTGACGAGAGCACAGCATGGATGGGGCCCGCTTTTGGCGGACCCCCCATTACTTACAACACCGACTTGAGCAGTTTGCCCATTTCGGATGGATCGCGGGTGGTACGGATACCGCAAGCTTCCATGACTTCGAGCTTGGCGTCGGCAGTATCCTCGCCCCCCGAAATCAGTGCGCC
>JAJUFI010000121.1 GCA_029263795.1 Alcaligenaceae bacterium
ACGCCTTCCCATCCCGAACAGGACCGTGAAACGCCTTAGCGCCGATGATAGTGGACGGACGTCTGTGAAAGTAGGTCATCGTCAGGCACTTATCCCGCAATACCCCACCCGATTCCATCGGGTGGGGTTTTGTCTTTGGAAGGAGACAAAGTGAGCGTTAAAGTCGTTAGACTCGATCTGTGGATTGACCCTTGCTTCGACCAAATGCTGGAAGACCAACCGGGCATTGAGCTTTCAATCATGCGCTTGGCTGATCCTCCCGAAGACAATTGGAAAAAGCTCGCCGCAGCCGATATCTACCATGTGTCGGCTGCGAAAGACGAGGTTCCTCTTGCATACCAGGTAACGAGCGAACTACTTTCGCGCTTTCCCAATCTCAAGGTGGTTTCCAGCACCGGTTCAGGGTATGACACCATAGATGTACCGGCTTGTTCGCAAGCGGGTGTTCTCGTTGTCAATCAGGCAGGTGGCAATGCCGTATCGGTGGTTGAGCATGCCTTTGGCTTGCTTCTGAACCTCAGTCACCGAATTGGCGAGTCGGATAGAGTCCTCCGACAGGGTGAAGTTGTCAGCCGCGAAAGCCTGATGGGGCACGAAATCTCTGGAAAGGTGATAGGCCTTGTTGGCATTGGCCAAATTGGCACTCGCATGGCTACTCTTGCCCAGGCGTTTGGTATGCAGGTGCTGGCTTATGACCCTTATGTGGATGATGCGGAAATTCTCCGCAGGGGAGCCCAGCCAGCCGCCCTCGACACCCTGCTGTCAGGAAGCGACATCGTAAGCCTGCACTGTCCGCGCAACCCTGAAACGATGGGAATGATGGGAGCGAGGGAATTTGCACTGATGAAACCAGGTGCATATTTCATTACCACTGCGCGCGGTGGCATCCATGACGAAGATGCCCTTTACCATGCGCTGAGCAACGGGCATCTGGCTGGTGCAGGCCTGGACGTCTGGTCGGTGGAACCACCGCCGCTTTCGAATCCGCTGCTTTCCCTTCCGAATGTCGTGGCGACCTTCCATACTGCGGGCGTGACTCACGAAGGCCGTACCAATGTAGCTCGCGTGGGGGCACAGCAGATCATCGATATCGCGGCCGGCCGGAGGCCGCCAAGAATGATCAACCCTGAAGTGGCGGACCAGGCCCTCGCGACATTCAGGTCATAGGACGGTTAATTGCCCGTTCTGGCTCAGGCGCTCAAGCGCTGATTCCTTCTTCAACCAGTGCGGGGGAGGGCGACGGACTTCGGGACATCGCCCCCACCACTGCGGGATTCCGTTCCCAACACTTCGGCATGCCATCCCCCCATACAGGCGCGTCAATGAATATTGCCGCCATATATGAATTTCGGCATGCTCCACCCATACCGCAGCGCAAGCAGGCGTAGAGCGAGGCCGGATAACATTGAAACGGCCAGCACGAGGTCGTGGTTGAAATCTAAAGTTAGCCCCGCGATATAGAGCAGACTTGTGATGACCGACACCGTTGCGTAAAGCTCGGCACGAAACAGCAGGGGAATGCTGTTGCAGAGAAGGTCGCGCAGGACGCCTCCCACACAGCCTGTGAGCATGCCGGATGCAACCACCACCACCACAGGAAGTTCCAGCCGCAATGCGACGTCGCAACCGATGATGGTGAAGACCACGAGGCCGACGGCATCTAGAAACAGGAAAATGTTCCGCAACTTGTGCATGTAGCGTGCAACCGCAATGGTGAAAAGCGCGGCCCCACCGGTCAGCAGAAGATATGAAGGGTGTTGCACCCAGGTGAGCGGCTGGTTTCCCAGGACGACGTCGCGCACAGTGCCGCCACCCAGAGCAGTTATGCACCCCAGCAGGCATACGCCCACCCAGTCCATCTCGCGTTTGCCGGCAGCCAGCGCGGCCGTCATGGCCTCAGCAACGATGGCAATCAGGAAAAGGGTCTGAAGAAGGACGGTAGTTTCAAAATGGCTGAACATACGGGGATGATATCTCAGCTTCATGCCACCTCGTTGAGTAAATCCCCCAGCCCCGTATTGCGCCTTCTACGAATTGCCAGAGGCTGCCAGGTTGAGCATGATTGAGGCCGCGGTCGGCCACCGAAACACATTAATTACAAAGGCGATCGTAATCAAAGAAAAAGGATAAATCACAAGAAGGAGGGTGGTATGAGAGAACGTCTCGACTGTGCAATCTTGTTGACAGAATGTACTGTCAGCTGGGTGGAGCCTTTGCTCGGTCAGCACGCGGGCGGGCGTCTGCATATTCATGCACTGGAAGAGATCATTGATATTGACGCCGAGGGCGCCACACAGGCATTGTCCGGGGTCGGCATGGCATTGCGACGCTTTGATGCCTGCATCGTCCCTGTCTGGCCGGCGAGTCTGCCCTGGGCACGGATATCCCTTTCGCAAAGCATCGGGCGTCTGCATACCCCAGTCATTGTCCTGGCTCACGAACTATCAACCGCCGGGCTGTACGATCTCCATCAACTCGGGGTGGCCGACTTTCTCCGCACTCCTTTCTGCAGTCATGAAGCGCGCCTGCGCATCGAGCGGCTTCTCGATGGTCGCCGCATGTCCAGGCCTGCATCCGAATCAGCCCATCTCGTCGCGGAGGCACCCCGTAATGGAACCCCGTCCGGGGCAGAAGGGCTGCCCTACAGTATGGATGGCTCCGAACAGGGTTCATGGGATCTCGACGCCTATGCCGTTGCTGCGGCCTCGCGCTGTTCATCGGCAAGTGAGTCGTTTCAAGAAGCCAAGCGCCGGGTCATCGAGCGGTTCGAGCGGGCCTACATCAACGCGGCCTTGGGGCGACACGGCGGTAACATCGCCATGGCGGCACGTGCGGCAAAGAAACATCGAAGGGCATTCTGGGCGCTCATGCGCAAGCACGAAATTTCCGCGGAACCTTATCGGCGCAGGGCGCAGGAGTTCTCCGCCAAGTGTCAGGCCATTGTCGCGCAGCGCTCCCACATGGAACATGTCTGACCAAATCTGTACACATCCGGCTGAGTCGGAACAGCCAAAGCGACGCAGATACGGCTGCAGCCGAGCACAGCAGGATGCAGCGAAGCAGATCCGGCTGAAGTCTACGGGCAGCCTGTTTTTTGAAGGCTGCCCCAGCCTCTGCATGCTTTCGGCTGGACTCGTCTGGGTTCCGGGGACGCGGGAACCTGCTTTCGTAGGGAAGGGTAAAATCGGGTAAATCTACTGAAAGGAATGCCGTGAATTTCCCTGCTTTGAAAAACGACATCTTTTTGCGTGCGCTGCGTCGCGAGCCCGTCCCTTACACACCTATCTGGATGATGCGTCAGGCCGGCCGTTACCTGCCTGAATACAACCAGACACGGGCCCGTGCCGGTTCTTTCCTGGCCCTCGCGCAGAACCGCGAATATGCCTGCGAAGTCACTTTGCAGCCGCTGGAACGATATGAACTGGATGCAGCCATCCTCTTCTCCGATATTCTGACCGTGCCGCATGCCATGGGCCTCGGGCTGGACTTCATTCAGGGTGAGGGTCCACGTTTTGCGCACCCGGTGCGTACCGAGGAAGATGTCAACAAACTCAGCGTTCCCGACATGGGGCGCTTGCAGTATGTATTTGATGCCGTCTCCCTGATCCGTCAGGAACTGAATGGGCGGGTCCCGCTGATCGGCTTTGCGGGCAGTCCCTGGACCATCGCCTGCTACATGGTGGAAGGCCAGGGTTCATCAGACTACCGTCTGATCAAGTCCATGCTTTATTCCCGCCCCGATCTCCTGCACCGCATCCTTGAGGTCAATGCTGAAGCGACAGTTCAATATCTGAACGCTCAGATCGAAGCTGGTGCCCAAGCTGTCATGATCTTCGACAGCTGGGGGGGAGTGCTGGCAAACGGTGCATTCCAGGAATTCTCACTTGCCTATACGCGCAAGGTGATTGAGGGACTTAAGCGGGAGCACGGTGGCGAACGCGTTCCGGTCATTGCATTCACCAAGGGTGGTGCACTATGGGCGGAAGAAATCGCCGCCAGTGGTTGTGATGCGATGGGGCTGGATTGGACAGCCAGCCTGGGCCAAATTAGGCAGCGGGTGAATGACTGTGTAGCGCTACAAGGCAACCTTGATCCCAATGTGCTCTTCGCGCCGGAAGCGGAAATTCGCGCTCAGGCTCGCAGGGTGATCGACGATTTTGGTCCGGTTGGCAAGGGCGGACACGTATTCAACCTGGGGCATGGCATCTCACGCTTCACGCCGCCCGAATCCGTGTTGGCGCTGGTAGATGAAGTTCACAGTTACAGCCGCCTTATGCACACTGAGAAATAGGCCGAATACCCGGGATAACCCGGCTTGCAGAGTACCGTTCGAACGTGGTTGTACACAGTCTCACGGTGCTCTGCAACATAAAACCGATCATTGGCATTGCCATCCACCAGGCGTCTAAGCGTTTGATAAATATAGAAAAAAGCTACGCTTCTTCGCGGTTCATGCAAACTCAGTAATATTTCATTGAAACTCTATCCACGTTTTTCAGGAATTCTCCCCAAAGTTATCCACAGCCTTGGATCGGTGAATCGTGCAAACTACGGAATCACAAGCTCTTCCGGCTAGTTTCGAGAATTACCTTTAAGTTGAGACCCTTGAATTTGTCCGTGTCCTCATCCTCGCAACCCACCATGCAAGATGCTCAAATCGGACAATTTTTTATCCGAGTCGGTCTCGATGTCCCCTTGCCAGGCCTCTTCGATTATCGCAGCGCACAAAACGTTGAAGTGGGGCAGCGTGTGATAGTGCCTTTCGGGAGACGGCAGCTGGTCGGCCTTGTTGTCGCAGTCGGTGAGCATCCCGCTGTTCCGATAGAACAGATCCGCGATGTGGTGATGGTGCTGGACGATCTTCCACCCTTGCCTGATTCTTGGCTGCGAATGATGCGTTTTGCCGCCGGCTATTATCAGCGCCCGCTCGGTGAGGTGATGATGCCGGCTTTCCCGCCCCCCTTGCGAAAAGCTGCGGCCTACACGGGTAAACGTGCGGCAGGTGGGCCGGTGGCACGGTTGGCGCGAAGAAAGCGGAACACTGTTGGCACAACGCCAGCTGCCTTCCATTCTGCAGATTCCGCTTCTAGCCCCGAATTGAACGCTGACCAGAGGGCGGCTGTCGACAAGATTCTGGCTCTGCAGGGGCACGGCGTGATATTGCTGCGCGGGGTCACCGGGAGCGGCAAGACTGAAGTCTATCTTCATGCTGCCAGGGAAGTGCTCAGCCAGGGGAAGCAGGTACTGTTTCTGGTTCCAGAGATCAATCTGACGCCTCAATTGGAATCTGCTCTGCGCCAGCGTTTCTCTGCAGGGTGTTCCACGGTTGAGCTGGCCGTGCTGCACAGCGGTCTGTCCGATGGAGAGCGACTCGAGGCCTGGCTGAGTGCGTTTTCGGGAAAAGCACGTGTGCTGTTGGGTACCCGGATGGCTGTGACAGTGCCCATGCCAGAGCTCGGCATGATCATTGTCGATGAGGAGCACGATGCTTCCTATAAACAGCAGGACGGCTTGCGCTATTCAGCGCGCGACCTGGCCGTGTGGCGCGGCCATGACGAAGGTGTACCGGTTGTGCTGGGTTCTGCCACGCCTTCGCTGGAATCCTGGAACCACGCCTTGCAGGGGCGGTATCATGAAGTCGTCCTGAATCGGCGAGCAAGAGACGTGGCCTTGCCGGTAGTGCGGCTGGTCGACACTCGTCGCTTGCGCCTGGAGCAGGGGTTCAGCCCGCAGATACTGGAGGCCATGAATGAAAGGCTGCAGCAGGGCGAGCAGGTGCTTGTGTTCATAAACCGGCGGGGCTATGCACCTGTGCTCAGCTGTACCTCTTGTGGCTGGGTGAGCCAGTGTTCCCGTTGCACTGCCTACACGGTTCTGCATCGGGGGCGCACAGGCGCTCCTCGCCTACAGTGCCACCATTGTGGTGGCTACGTGCAGGTGCCGCGGGCGTGTCCGGAATGCGGTGATCAGGATCTCAAGCCAATGGGGCGGGGTACCCAGCGTATCGAGGAATTTCTCGCCGATCGTTTCCCAGAGGCGCGCATTGCCCGTATTGATGCCGACTCCACCCGGTTGAAGGGCAGCGCCGAGCGATTGTTTGCACAGGTGCATAGTGGGGAAGTTGACATTCTGGTGGGAACCCAGATGGTTGCCAAAGGCCATGATTTCGCCAATCTCGGCCTGGTGGCCGTGCTTAACGCCGACTCCATGTTGTTTGCGCACGATTTTCGTGCACCGGAGCGCCTCTTTGCACAGTTGATGCAGGTTGCGGGCAGGGCTGGGCGTCACAAAGAAGGCGGGGTCGTGATGCTGCAGACGGATTATCCTGATCAACCGGTTTACCGCGCCTTGCAAAAGCATGATTACCCGGGCTTTGCCCGTTACGCCCTCGACGAACGGCGCTCGCTTGGCCTGCCTCCCTTTGCTTACCAGGCTTTACTCATGGCCGAGGGGCGAGAGCTTGTCCAGGCCATCGAGTTCCTGCACACGGCCAGAAACCTTCCCGAATTGAACCCGGCCGCTTATACCACTCGCGAGCATGTCATGCTTTATGATCCCGTGCCCCTGCGTGTCGTGCGTGTAGCGAACGTGGAGAGGGCACAACTTCTGGTGGAGAGCCCGAGCCGCCCGGCCCTGCAGCGCTTTCTGGCTCAGTGGAGCGCCGACCTCTTCGCACTGGGGCGGGAGGGGCGGGTACGTTATAGTCTGGAAGTCGATCCTTTCGAAATCTGATGCACAACAACGTCTCGCCAGTACCTGGTTCCACTGTGCCAGTTGATCTCAACCCCATGCAGCGCAAGGCCGTCCTCTACCTGGATGGGCCCTGTCTGGTACTGGCAGGTGCAGGCAGCGGGAAGACTCGCGTAATCACGCAGAAGATTGCCTACCTTTTGCGCGAGTGTGGTTACGCAGCTCGCAATGTGGTGGCCATGACCTTCACCAACAAGGCTGCGCGGGAAATGAGCGAGCGGGTACGCCAGTTGGTTGACCCTCGTCTCACCAAAGGCCTGACCATCAGCACCTTCCACTCTCTCGGGTTGCGTTTCCTGAGAGAAGAAGCTGAGCATGCAGGCCTCAAACGTCAGTTTTCCATTCTGGATTCCAATGACGCACTGGCCATTATTCAGGAATTGCTGGCGACCACCGACCGTGCACGGCTGAAAGCCGTTCAACAGAGCATTTCACTTTGGAAAAACGGCCTTCTTGACCCGGACGAAGCGGCGGCGACGGCTCAGACTCCCAGCGATGTGGAGGCAGCCAGGGTGTATCGTGACTATAACGCGACCCTCGCAGCCTATCAGGCGGTGGACTTTGACGATCTGATCCGGTTGCCGGCGACATTGTTGGAGCGCAACCCGGAAGTCAGGGCGCGCTGGCAGTCACGTGTGCATTATCTTCTGGTGGATGAATATCAGGACACCAACGTGTGCCAGTACCGGATGGTACAGGCACTAGTCGGGGCCCGGGCAATGTTCACGGCAGTGGGAGATGACGACCAGGCGATTTATGCCTGGCGGGGAGCTACGGTCGAAAACCTGCAACGTTTGACAAAAGACTTCCCCAATATCGAACTGATAAAGCTGGAGCAGAACTACCGTTCGGTGCAGCGGATACTGAACGCGGCCAACCGGGTCATCAGCCACAATCCCAATGTCTTTGGGAAGAAGCTGTGGTCCTCACTGGGCGAAGGTGAGCCGATCCAGGTGACTGCCATGGATGACGAAGAGTCCGAAGCCAAAAACATTGCCATCCGGCTTTCTGCAGCACGCTTCGAAAGACGTGCGCAGTGGCGTGATTTTGCGATTCTTTATCGCAGTAACCAGCAGGCGCGGGCCATGGAGCAGGCGCTGCGCAATCTGCACATTCCGTATTCCATATCCGGGGGTCAAAGTTTTTTCGAGAAGCCGGAAATCCGTGATGTGCTCGCCTATCTGCGCCTAATTGCCAACGATGATGATGACCCGGCCTTCATCCGGGCAGTCACCACACCTCGCCGCGGCGTGGGGAATACGACCCTGCAGACTCTGGGTCAATTTGCCCAGGAAAGGGGGCTATCCATGTTCGCGGCAGTTTTCGAGATCGGAGAAACAGACAGGCTGGCGCCGCGGCAGTTGCAGCCTCTGCAGAATTTCGTGCGTTATATCCAGGATTTTCAGCAACGAGCCGGAAAGAAAGGGGATCTGCGGAATATGCA
>JAJUFI010000105.1 GCA_029263795.1 Alcaligenaceae bacterium
GGCCGTTTCGGAATCTACCAGCGCCGCCAGCTGTTCCGGTGTAGAGCCTACGGGGGTGGCGCTTAGCTCTTTCAGCCTCGCCTGGATGTCGGGTTCTGCCACCACGGCCTGGAAGGCCTTGCTCAGCTGCTCTGTGGTGTCCTTGGGCATGCCTGCCGGCCCGAAGATCGCATTCCAAGTCCAGGTTTCATAACCTGGTACGCCTGACTCCGCCACGGTGGGCAGACCAGGGAAGGAGGCAACACGTTCGGAGGTTGTCACCGCCAGTGCCCGTGCAGTACCCGCGCGGATATGCGAGGCTGCGCCGGAAAGAACATCAAACAGAATGGGAATGTGCCCTGCAACCAGGTCGGCCATGGCAGGGCCGCCGCCCTTGTACGGCGCATGAACCATGTCCACACCAGTCATGGACTTCAAGAGTTCGCCCGACAGATGCGGGGGTGTTGCCACGCCCGAAGTCCCGTAACTATATTTGCCGGGATTTTTCCTGAGAAGCTCCAATAGTTCCTGGATATTCTTCGCCTCCACCGATGGGTGGACCAGCACCACATTGGGCACGGTGGCAATCAGGGATACGGGCGTGAAGTCCTTCTTGGCATCGTAAGACAGATTGGCCATGGACAAAGGGTTGATCACATGCGTGGCAATGGTCGCCATCAGCAGTGTGGTGCCGTCCGGCGCCGCACGGGCCACGCGTGACGCGCCAATGGTGCCGCCCGCGCCCCCGGCGTTTTCCACGACAACGGTCATGCCGGTGCGCTCTCCCAGGCGCTGCGCTATCAGACGCGACACAACATCAGTGGCTCCCCCTGCTGCGAAGGGAACGACAATGGTGACCGGCCCCTTCGGCAACGCCGATGCAGACGACTGCGCAAAGGAAGCCGGAATCATCAGACTACAGAAAGCGGCCGCTGCGGTCTGCACGAAGCGGCGGCGCGATTGGGTGCTGCGTTTCAGTATGCTCATGTGTCTCCCCCGTTTATGTTTTTGAGATGAGCAGTTCAGAATGGCTTTAACCCCAATGCCTCCCGGAAACGGTTCTTGATGTAGGGGCCATCCCTTGGCGGCAGCATGCGCGGCGGCTCATCGCTCTTGATGCGCACCTGCACGAAGGTGGTCTGCTTGCGTTGCTGGATGTCCTGAGCAACGACCGGGCAGGACGCCATGTCTTCGACCCGATAAGAGTGCCCGATTCCAAAACCCTTGGCTACCGCAACCAGGTCGGTGCCCAGGCTGGAATGGCTGCGCTGCATGCCGGTTTCCCCGTAATGACCGTTATCCAGCACGACGATGGTCAGATTGGCGGGTTTTTTTGCGCCGATCGTGCCCAGGCTGCCAATGCCCATCAGCTGCTCACCGTCGCCGGTCAGCACCACGACTGACTTCTCGGGTTGCGCCAGTGCCAGGCCCAGGCCTACCGAAGCGGCACCACCCATAGCACCCCACAGATAGTAGTTGCCGTCGCGGTCGCCCGCGGCGAAAAGGTCGTAAGAAGGTGAGCCAAGACCGCTGACGACCAGCGCGTCTGGCACCGCCTTGATGAGCGAGGCGACAAATTCCCGGCGATCGACTGCGGAATTCGTAATTGAATTAGAAGCCTGAGACGACATTATTTACGCTCCCATTTCTTGCGACCAATCAGATTCTGACCAAGCAGCACGGCAACTTTGTCGCCCGCTTCAAACGCGGCGTCCAGACCGGCACTCAGCACTTCCTCGACTTCCTCGGGGCGCGATACCCGCAGGACATGAATACCCATCAGTTCCAGTGCGGCCTGCGTGGCCCTGCCCATGGGACCCTGCCAGGGATTGAATTCGGCGTATTCGCCCCGCATTGTGACCACGGTGAGGAAAGGAAAATCACCAGACCGCAGAAGCGAAAACATGTTCACGCAGTTGCCCACACCGCTGCTCTGCATCAGCAGGACAGCGCGCTGCCCGCCCAGCCACGCTCCGCAGCAAAGGGCCACCCCTTCCTCTTCTGTGGTGAGCACGACATCATGGATGTCAGGGTCGGCATTGGCGCTGCGGATTACATGGGAGTGCCCTGCATCCGGTACGTAGGCAACCTGCCGTACACCGCCTTTTTTGAGCACGTTGAATACGGCGTACTGCCATTCGGGTGCGTTAGTCATGGATTCATGCAAAAGTTGGAGTTGATGACCACTCCATCATAGAAATTGATGTATGAATCCGTAAAATAATATATTGTGATACATCAATTACGAACGTTGATGGTATGGACTTCAAGCAGCTGCGCACTTTTCTGACCATCGCCGATGTCGGCAACATGACACGTGCTGCGGAGATATTGAATCTCGTTCAGCCGGCAGTTTCGCGCCATATCAAGTTACTGGAAGACGATGTGGGCACTGAACTGTTTGAACGCCATCGCCATGGCATGGTGCTGACTGAAGCAGGGAGGTCTCTGCTGGGCTATGCGCGGCGGGCTTTGCTGGAGCTGGACCGCGCACGTGCAGAGATCTCCGGCACGGTGGCAGGCAATGTCACCGGGCTGGTCTCGCTGGGGCTGCTGCCCAGCACGGTAGACCTGCTTTCCGGTCCGCTGGTCAGTGCCGTTGCAGAGGAATATCCGGGTATCCAGGTGCGCATCACCGTGGGTTATGCCGGCACCTTGCTGCAGTGGCTGCAGACGGGGGAAGTCGACGCTGCACTGCTTTATGGTGCGGAGCGCAACGCCCAGGTGCAGCACACCCCACTGGTGGAAGAGGCCCTGTGGGTCATCGGGCCGCCGGAATGCGGGCTCTCACCCGACAAGCCTGTGCAGCTGCGCGAGCTCGCCGGCCATGTTTTCGTGTTGCCCAGCGCCCCCCACGGCATTCGCACCCTGGTGGAACAGGCGACTGCAGGTATGGAGATCCGCCTGCGCATCTCCGCCGAAACCAATGCACTGAGCGTACAGCGCAGTCTGGTGCTGGGCGGCCATGGGCTGACCATATTGCCGCCCATTGCCGTGGCGGATGACCTGCGCAACGGCAAGCTGGTCGGTGCTCCTCTGGCTTCCCCAGGCATCAGCCGCAGTATAGTGCTGGCCCTGCCCACCCACCGGCCGACTCCACGCCATGTTCAATGTGCTGTGGAATCACTCATCATTGAGGCTCGGCGGGCCATCGACACCGGTTCATGGCCGGAAGGCCGCTGGGTCTACGACGACGAAACAGCTAGCACCTGAGGGGTTCGAGCACCGCAAGCCACTCCGGCGGCAATGGTTTGGGCCGCCTGTCCTGCATGCCCACGTACACATGAATGAAATGGCCGGCAGCGCTGGTGTGCGTGTCCCCCTGTTTGAAGATGCCAACCTCGTACCGCACACTTGACCGGCCAATATGCGCCACGCGCACACCGGCTTCCAGCGCGTCGGGAAACGCCACGGAAGCGAAATATTGGCAGCCTGTTTCCACCACGAGCCCTATGGTCTCACCTTTCTGGAAATCCAGAACGCCCTGCTGAACCAGGTAGTGATTCACCGCGGTGTCGAAATAAGAGTAGTAGGTGACATTGTTGACGTGGCCGTAGACGTCGTTATCCATCCAGCGGGTCTGAATGGGGAGGAAGACCTTGTAGTCATTTCTGTGTTGTGGCTGGGGTCGGCTCATGGTCTCTGTTGATGGTTGAAATGAATGGAGTTTGTATATCGCCTAGGTATAAACACATGGTTGACCGGCGCAACGCATGTCCCTATATTCGCCTCATTCAACATTATGTAAGGAATTGACATGCGCCGCACGATTCTTGCCACTGCCATGGCAGCTGCTTTGTTCCTGCCGCTGTCGTCCCACGCCAAGCCTTTCCACTGGGCCAGCCAGGGCGATATCCTGACGCTCGACCCTCATGCCCAGAACGAAGGCCTGACCATCGCGGCTTCCAGCTACGTTTACGAGCCGCTGGTGCAGTACAACGAAGAATTCGACCTGGTTCCGGCGCTGGCCACATCCTGGGAACAGGTATCCCCCACCGTGTGGCGGTTCACCCTGCGTGAAAACGTCATGTTCCACGACGGTACGCCCTTCGAAGCCGACGACGTCGAGTTCTCAATCAAGCGCGCCATGGCGCCCACGTCCCACTTCAAGGCCTATGTGAACGGTATCAAGGATGTCCGCGCTACCGGCCCCAATACGGTGGAAATTGAAACAGCCGGGCCCAACCCGGTACTGCTGCGTCAGCTGACTAACGTATTCATCATGAACCGCGACTGGGCGGAAAAGAACAACGCCACCCAGCCGCAAGACTTCTCCAAGAAGGAAGAAACTTTCTCGGCCCGCAACACCAATGGCACCGGTCCTTACAAGCTGGTATCGCGCGAAGTCGATATACGCACAGTGTTCGAAGAAAACCCCGACTGGTGGAATGCGGCCAACAAGAAGGGCAACGTAACCAAAGTCACCTACACCCCGATCAAGCAGAGCGCCACCCGCACGGCCGCCCTTCTCTCCGGTGAAATCGACTTCGTCCTCGACCCCGCTGCCCAAGACCTCGACCGGCTGCGCCAGCAGGCCAAGGTGGTCGAAGGCAATGAATACCGCACCATTTACATCGGGCTCGATCAAAAAAGCCCAGAGCTGAAGTATTCCTCCATCAAGGGCAAGAACCCCTTTGCCGACGTGCGCGTACGTGAAGCGCTCTACCGCGCCATTGATGTCGAAGCCCTGAAGAAAGCAGTCATGCGCGGGCTCTCGGCGCCCACGGGCACCATGATCGCGCCGCAGGTCAACGGCTGGTCGGAAGAACTGGCGAAACGTATTCCCTACGACCCCGAAAAATCCAAGCAGCTGCTGAAGGAAGCGGGCTACGAGAACAACCTGGACTTCACGCTCGACTGCCCGAACAACCGCTACATCAACGACGAAGCCATCTGTCAGGCGGTTGTCGCGATGTGGGCCCGCATCGGCGTGAAAGCCCAGCTCAACGCCATGCCGCGCGCCACTTACTTCCCCAAGGTGCAGAACTACGATACCAGCGCGTATCTTTTCGGTTGGGGCGTTCCAACCTTCGACGCGCTCTACACCCTGCAAAGCCTGATCCGCAGCAAGGGTGAAGGAGCCGACGGCTCGTTCAACTATGGGGGTTACTCCAACCCTGAAGTCGACAAGCTCATCGACCAGGTCAAGACTGAAACCGACGACGCCAAGCGCACTGAAGCCATCCGCAAGGCACTGGCTATTCATGCACAGGAATTCGGCCATATCCCGCTGCACGATCAGGTCATTCCCTGGGCAATGCGCAAGAACGTCAATGTGGTGCACCGCGCTGATAACCGGTTGACGATGGAATGGGTCACCATCGAATAGACGGCGCTGATTCCACATGCTGTTCTTCATAATACGCCGGCTGCTGCAGGCAGTCGGCGTGATGTTATCCGTTGCACTGATCTCCTTCGTCCTGTTCCAGTATGTAGGTGACCCGGTCACCATCATGCTGGGCCAGGATGCCACGGAGCAAGACCGCATCCAGCTGCGTCAACAGCTCGGGCTTGATCAGCCTGCGCCGGTTCAATTCGCCCGGTTTGTATCGAACGCCGTCCAGGGCGACTTCGGCCTGTCCCTGCGCCAGGGGCAGAAAGTCTCCACCCTACTTGCCGAACGTTTTCCGGCCACCATGGAATTGTCCATGGCCGCAGCAGGCCTGGCCCTGGTCGTGGGGCTGCCGCTCGGGGTATATACCGCCCTGAACCGGCACTCGCGTCTGTCACAGCTGGTGCTCACCTTGTCACTGGTCGGTGTTTCACTACCGACTTTCCTCATCGGCATCCTGCTGATACTCATTTTTGCCGTACTGCTGGGGTGGCTGCCGAGCTATGGGCGCGGTGAGACCGTACAACTGGGCTGGTGGAGCACTGGGCTACTCACCGCCGATGGTTGGAAACATCTGATTCTTCCCGCCATCACGCTATCCCTGTTTCAGCTGACCCTCATCCTGCGCCTGGTACGTTCCGAAATGCTGGAAGTGCTGCGGCAGGATTACATCAAGTTCGCCCGGGCAAGGGGCCTTACACGCCGTGCCATTCATTTCGGCCATGCATTGAAGAACACTCTGGTGCCCGTCATCACCATTACCGGCCTGCAGCTGGGGGGCATCATCGCCTTTGCCATCGTTACAGAAACCGTGTTCCAGTGGCCCGGAATGGGCCTACTGTTCATCCAGGCAGTGCAATTTGCCGACATTCCGGTCATGGCTGCATATTTGTGTCTGATCGCCCTCATATTCGTGGTGATCAACCTTGTGGTGGACATGCTGTATTTTGTTGTAGACCCCCGCCTGCGGGTAGCGCGCACAGGAGCTCACTGAAATGAAGCGCAGGCTATACCAGTTGTGGGACAGCGACCTTGCTTATGCATGGCGGAACTCCAATGTCGCCGTGCTGGCAACCGTTATCCTGACGCTTTTGCTGGTGGGTTCGGTCGGCGCCGATTGGGTGGCTCCCCACAACCCGTTTGATCTGGCCTCCATCAACCTGATCGACGCCCTCACTCCGCCCATCTGGATGGAAGGCGGCAACCCTCTCTACCTGCTCGGCACGGACAGCCAGGGGCGCGATCTTTACTCCTCCCTGCTCTATGGCATGCGCGTTTCTCTGTTCATCGGGGTTTCATCCGTGCTGCTGGCCATGGCGCTGGGCGTTGTGCTGGGGCTGATATCCGGGTATGTCGGCGGGCGTCTGGACGCGTTCATCATGCGTGTGGCCGATGTCCAGCTGTCGTTTCCGGCCATCCTGATTGCACTACTGATCGACGGAGTTGCGCGCGCTGCCGTACCGGCCCACCTGCTGGAGAATATTGCCTTTCCCGTACTGATCGGTGCCATCGCCCTGGCCGGCTGGCCCCAGTACGCCCGCACGGTGCGCGGTTCCACTCTGGTGGAGAAAAATCGTGAGTACGTGCAGGCAGCCAGGGTCACAGGGGTGTCTTCCTCCGCCATCCTGTTCCAACATGTGCTGCCCAACGTGCTGGGTCCCGTGCTGGTGCTGGCGACGGTTCATCTGGCCACGGCCATCATCACCGAAGCCACCCTGTCCTTTCTCGGAGTCGGTGTGCCCCCCACCTCGCCTTCCCTTGGTACCCTGATCCGGGTGGGCAATGATTTTCTTTTCTCCGGCGAATGGTGGATCACCATCTTCCCCGGCCTTGCGCTCGTCCTGCTCGTACTTTCAGTGAACCTGCTGGGCGACTGGCTGCGCGACGCTCTGAACCCCAGGCTTAATTGATATGGCCGCATCACAGCCTCTTCTGGAAGTCCGAAATCTGCGCGTCGAATTCCACACTCGCCGTGGCGTTCTGACGGCCCTGGACGACGTCTCCTTCCACATAGACAAAGGTGAGGTGCTCGGCGTGGTCGGTGAATCGGGGGCGGGAAAATCGCTCACCGGAACCGCCATCATCGGCCTTCTTGAACCACCCGGCCGTATTGCGGGCGGGCAGATCATCCTGGGTGGCCGGCGCATCGACACCCTGGACGAAGAAGCGTCACGGCGCATCCGCGGTAAGGAAATCGGCGCCATTTTCCAGGACCCTCTGACATCCCTGAACCCGCTCTACACCGTGGGCCAGCAACTGGTCGAAACCATCCTCACCCACTTGCCGCTCACACCGTCCCAGGCGCGCAAGCGGGCCATTGAACTGCTGGAATCGACCGGCATCCCGGCTGCCGCCCAGCGCATCGACCACTACCCTCATCAATTCTCCGGGGGTATGCGCCAGCGCGTGGTCATAGCGCTGGCTCTGGCGGCGGAACCGCGGTTGATCGTGGCAGACGAACCAACCACCGCCCTGGACGTCTCCATTCAGGCGCAGATCATTGACCTGCTCAAGACCTTGTGCCGAGACCGCGGCGCCGCAGTCATGCTCATCACCCATGACATGGGAGTGATTGCCGAAACAGCCGACCGCGTAGCCGTGATGTACGCAGGGCGCATTGCTGAAATAGGCCCTGTCTCCAAGGTGATTGGCTCGCCCCAGCACCCTTACACGCGCGGGCTTATGGATTCCATTCCGTCCATACACCGCACGACCGAATTCCTGGCACAAATCGATGGCAGCATGCCGCGGCTCAACGCCATTCCCTCGGGCTGCGCTTTCAACCCGCGCTGCCCCCAACGCCTGCCGCGCTGCCTGACTGACCGGCCCGAACTGCTCCCCGCAGGCGACAGCCGCGCCGCCTGCTGGCTACATGATACGGTGGTGGAACCATGACAGACCGACCCCTGGTAAAGGTAGAAAATGCAAGCTGCTGGTTCGACGTATCCGGCCCCTGGCTCGAGCGCGTACTGAAGCGCCGCTCCCGCATTCAGCTCAAAGCAGTCAACGGCGTGTCTTTCACCGTGAACAAAGGCGAAACCCTTGCACTGGTGGGCGAGTCAGGCTGTGGCAAATCTACCGTGGCGCGTTTGCTGGTGGGCCTATACACGCCCACGGGAGGGAACATCGAGTTCGACGGCCAACCCGTTTCCGTGTTGCACACTCGCGAGGGAAGGCAACTACGGCAACGCCTGCAGATGATATTCCAGGATCCATACGCCAGCCTCAACCCACGGTGGCGAGTGGCGCGCATCATTGCCGAACCGCTGAAGGTTCATGGTCAGCTGAGTCGCGAGGAACGTGAAAAACGCGTTGA
Organism: Alcaligenaceae bacterium; assembly: GCA_029263795.1. Taxonomy (GTDB): domain Bacteria; phylum Pseudomonadota; class Gammaproteobacteria; order Burkholderiales; family Burkholderiaceae_B; genus Yanghanlia. The sequence continues at coordinate 8,628 of JAJUFI010000105.1, forward strand.
TGAATTGCTGCTGCATGTGGGTCTCTCCCCAACCGACCGCGACCGATATCCGCACCAGTTCTCCGGCGGGCAAAGGCAGCGCATTTCCATTGCCCGGGCGCTCGCGGCCCGGCCCGAATTCCTGGTGTGCGACGAACCGACTTCTGCGCTGGACGTATCCGTCCAGGCGCAGGTGCTCAACCTGATGAAGAAGCTCCAGCGCGATCTGGGGCTGACCTATCTCTTCATCTCGCACAATCTGGCGGTGGTGCACCATGTGGCCGACCGCGTGGCGGTCATGTACCTGGGGAAAATCGTGGAACTGGCCCCGCGCGACGCTCTGTTCTCGCAACCCCGTCACCCGTACACCCGCATGCTGCTTTCCGCCATCCCGGACACGGCGGGCACAGGCAAGCGGCGCATTCCTGTGGCGGGCGAGGTACCCAACCCCCTGAATCCCCCCTCAGGCTGCCCCTTCCACCCGCGCTGCCCCTACGTGCGGGATATCTGCAAGCAGGCCATGCCGGCCACCGTGACGGACGGCCCCGCTGAGGTGGCCTGCCATGGTGTGGAACAGGGGTGGTTATCCGAAGAGCCCGTGCTCACACAGCCTGGTTGAAGGCGACGCGCAGACTATTGCAGCTCGGCGCACAATTTTCCCTAGGCAAATCGACCGAATTCGTTCAGAATTTTTTCCTTTTGTAGGCCTAGCCTTCCGCGCTGCTGTGATCACGTCGCTATGGTGAATTACGGGTTCTGAACGGTAAAGATATTTTCTTTTTTGGTTCGCTGCCAGCCGACTCCGGCGAGCATTCTGCTGATGCACTGATCGGTGCCATCGGTACAGACGAAATCACCGACTTCTCCACCGCGGACGGCGGTGTAGCCCAGCTCTGGTACGAC
>JAJUFI010000086.1 GCA_029263795.1 Alcaligenaceae bacterium
ATCTACGCGATTATTCTCGCGAACATTGGACAGGCCGTCCTGCTCCTTTTCGTCGGTCTGGTATTGTTGCCGCTGCTTGCGGCCATTGTGCGCGTTCCCCGCAGTATCCTGGGCCCTTCGGTTCTCGTCATGGCCTCCTTCGGTTGCTTTGGAATAACGGGCGACCTCGTCGGGCCCACCACGCTCCTGATCTTTTCCGCCCTTGGATTCCTGCTGCGCAAATACCAGTATTCCGTGGCTGCAGCAGTGATCGGCATGCTGCTCGGGGGCATGGCGGAATCCGAGCTGCTGCGAAGTTTCCAGATCAGTGGGGGGAACTTTTCTTACGTATTGGGGCGACCCATTACCTTGGCTTTGCTGGCCCTGCTCATTGGTTCCCTGTTTGTACCCGCGATTCTGGCGAGGCTCAGGTCACGTTCAGCGGAGATAGCAGAGAGCCCGGACTCAAATGGCCTGAGTCAGTGACGCACACTGTCCGAAAAGACATTGATTACTACCACGCCGGCAACGATCAGCCCCATTCCCAATAATGCGGCGAAATCCAGACTTTGTTTGTAGATAACCCAGCCGGCGAGGGAAATCAGCACAATGCCAACGCCGGACCATATCGCATAGGCCACGCCCGTGGGAATGACGCGCAAGGTCAAGGCCAGACAGTAGAAGGCCACTGCATAGCCCAGTATCGTAATGATGCTGGGCCCCAACCGAGAAAATCCATCGGATGCCTTCAGCGCAGTGGTGGCAATGACCTCAGCCACAATAGCCACCGCAAGGTAGACGTAGGCCATGTAAGGCATGTTTGCTCCTCGTTAGGTTGAAGGCGATACACTGGCCGGATTGCAGACACGATTCCGCCTGACGTAGAACCATGATTGCGAGTTCACAAGACCCCATTGCAGCCATCGCCACCGCCCCTGGAAAGGGAGGCATAGGCGTGGTTCGCATATCCGGACCGAATCTTGACGGCATCGCCACCAAGTTGTTCCAGCAGCCATTGAAACCACGGCACGCTCATTATCTTTCTTTCAACGATGCGGAAGGCCGAGCCATTGACGCTGGCATCGTACTTTACTTCAAGGCGCCACATTCCTACACCGGCGAAGATGTGCTCGAATTGCAAGGCCATGGTGGCCCGGCAGTGCTCAAGCGCATCCTGGCCCGCTGCATGGAGGCGGGCAAGGATTGGGGCATACGTCACGCCGAACCCGGTGAATTCACCCAGCGCGCCTTTCTCAATGACCGGCTTGACCTTGCCCAGGCCGAGGCCGTGGCGGATCTCATTGATGCATCTTCGGAAGCAGCGGCTCGCAGCGCCATGGCGTCGCTAAGCGGTGCCTTTTCCCGCGAGGTTACTGCCCTGAACGACCGCATCATCCATCTGCGCATGCTGGTGGAAGCCACACTGGATTTTCCTGAGGAAGAAATCGACTTTCTGGAAAAGTATCAGGCGCGCCCCACCCTTGAAGCCATCATTACTGACCTTCAGGCCATTCGCAAACGCGCCGGACAGGGCATGATTTTGCGGGAAGGCCTGCATGTGGTGCTGGCGGGCAGGCCGAACGTTGGCAAATCCAGCCTGCTGAACGCCCTGGCCGGTGATGACGTGGCCATCGTGACGCCCATTGCGGGCACGACTCGTGACCGCGTGATTCAGCAAATTCACCTGGACGGTGTACCTATACACATTGTAGATACTGCGGGCTTGCGTGAAACCACGGATGAAGTCGAGAGCATAGGCATTTCCAGAACATGGGCAGAGATCGAACGGGCAGATGCCGTCATTCACCTCCAGGATGCCCGCGAGCCGAACGACGAGCTTGAAGAAGAAATTGCCAGGCGCATCCCGACGCGTACCCCAGTGCTCAAGGTTTACAACAAAATGGACCTGATCGCTGACGCCAATACTGACGGTTTGAGCAGCAATACACAGTCGCAGCCCGAGAGCATCGCCGGCCATGCTGTGGAAAAGCTCTTCATTTCCGCCAGGACCGGGCAGAATCTGGATGCCCTGCGCCAGAGACTGCTGGACATCGCCGGATGGTCGCCCGGCGCAGAGTCACCCTGGCTGGCGCGTGAACGTCATATACGGGCATTGGAAGCGGCGGAAGAACATCTGGCGGCCGCCCGCGCTCATGCCGAACTGGATGACCAGGTGCTGGACCTTTTCGCAGAAGAACTGCGCCTGGCCCATGAAGAACTTGGCGCCATTACGGGGCAGTTCACCAGCGACGACCTTCTGGGCGAGATCTTCTCGAGCTTCTGTATTGGTAAGTAGGGCTCAGGAATGTGCGGGGATCGGTGGGCGCTTTTGCGGGGATAGATAATGCTCGTGTTGATCGAGCTGCGCACAAATATAGGCGCCCGCTTCTTCGATATCTGAACGAATGCACTGACCCACTTTCCCGGGGTTCCCATTTTTCAGCTCTGTCTTTTGGGTGAAGCCACTCGCGACCTGCCGGACAGCCGCCGAACCGAGTTGCGCGCCAACGCCATCGGATTTGTTTTCCAGTTTCACCATTTGATCCAGGCCTTTACCGCACTGGAAAACGTCCTCATGCCCTTGATGGTTCGACAAGGCAGGCCCACCGAAGAACAGCGCAGCTTCGCCCTGGGGCTGCTGAAACAGGTTGGTCTGGCGGGAAAAGAGGACCGCAAGCCCGACCAGCTCTCCGGAGGGCAGCAACAGCGGGTAGCAGTTGCCCGCGCCCTCATCAACAAGCCCGCCCTGCTGCTGGCGGACGAGCCCACGGGCAACCTCGATAGCAAATCCGCGGCCGAAGTATTCGCGCTGTTTCGCGAATTCAACAAGCAGTTTGGCTGCGCAGTTCTGTTGGTCACCCACGACCAGCGACTTTCCGAACAGTGCGACCGCATCATCACTCTTGCGGACGGCTACCTGGAAAGTGATCGGAACATTTGTTCACATTCAATTAATTCGAGCTGAAATCATTCGTGATACACTCGTTTGTGTCGAATCAACAAAGGGGCCGGCAATGCCAGTCGCGACCCCCGTAAAACCATGACACATGGCACAAACTACCCAGCAGTTCAGCTGCGGGAACCAAAAGCCGAAGATGCTGCGAAACTGCATCGACTGGTTGCCGAGTGCCCGCCACTAGATCCCAATTCGCTCTACTGCAATTTGCTGCATTGCACCCACTTCAGCGCCACCTCGGTGGCTGCGGTCTGCAAAGACAGCCAGGGTCAGGAACACCTGCTCGGCTTCATTTCTGCATACATTCCCCCTGCTCAGCCTGAAACCCTGTTCGTGTGGCAAGTTGCGGTAGCCGAAAAAGCTCGTGGCCGGCGATTGGCCGCGCGTATGCTCGACGCCATTCTCGAGCGCCCCGTTTGTCGGGAGGTGCGCTATGTGGACACCACCATCACGCCGGGTAACGAGGCGTCGTGGAACTTGTTCAGATCTTGGGCGCGCCACCACAATGCACCCGCACAAAGCAGAGTGATATTCGAACGGAACCGCCATTTCGAAGGTCGTCACGAAGACGAACACCTCATGCGCATCGGTCCGTTCGAAATCGCCGCGGAAACCGCCACCTAGCGTTTCATCCTATTCCTGGGGAGGCTACGCCATTCCCCATCCAGTGCCGGTCCCCTGGGCAAAGCCGGTACCTGCCTCCCTTCTCAAGAATCACATGGGTCTGCACCCATGTCGGCCAGGCCCGCCTCGAACCAACACGCTAAGAGGAAAAGAATCATGAGTATTTTCGAGAAACTTGAATCGAACGTTCAGTCCTATGCACGTTCCTTCCCTGTTGTTTTTGACCGTGCAGAAGGTGCTGCCCTATACGATGCCGAAGGCCGTCGCTACATCGACTTTCTGGCCGGTGCCGGCACTCTGAACTACGGGCATAACAACCCGGTGCTGAAGCAGGCACTGTTGAACTACATCGCAGGCGACGGCATTGCCCACGGCCTGGACATGCATACACGAGCCAAGGCCGAATTCCTGGAAAGCTTCGAGAAGCACATCCTGGCACCGCGCCAGATGCAATACAAGGTGCAGTTCACCGGCCCCACCGGTACGAATGCCGTTGAAGCTGCAATGAAGATTGCGCGCAAAGTGACTGGTCGCCAGAACATCATCGCCTTCACCAATGGCTTCCATGGCGCCACTCTTGGTGCCGCAGCCGCAACGGGCAACCAGCATCACCGCGGGGGTTGCGGCGTTGCTCTTGGCGGGGTGACACGCATTCCGTTCGATGGCTACATGGGTAGTGGCCTGGACTCCACCCGCTTGCTCGACAAAATGCTGGGCGATGCCTCCAGCGGAGTGGATGCACCGGCTGCTGTGCTGGTGGAAACCGTACAGGGTGAAGGCGGGTTGAATGTCGCTGGCCAGCGCTGGCTGAAATCTCTCGAAGCCGTTTGCCGTCGTCACGGCATCCTCTTGATCATTGACGACATACAGGCGGGTTGCGGCCGCACAGGCACCTTCTTCAGCTTTGAACCTGCGGGTATCAAGCCGGATATCGTGACCTTGTCGAAGTCCTTGTCGGGCTTCGGCCTTCCCTTCGCCCTGGTGCTGCTCAAACCGGAACACGATCAATGGGCACCGGGCGAACACAACGGCACGTTCCGCGGCAACAACCATGCCTTCGTTACGGCGAAGGCGGCCATTGAAACGTATTGGACGGATGACAGCTTTGCCAAGGAAGTTCAGCGCAAAAGCCTGGTCCTTTCCAACAGACTGGCCCGCATTGCGGCACTGGGCGGTAACGGTGTCTTCAAGACCAAAGGTCGCGGGATGATGCAGGGCCTGGGCTGCCGCAATGGGGCCGTGGCGGAAAAAATCATTCGCCGATGCTTTGAAGAAGGCCTGGTCATCGAAACCAGCGGCCCGGATTCAGAAGTGGTGAAGATTCTCTGCCCGCTGATGATCAGCGACGAGGATCTCAACGCCGGCCTGGACATTCTTGAGCGCAGTGTTCGTCACGTGCTCAGCCAGGATTACAGCCTGGCGGCCTGACCGCCAGCGCCTTTTATAACTATTACAGGAGAAAAGAATGATTGTTCGTACCCTCGAAGAATGCCGCAATACCGACCGCCTGGTGAAGGCCACAACATGGGATAGCTGCCGCCTGCTGCTGAAGAATGACAACGTGGGCTTCTCTTTCCACATCACCACGCTATATGCCGGAACAGAAACCCGTATGCATTACCAGAATCACTTCGAATCCGTATACATCATCAGCGGCGAAGGCGAGCTGGAAAATCTCGATGATGGCAAAGTCTATAAGCTCGCACCGGGCACTATGTATCTGCTCGACAAGCACGACCGCCATATCGTACGCGCCAAACAGGACATTGTCTGTGCCTGCGTCTTCAATCCTCCCCTGAACGGCAAGGAAGTGCACGACGCTTCGGGCGCTTATCCCCTGGAAGCCGAAGTCATTCAGGACTAACCCTTCACGAGAGGAGAACCATGAATACAGCAACACTTGCAAAAGAGGAGGCTCGAGTCGACCTCTATCCTTCACGCGGCAGCATGAAAGCCGATATAGTTCCCCGGCAGCACCCCACCGTGTGGGCAACTCCCGAAATGAATGCGCCGGTAGACCGCAGCCTGATCGAGCAATACGAAAGGGACGGCTTCCTTATCCTGCGCAATTTATTCTCTGCTGAAGAAGTAGCCAATCTTCAGGCCGAGCTGGAACGTCTGCGGCACCAGGCTGAAAAATTGGACCGGCCAGAAGTGATCACCGAGAAAGGTTCACGCCAGGTACGCTCCATCTTCAAGGTTCACGAACTGAGCGCTGTTTTTGCCAAGCTGGCGGCGGATGAGCGTTTGGCCGGTCTAGCTTCATACCTGCTGGGTGACCAGGTCTACCTGCATCAATCTCGAATGAATTACAAGCCTGGGTTCCATGGCAAGGAGTTCTACTGGCACTCCGACTTTGAAACCTGGCACATTGAAGACGGTATGCCCCTGCCCCGCGCTCTGAGCATTTCAGTGTCCCTGACCGACAACACGCCACATAACGGTCCACTGCTGGTCATGCCGGGTTCTCACAAACATTACGTGGTTTGCGAAGGCGAGACTCCACCGGACAACTATCAGATGTCTTTGCAGGCCCAGGAAATCGGTGTGCCCAGCGACGAAAATCTGGCGCGGCTCGCTACCGAGGGAGGCTTGGTGGACACCGCGGGACCAGCTGGTTCAGTGCTGATATTCGACTGCAACCTGATGCACGGTTCGAATAGCAACATCACACACCTGCCCCGCTCGAATGCTTTCTTTGTGTACAACGCCATGAGCAATGCGCTACAGGAACCCTTCTGCAATCAGCCCCCGCGGCCTGAATTCATCGCGACCCGAGAGAAATTCAGTCCCCTGTCGATACGTAAGAATGGTCCCGATGACTTCCGCTACACATAAAGAGGAGGTCCCGATGCACACAATTGAGAAAATCGGCGGAACCTCGATGAGCGACTACGCTGCTGTGCGGGACAACATCGTCCTGCACGGCGGCGCCGGGGGAAAGCTCTACGGCCGGGTGTTTGTTGTCTCAGCCTATGGGGGCATCACCGACTTGCTGCTGGAACACAAACGCAGTGGTGAACCTGGCGTATATGCCCTGTTCGCCGGGGCAGCAGATGACGATGGCAATGCAGACCACTGGGAAGCGCAACTCGATCGAGTTCTGCATGCCATGCTGGAAAAAAACGCAGAGTTGTTCGGTAATGCCGCCGATCGCTCAGAAGCAGACGCCTTCATCACGGAAAGGCTCACAGGTGTGCGCAGCTGCCTGCAGGATCTGCAGCGAGTCTGCACCTATGGGCATTTCCAGCTGGCCGAGCATCTGATCACCCTGCGCGAACTACTGGCTTCTGTCGGCGAGGTTCACTCCGCCTACAACATGGCTGCCCTATTGCGGCGCGAAGGCGTGAATGCCCGTTTCGTCGATCTGACCGGGTGGCGGGAAACCGGCCTGTTGCCCCTGGACCAACGTCTGCAGCAGGCCTTTTCCGACATCGATGTGGAAAATGAACTGCCCATCGTCACCGGATATTGTCAGTGCAGCGAAGGAATGGTGCGAACTTTCGACCGCGGTTACAGCGAAATGACTTTCGCCAGGCTCGCCGTGGTCAGTGGCGCAAGCGAAGCTATCATCCACAAAGAATTTCACCTGAGCAGCGCTGATCCCCGGCTTGTGGGACCGGATAAAGTCGTTCCGCTGGGACGCACAAACTACGACGTGGCCGACCAACTGGCCAACCTGGGTATGGAGGCCATTCACCCCCGGGCTGCCAAGGGTTTGAGACAACAGGGCATTCCGCTGCGCGTGAAGAACACTTTTGAGCCGGAACACGCCGGCACACTCATAACGCAGGAATATGTGAGCTCGCAACCCAAGGTGGAAATCATCGCGGGACGCAAGGGTGTATTGGCCATTGAAGTGTTTGATCAGGACATGGTGGGCGCAAACCGGTACGACGGTGTGATTGTCGGCGCAGTGCATCGCCATAGGGCGCGCATCATAAGCAAGGACCTGAACGCCAACACCATCACGCACTTCCTCGATACTGGTCTGGGTACAGTCAAGCGCATCATTGCCGACCTGGAACAGGAGTTCCCCAACGCGGAGATTCGGGCCAGAAAACTAGCCATTGTTTCTACAATTGGGTCCGACTTGAAAGTCAGCGGGATGCTGTCACGTACGGTCCGCGCCCTAGCCGATGCCAAGGTAGATATTTTGGCTATCCACCAGTCCATGCGGCAGGTGGACATCCAGTTTGTGGTGGAAGAAAAGGATTACGAAACCGCCGTGCGGGCATTGCATGCGGGCTTGGTGGAAACCAGTCAGTACCGCAACGGGCGAGAAGCCGTTGCCGCCTGAGGCAGTGTCTTCAGGCAGCAGGCCGCAGCGCTGCGGCCATAGCACGCGCATGCTGATATGCTAGGCATTCTTTGACAGAGAAGACCTTCAGCAATGCGCTCTTCCATTATCGATTATTTGCCAGAATGGGCACACGAGTGGCTCGGCAGCGTCATGCTGCTGGGCCCCATATTCCTGATTGTTTTCCTCGCCTGGCTACTGCAACGCACGATCCGGGGCATCATTCTCAAGGCCGGCGAACTCTACGACCTTCCCCGCCACCTCGTAAAACCTGCCATTCTGTTCACACGCTGGGCAATCTACATCAGTGCCGTGCTGATGGTGCTGGGCCGCCTGGGCGTGTCGGGAACAGTTCTCTGGACAGCTTTCACAGGCTTTGCAGCAGTAGCGGCAGTGGCTTTCTTTGCCGCCTGGAGTGTGCTTTCCAACCTGTTCTGCGCCATTCTCATCTTCACTGCCCGCCCCCTGCGGCTGGGCGACCATATAGAGCTCCTGGACGCAGCAGACAAGCCGGGTGCCCGGGGCGAAGTCGTGGACATCAATCTGCTGTACATCACGCTGGAAGACGCCACCGCCTCACAACCCGGCGTCCTATTGCAGATTCCAAACGCACTTATCTTTCAGAAGGTCATCCGCCGCTGGAAAGGCGGGCTGCCACGCCTGCCAGCACGTGAGCAGGATACAGCGGACCCAGCCGCAGTGGAATGAACAGGAACGGCGCTCAGGCGCCGTTTTTATTTGCCCTGTTGTATGTAGAAGCGAACTCGTACTTGGCGTCGGCATAGGCCAGCCTCACCGCGCCGTATTTCTTCGCTTCGCGGTAGTACTTGAGTTTCTCGTCGAAGGCCGCCTCAAACCCCCCGCGCCGCGCCAGGTAACGATAACGGTCTTCAAGAATGACGCGCTCGAACCAGCGATTGAACATGAGCTGGATACGGAGCATCAGCGTGAACATCTACAAAGCTCTCCTTCAATTCTGCCTGTGGATAAGGCCTGGAACCGGGGTTGTGCACAGCCTGTGGAGGAAAAGTGGACCAAGCTGCATAAATTCCGCGCCCGAAAAATTGTCCAGAAACTGTCGGCTGCTTCCGGGATGGTTTATGGACTGTTCCAGAACGCTGGAAACCCACAGTTTTACAACGTTTGCCCAAGTTGTACCACTTATCCACAGGCATCCATAACCAACAACATATATATAAAGAAAGAAGAGAAGAAGAAAACCCCTTTCCTCTTCCCACGCAAACCGTGATGAGCTTCTGCTATCGCCATGCCCATCCCGGTTCTGTGAATCTGCCGCATCAGTCCTGCCCTGCGCGTCACGTCAGTGCAGAAACTGTCCTCCTTCAAGCAGGATTCAGTTCCCTCAAATTCCTGTGAACTTCCAATCGAAGTCAGCCTTTATGGCCGAAAGGCTTGTGCCATGTGTGGCAATGGAAAGAGCAAGGCGAATCCGGGCCTTACGTGCAGACAGGTGGCTGATGGCAATGGCCCCGGCTTCCACCATTTCATGCAGAGCGCCCGGATACTCGTAACTTTCATGGGTCGCACCGTGCAGCGTACTGCTGCAAATGCCAACGACCATCCCTTTGGAAAGAGCAATTTTCAACGCCGGCAGCCAGGCCAGCGGCACTTGTCCGCGCCCGAGACCTTCAATGACGACAGCTTTTGGCCCGCTGTCCAGCACAGCCTTGGCCATTGCCGCATCAGCTCCACCGTAAGCGGGCAGAATATCCACACGAGGCAGCTCGTCAGGTATCGGAAGCAGGCCCAGCATGGACGGGCGCTGCAATAGATGAAATACACCTTCATCCAGCATGCCCAGGGGCCCAAACCCCGGGGAATCGAAACCATTGAGCTGGAAACTGCTCACCTTGCGCACGAAACCTGCACTGAAAACCGACTGGTTGAAGGAAACCAGTACTCCCAGACCTTTGGCCTGATCATTGGCCGCCAGCTCCATTGCCTGTCGCAGATTTGCATAGGCATCACTGCCCATTGCATGAGGAACACGTTGCGAACCGGTGATTACAACCGGCACCTTACTGGTGTCCAGCACACAGTGCAGATAGTAGGCTGTGTCTTCCATGGTGTCCGTGCCATGAGTAATGACAATGCCGTCTACATCGCCCGCCTGGATGAGCTGCTGACATTTTTCGGCAAGAATCATCCATTCCACGGGGCCGATGGCGTTGCTGGCTTTTTGAAAGACCGATTCCACCTGGACCTGCATACGTCCCTGCAACTCTGTACGCGCGATCAGCTCTTCCCCCGGCAGGGCTCCCGCAATGGCGCGACCCTCGTTTCCGGGAATGCTGGCTATGGTTCCGCCAGTGGACAATACAGCAATGCGTTTCATTGGTTACTCCATGAATTCCGGCGTCTCAGCCGACTGTAAGTGAATTGGTGCTCGCTCCCGCGCTAGCGGAAGCCGGTGGTGGAATTTTGCGGGAAAGTTCCAGGCGTGTCTGACGAATCTGTGGGAAAAACGGCGGGTAAATTGTGTGTCCGTCCCGCAATTCCATGTGTGGCCTAAACGACGCAATGCCTTGATAAACCGTGGTTTTTAAGCCACTGGAAGGGTATAATGAAAGGTACAAATCCACGCGTGTTTCAATGAATACACAAACCAAACTTGGCATGAACGGGCAGAAATTGCCTTCGCTCACCCGCATCATCCGTGCGGTTGCAAGTTCTACGGCTATCGAAACCGGCCAGTCCATCAAGGAATTGGAAAGCCGTCTTCAGGCTCAAGACAGCAAGTTTCAGCAGCTTCCTCTGGCGGCGAACTGAGTCTTCCTCCCACGGCAAAATTTTCCCCGTAGCCGGTCTTCTCCAGGCCTGCTTCTCATTGAGGTTCAAGCGCCCTGGCAACCCAGTACTTCATGGGTTCGTAGTCGCATTCCATGCCCTTCTGAATCGCTGCCACATAAGCCGCGCGGTTCTTCTCCCAGCTGCTGTAGTCCAGAAGGTCCCTTCCCGCCTGCACCGCCATCACATCAGCCAGCAAACGTGAAATCCGACCGTTTCCTTCGCGAAAC
>JAJUFI010000070.1 GCA_029263795.1 Alcaligenaceae bacterium
CGGTGCCACGGGGCATTGTTGTCGCGGAAGCCCATGTAGCTGTCGTAGATCTTCTTGAAGCGCGCGTCGCGGTCGCAGAATTCCTTGAAGAGCTCGTTGGATGTCTTGAAGGCTGCATCCATGACATCGCGCGGGAAGCTGCGCAATACGGCACCGGCAGCGATCAGGCGACGCAGGGCATCGGGGTTGGTGGAGTCGTACTTGGCGACCATGCTGCTGCCTGCAGCACGAGTGGCCAGGTCGATGACGGTCTGATAGGCCTTGGGCAGTTCGTTGTAAGCTTTGTCGTTCACATACAGCGAGACTTGTGCACCGCCTTCCCACCAGCCCGGAGCATAGTAGTACTTGGCCACTTTCTGGAAGCCAAGCTTTTCGTCATCAGCCGGGCCGACGAACTCGACCGCGTCCAGCGTACCCTTTTCCAGAGAGGGGTAGATGTCGCCGGGGGGAATTTGTTGGGGAATTACGCCCATGCGGGAAAGGACTTCGCCCGCAAAACCAGCCGTACGCATCTTCAGGCCCTGGAGATCCGCCACGGAATTGATTTCCTTGCGGTACCAGCCACCCATCTGAGTACCGGTGTTGCCCAGCGGGAAGTTGATGATGTTGCGCTCGGCGAACAGTTCACGCATGAGCGCCATGCCTTCGCCTTCGTACATCCAGGCGTACATCTGGCGGGCATTCAAACCGAACGGAACTCCTGTGTCGAAACAGAAGGAAGGGTCCTTCCCATAGTAGTAGTAGGAAGCGGTTTGACCACATTCAACAGTACGGTTGCCCACAGCTTCCATGACCTCGAAGCCCGGGACGATTTCCCCCGCAGGATACAGGCGGATGGAGAAATTGCCGTCGGTCGCTTCTTCCACGAACTTGCAGAACATCTGCGCAGTGCCGAAGAGTGCGGGCAGCGACGGACCGTAGGTGGAAGTCATCTTCCAGCTGATTTTGGGGTTGCTCTTGGCGATAGCAGGTGCGCCAATTGCGGCGGTGCCGGCGACTGCGCCCAGCCCGGCCTTCTTGAGAAATGAACGACGCTGCATCAATTTTTCTCCTATTCCAGCATCCGTTGTAAGCTTTTTTATGGCCTAAGCCTTGCCGGACAACCGGCAATCCCGGGATACTACACCGAGCCCTTGGCTTTGTGTGCGAAAGTAAGGGCATACCTGCATCCAGCACCCATCAGAAGCGGTAATGGGTGTGGATCAGGCACCGGCTATGGACATTTCCTCGATGAGGATCGAGCCGGAACGTTTGGAGCCGCGCGTCATGGCGTCGCTACCAACGGCAACTATCTGGCGGAACATGTCGGCCAGGTTGCCGGCAATGGTAATTTCCTGCACAGCATGTTGAATCTGGCCGTTCTCCACCCAGTAGCCGAAGGCGCCGCGTGAATAGTCGCCGGTGACGTAATTGATACCCTGGCCGATGAGCTCCGTCACCAGCAGGCCGGTGCCCATTTTCTTCAGCATGGCCTCGAGGTCATCTTCGCTACGGGTCAGCCGCGACCGCAGTTCCAGGTTATGCGACCCGCCAGCGTTACCCGTACTGGGCAGCCCAAGTTTGCGACCGGTATAGGTGGAAAGAAAATACCCCTGCAGGACGCCCCCCAGCACCACCGTGCGGGGCATGGTGCGCACCCCTTCGGAGTCGAACGGGCTGGTTCCGGCCGCGCCAGACATCCAGGGGTTTTCGTAGATGTCCAGATGATCTGCCATGACCTGCTTGCCGGCAGCGTCCACCAAAAAGCTGGCCTTGCGGTAGAGGGCACCGCCGCTGGCGGCCTGCACCAGCGAGCCGATCAGGCCGACCGCCAGCGGAGCCTCGAACAGCACCGGAAACCGCCCTGTTTTTATACGGCGCGCCGAAAGCCGCGACAATGTGCGTTGCGCAGCATAGCGACCGACCGCTTCGGGCTCGGCCAGAGTGCGCCAGTCACGTGAAGTGCTGTACCAGTAGTCGCGCTGCATGGCGCTTCCCTTGCCCGCGATGGGCGATACACCGATGCTGTGGCGGCTGTAGGGGTAGCCACCCATGAAACCCGCGGTATTGCCCAGCACGAAATGGCCTTCGAAGGTGTCGATGGATGCACCGTCGGTATTGGTGATCAGGGGGCTGAGGTCTCGCGCAGCTTTCTCTGCCCGAATCGCCAGACTTGCCGCTTCGTCGGCGGTAATGGCCCAGGGATGATGCAATTGAAAATCAGGATGCTCCCCGGTGGCGAGCCGGTCAGAGTCAGGCAGGCCCGCGCAATCATCCTCGGCTGTGTAGCGAGCAATATGCCAGGCGGCTTCCACAGTTTCGCGCAGTGCCTGTGCAGAGAAGTCGGACGTTGATGCCGAGCCGCGCCGCTTCCCGGCATAAACGGTGACATCCATGGAACGGTCGCGCGTTTGTTCTATGGTTTCGATATCGCCTTCACGCACCGACACTACCAGCCCCTTGCTTTCGGAAACTTCTGCCACGGCGTCGCTGGCACCGAGCTTTTTTGCATGCGCCAGGGCATCGGCCACCAGTTCACGAAAGACGACCTGCTGGTCGGCTATGGGCAGGAAGGCAGCGTTTTGTTCACTCATTGATGCTCTTTCAGTATGTTGGGGCTTGCGGCGGCCGCGGCTCGCTGCCGCCAGCACACCCGTATCCGGAGGATTTCGCAGTTATCATAGCTGCACACACAGCGTATTGTAGTCAGCCATGACCCACACCCCCGAAACCCCCGATGACGGCGATGCCGCCCCTTTATACGACCGTCCCAGCAAATCGCAGGTGAAACGGGAAATGCACGCGCTTACCGATCTCGGCAAGCAACTCGTGGACCTTCCCGTTGATAGATTGCGCAAGCTGCCCTTGCCCGAACCGCTCTTTGAAGCCATTCGCCTAGCCCAGCGCACAACCAGCCGCGAGGGGCGGCGCAGGCAGATTCATTATGTGGGCAAGCTCATGCGCAGCGATGACGTTGACAAAGAAGCGATTCGCCGCCAGCTGGACACCTGGGAACACGGTTCGCGCGAGGAAGCCCGCAGCCAGCACAGGCTGGAGGCGCTGCGCGAACTGTTGCTGCGTGATGATGACGCACTGACCGAATTGCTGGCAAAACACGATGTGCCTGACGTGCAGCAGTTCCGTGCAACCATCCGCGCCGCCCGCAAGGAAATGAAGCAGAACGAATCGCTACCCCCCGGCAGCGAACCACAACGCAAACACTATCGCGCCCTGTTTCAGGCGCTAAAGAATCTCAATCTGGAATCATGAACACCGACACCAAGCTGCTTGATTGCGTAGAAATCGAGACCGGGCCCGAGCCCACCCATGCCATCATCTGGCTGCACGGCCTGGGTGCAGATGGCAATGACTTCGCGCCCGTGGTGCCCGAACTGCGATTGGGCGACATCGGCCCCCTGCGTTTCGTGTTCCCCCACGCGCCCGTCCAGCCGGTGACCATCAATAACGGCATGGCTATGCGCGCCTGGTACGACATCTACATGGCAGACCTGGTCAGACGCGAAGATGAAGCCGGGCTGCGCAAGTCGCAGAAAATGGTCGAAGCGCTGATCGCGCGCGAGAACTCTCGTGGCATACCGACCGATCGCATCGTATTGGCCGGTTTCTCACAAGGATGCGCCATGGCACTGCAGACCGGGCTGCGCTATCCGGAAAAACTGGCTGGCATCATCGGCCTCTCGGGCTATCTGCCTCTGGCCGGCGCCGCTCGGCAGGAGCGACATCCGGCCAACCATACGACCAGAATTTTCCTGGCCCACGGCACCATGGACCCGGTTGTTCCCTTTGAACGTGCGCAGGCAACCCTTGAAGCGCTCCAAGCCATGTCCTACGACGTGCGTTTCAAGACCTACCCCATGCCCCACTCGGTCTGCCTGGAAGAAATCCAGGACATCGCCGAGTTCCTGCGCGAAGTCATCGTCTGAATACGGTTCAGTCGAGCGTTTCTCCCAGGTCCAGCCAGACCCGGCGCATGCCCGGGTCTTCCTCATCCGGGTCGATGCGGAAGCCCAGATAGGACATCAGGCTCAACATGGGCCGGTTGGTACCCAGGACAAGGCCATCGATGTAAGTCAGACCCTGCTCCTGCGCTGCATCTATCAGGGCTCGCATTAGCTGCGACCCCAGACCGCAACGCTGCCATTCATCACCAATGACCAGGGCATACTCCGCGCCCCGTCCATCAGCATTGCGCAGATAGTGAGCGAACCCGATGATGCGCTCGCTCATCCGACCACGCTGCTCGGGGTTTGGTTCCTGAATGGTGGCAACAAGCGCCAGCTCCCGATGGTAGTCAATGCGGGTGTAACGCGCCAGCATACGCGGAGTGAGTTCCCTGAGCATGGACACGAATCTCATGTAGCGTGATTCGTCGGAAAGGCTCCGTATGAATGTCTGCAGGGGCTCGGCATCTTCGGGACGGATGGGCCGCAGCAGCCACTCGCGCCCATCCCGCATCTGCCGCACTTGGGCAAGATGACGCGGATAAGGATGTATGGCCATGTGCTGGTAGCCCGTTGTTTCCGGCAAGACCAGCATGGATGAGCTGGCCAGTTTGACCGACACCTGGGTGGCAACCAGAGCATCGCCTTCGACGTACATGGGATTGATTTCCAGACGCTCCACCGCCGGCACGTCTGACACCAGCAGGGACACCCGCTCCAGCGCCTCACGCAAGAACTCGAAGGCATTGGGCGACATCTGATGGACCAACGTATTGTTCCAGTAGTCGCTGCGCTGCACCAGCTGGCGCGCCAGATATCCGTTCAAAGGGGGAAGTTCCAATGCCAGTTCAGCCCGATTGAACGGTTCCAGCCCACGACCGAAGGCAATGCACGGCCCGAACATGGGGTCGGTGTGCACCCGGATGGACATGGCAGCAGAGTCCTCGGGTGCTTGTTCCACCAGGCGTACTGGAATCTGGAAACACTCCAGCAATTCCATGGCCTCTTCTGAGGACAATTCCAGCCTTCCCTGGCTTTGCGCTTTGCGTACCAGTGCCCGGGCGCCGGCTTCGTTGGGCGGGCGGCTCAGGGGCTCGGGCGGCAGAATCTGTTGCGAAAGCGTCTGGTTGTAATGGTAGGCGGCAAGAATGCCAAAGGCGTTGGCTGCCGTCTCGGGGGTCCGGAAGGCCGGTGTGCCAGCTTCGTCAAGCATGTGCCGCAGACGCCGCATTTCCGAGTCACCCATGAGACAGCTCACGATCGGCTTGCGCGAGGCAGGCGCCATGACAGCAAGCTCGTTGACTACGCTTTCCAGGTCAGCCAATGGGTCAGGCGCTAGCAGCACCAGCACACCATCCACCCCTTTGTCGTCGATGAGAATTTCCAGCAGCTTGCGCATGCGCTCGGCGGTCAGCGGCGCAAACGACACCACGGGGTTGTCAATGCGGGCGCCTGTTTCCAACAGCGCAGCAATCTCCTTTTTGCTGCTGGATGCCAGTTCGGCCCGCTGCACCGCAGCCGCTTCGCCCATGACATCAAGGGCCAGTTTCGCAGCTCCATCGCCATTGGAGAGGAGCGCAATACGCTTGCCACGCGGCCGGCTGGTGTGCACCAGCACTTTGATCGCGGAGAACAACTGCACGAAAAAACGTATGCGCACGGCACCGACCCGCCGCAGCAGTGCGTTGAAGGCCGCAACGTGGGCCGGGTCACGGTCCAGCGGTTCCTCGACTTTTAGAACGATGAGTGGTTTGACACTGGCCGCCGCACGCGCTGCGCTGGTGAAGCGCCGCGAGGAGGTAGTTTCTTCCAGGTAAAGTGCAATGCTGTCGGTGCGCGGGTCCATTGCCAGGTAGTCCAGCACCTCGGCCACATCTATATCACCCTCGTCACCAACCGAGATGACGGCCGAGAAGCCCAGGCGCACATCGGCCGCCCAATCCAGGACCGCGGATGCAATGCTGCGCGACTGGGTGACCAGGGCCACGCGACCCGTCAGCGCACTGCGCGGGTGATGACTGAGGTTCATGCCCAAGTGGGGACGCTGCACCCCGAAGGAGCGAGGCCCCAGCACAAGGCTGTCGTTCTGCTTGCTCCAGCTACGCGTGGAGGCCACGTCCTGGGCCGGGTCTTCGGACTGCTCGGGGTGTGCCAGTACGATTACGTTGCGCGGCCGATAGGCGCGCAGGCCATCCAGAACTGGTGTCAGACTGGCGGGGGGCACACATACGAGGGCCAGGTCCAGCCTTTCGCCCGGCTCCACACCGGCCAGCTGCTGCGGCCATTCACCCTTGAGCGCGGCTTCTTCACTGACGCAGGTCACAGCCTTGCGCAGGCGACCGGGCGTGTCGAGTTCAACAGGCAACTGGCGGTCGGCGACCACCACCACCGCCCTGGGTTCGAACAGGGCAGCAAGTCTGTGACGCAGCATGATTTTCTTTTTTCCTTTAGGCTTTCGCGCTTACTCTAAAATACAGCGAGCTCCTTGCCAACCTTACCGTCGGCGTCAGCCGCCGCGGCCGAATTCTTTACCATGACCACCACAACAAAAGCCGTCCGTACCCGTTTCGCGCCCTCTCCCACTGGTTTCCTGCATCTTGGAGGCGCCCGCACAGCACTGTTTTCCTGGGCCTTTGCCCGCCACCATGGCGGCACCTTCGTGCTGCGAATCGAAGACACCGACCTGGAACGCTCCACACCGGAAGCCGTTCAGGCCATTCTGGACGGCATGGCGTGGCTGGGGCTGGATGCCGACGAAGGCCCCTTTTATCAGATGCGGCGCATGGACCGCTACCGCGAGGTGATCCAGCGCATGCTGGAAGAAGGCACTGCCTACTACTGTTACTGTACGCCGGAAGAAGTCGAAGCCATGCGAGAAAAAGCCCGTGCGGCCGGGCTGAAGCCCCGTTACGACGGTACCTGGCGCCCGGAACCTGGCAAAACGCTGCCCCCCGTGCCCGCCGACCGCAAGCCGGTCGTCCGCTTCCGCACTCCACAAGATGGTGTAACGGCGTGGAACGATATGGTCAAGGGGCCAATCGCCTTTGACAACAGTGAGCTGGATGACCTCATCATCGCCCGGCCAGACGGTACACCCACCTACAACTTCTGTGTTGTGGTAGACGACTGGGACATGGGCATCACGCATGTGATCCGCGGCGATGATCACGTGAACAACACGCCCCGCCAGATCAATATCCTACGCGCCCTCGGAGCCGACATCCCTGTCTATGGCCACGTGCCGATGATTCTTGGCCCCGACGGAGAAAAGCTTTCCAAGCGCCACGGCGCCGTCAGCGTGATGGAATATGACAAGGCCGGCTACCTGCCGGACGCCATGGTGAACTACCTTGCCCGCCTGGGCTGGAGTCACGGCAACGACGAATTGTTCACGCGTGAACAACTGGTGGAATGGTTCGACACCCGCAATCTGAGCAAGTCTGCCGCGCAATGGGACCCGAAGAAACTCAATTGGGTAAATGCGCACTACATCAAGCAGACTCCGGATGCCGAACTGGCCGCCCTGGTGGCTCCGCGCATCGCGGAACGTGGCGGAGACCCTGACGCCGCCAACCTGCCCGCCGTCATGGCCCTGCTCAAGGACCGTGCAGAAACCCTGAACGAGCTTGCGGAAGGCGCACTGCTGTTCTGCGGCCCCTTCACCCCTGCTGAGCCTGAACTCATGGAACAGCATGTCGATGAAACCGCCCGTACCCTTCTGGCTGACTTCGCCGCGCAAGCGCGCGAACTTCCCGAGTGGAACGCGAACAGCATCGACGCGCTGATCAAGTCGCTTCTGGCAACCCACGGCGTAAAAATGCCCAAGCTGGGAATCCCCCTGCGCCTGGTTGTCACCGGCCGCAAGCAGACGCCCTCCATTGGCCACGTACTCGCACTGTTGGGCCGGGAACGCGTACTGGAGCGCCTCGCAGGCTACTAAGACACTCCCCCGCCCGGCTCACGTGCTTTTCGCACACTACCAGGGCAGGCGGTAATCCGGCGGCATGCGCTTGAAATTCAGGCTCACGCCGTCCGGCCCCGTGAGGGCCAGCGCCTGTGCGCTCTCACGCTTTATCTCGTAACGATTCACATAGATTGGATCTTGGGTGTCGACAGGCGACCCGTTGGATTCCAATGTGCGCATGACCATGCTTTGCCCTTCCCGCTGCCAGCACCCCGTTTCCGCGAGGCCTTGCGGCGGCGTTCTGGGCCGGCGCAGCTGTTCACCATAGCTCATGGTGCCGTCCTGGTTCAGGAGGATATGGGTGTGCAATTCACCCGCAACACCCGTCTGCTTACGCACACTGAGCCAGCTGCCTACGAGTGCATCTCCCGCAGCCGCCGGCTTGCATCGAATGACTTCGTCTACGGGCTCGGGGGCTGGCCGTTGCGCGACACAGCCGGCCAGCAACAAAGCTGCGGCCACCCCGAAAGCAAGATACCCGCGCCTGAATGGAGAACTGGGGGTTTCTATTCCTTTATGGGCAGACATATCTCGTTCTTGATCTCTCGTAAGGCCACAATGGTGCGAGTCTGACGCACACCGGGCAAGTTGAACAAAAAACGGTGAAGAAAACCGTCATAGTCTTCCGGGCTTTCGACCACGATCTTGAGCAGAAAATCCGAGTCACCAGTGACAGCGTGACATTCCAGGATTTCCGGGGCGTCGCGCACTGCTCGTTCGAAGTTTTCCACGACATCGCCCGAATGCCTGTCGAGACTGATCTGCGTGAACATGCAAGCACCGAGCCCAACTTTCTGCCTGTTGACCCGGGCATGGTAGCCCTGAATGACCCGCACGCCTTCCAGTACTTTGACACGCCGCCATACCGGTGCTGCCGACAGGCCGACCTTGTCTGCCACCTGCTGGGCCGAGGCACGGCCGTCCGACTGCAGCACCTTGAGAATACGGCGGTCAATCTTATCCATTTGTTTCACTCCTCCCTCAGTTAGCGCAATGTTTATTTCGTTTTAGAGGGATTTTACGCCTGCATAACGCAATAAACGTGCATCCACCGGGCCCTACCATGGAAGAAAAGGAGGAACGCACCATGGCAGCTGTCGCCCGCCCCCGCCCCTACCGTCTCGAAGACAATTTGAGCTCGTACGATGAACGTATTTTCCTGACCGGAACGCAGGCCCTAATACGTATGCTCCTGAGTCAGCAACGGCGCGACCGTGCGCAAGGTCTCAACACAGCGGGGTTTGTCAGCGGCTATCGTGGTTCTCCATTGGGTGGAGTGGATCAGGCCATGTGGCGCGCCCAATCCCTTCTTGACGCAGCCGGCATTCGGTTCATGCCCGCCATCAATGAGGATCTCGCCGCCACCATGGTGATGGGCACTCAGCAGGCAGGAGTGCATCCCCAGCGTAGGGTCGATGGTGTGTTCGCCATGTGGTACGGCAAGGGCCCTGGCGTCGACCGTTCCGGCGATGCCCTGCACCATGGCCATGCGGCGGGTGCCACGCGCAAGGGTGGAGTCTTGCTCATCGTGGGAGACGACCACACGGCGGCCTCGTCTTCCATTCCACATGCCAGCGACGCAACACTCTCATCCTGGAACATTCCAATCATTCATCCGGCAAGCGTAGAAGACTATGAGCACTTTGGCCTCTGGGGTTGGGCAATGTCACGCTTCTCCGGGAGTTGGGTGGCCTTCAAGGCAATCACGGAAACCGTGGAAAGCGGCCGCAGCTTCATTCCGGCACATGTGCCGGGCTTTCCGATGCCTGCGGAACTCATGCGACAGCATCAGCGGGAATACAGCGCCCGCGAGTTCCTCAGCCCCGCAATAGAGGAACGGATGCTACAGCGCCTGGAGGCAGTCTGCCTGTTCGCCCGCCATCACACTCTGGACCGGCTGCGCGATCCAGCCCCGCGGGCGAGCGTGGGCATCATAAGCGTCGGCAAGGCCGCCCTGGACGTGGAAGAGGCCCTGAGGCAATTGCAGAATCAGCGTGGTGGCATGCCGCCGGTTCGGCACTTCCAGCTTGGTCTGGTCTGGCCGCTGGACGGCAAAGGTGTAATGGAGTTTGCCCGGGGGCTGGGCCATATTCTGGTGGTCGAGGAAAAGACGGTGCTGGTTGAAACCCAGGTCAAGGAACTGTTCTACAACCTGACGCAACGACCCACGATATATGGCAGGCAAGGCCCTCAACATGAAAGCCGGGAGGCGGAGCGGCATGGTCTTGTTCCCGGTGCCGGCCAATTGACACCGCGCACGGTGAGTGAAGCAATACGGCACTGGCTGCGCCTCACACTGGGCGTCCACTTGGCAGAGCCAGCATCCGGTCGCCTGCCGCCCCCGCAGGACATTGCCTTGCGGCGTCCTTATTTCTGTTCCGGTTGCCCTCACAGCACCTCAACGCGTGTGCCCGAAGGCAGTCGCGCCCTTGGCGGTGTAGGCTGCCATTACATGGCCAGCTGGATGAACCGCAACACATCCGGTCTGACCCAAATGGGGGGCGAAGGCGTGGACTGGGTCGGCCTGATGCCCTTCGTGAATAACGGGCATGTCTTCCAGAACATGGGCGAAGGTACCTACTTTCATTCCGGGCTGCTGGCCATCCGTCAGGCCGTGGCTGCAGGCGCAAACATGACCTATAAAATTCTGTTCAACGACGCCGTTGCCATGACCGGCGGGCAGCCAGTGGATGGCCCAATATCCGTACCCGGGCTCTGCCAGCAACTGCTGGGCGAAGGTGTGCGACACGTAGTTGTCACCACAGATGAACCCGAGCGTTATCGGGGGGTGTCTTTGCCCGCCGGGGTCAAAGTGCACCATCGTCGCGAACTGGACGCGCTGCAACGCTTGCTGCGTGAGATGAAGGGCGTCACCGTGCTCATACATGACCAGACCTGTGCCGCAGAAAAGCGTCGGCGCCGCAAAAAGGGCGAAGTGCCGGAACCTGCCCGGCGCCTCTTCATCAACCAGGAAGTGTGTGAAGGCTGCGGCGATTGCGGGGTGCAATCCAACTGTCTGTCCATAGTTCCGGTCGAGACATCACACGGGCGCAAGCGCGCCATCGACCAGTCATCCTGCAACAAAGACTTCAGCTGTGCAGAGAGTTTCTGTCCCAGTTTTGTGTCGGTTGAGGGCGGGCGACTGCGCAAACATCGCAGCTCTGTTTCGGCATCTCACCGCGGCCACCTGGAAACGCTGATGACCCGACTGCCGGAACCCGAGACACAGTCGCCACGTGACAGCAGCATTCTTGTCGTGGGGGTAGGCGGAACAGGGGTGGTGACGGTGGGTGCCATCATCTCCATGGCGGCCAAGCTGGAGGGTCGGGCGGCCTCGGTATTGGACATCACCGGCCTCGCCCAGAAAGGTGGAGCGGTCATCAGCCACGTCCGTGTGGGTGCCGGACAAACGGCGAGCAGGCCGGTACGGATAGATCAAGGGGCTGCCGACACTGCCATACTTTGTGACGCAGTGGCGGCATTGAAGCCGGAGGCCTGGCAGGCACTGGCCCCGGGCCATACGATGACTTTCCTGAACCGCCACCTCCTGCCGCCGACGGAATTCACTTCTGACCCTGAAGCGGTGCACGATATTGAAAGGATAAGTTCGCATTTCCAGCAGCTGCTCGGCGGGGCCCGGTTATTCCAGGTGAATGCTCATACACTCGCCACCCAATATTTGGGAGACGCCATTCTGTCCAACATGGTTTTGCTTGGCCTCGCCTGGCAGAAGGGCGCCATACCGGTCAGCGCAGCCGCCCTTGCGCAGGCCATCGAACTGAACGGCGTTGCCGTGGAGGCTAACCTGTACGCATTCAGGCTTGGCAGGCTTGCCGCATGGCGACCGGATGCCCTGGAAGAAGTAGCCGTTCAGTCTACGGCACACGACAAGTCACAGGAATCCCTGGGCGATATTCTGGCCCGCAACCGCAAAGCTCTCGAAGCCTACCAGGACATCAACTACGCACAACGGTATGTGCAGACCATTACTCGCCTGGCCACAGCAGAACGGCGTTTGTACCCGGATCGCCCTCCACAGGTGGCGACCGCTGCCGCGCGATCGCTGTATAAGCTCATGGCCATCAAGGATGAGTACGAAGTTGCTCGTCTATACACGGATGGCCAATTCCGCCGGCAACTGCAAGAACAGTTTGAGGGAGACTACAGACTGCGCTTTCACATGGCTCCGCCTTTTCTGGCCCGCCGAGACCCGCACACCGGCAAACCGCGCAAAATCACGCTTGGCCCCTGGCTTGAACCTGCGATGCGACTGCTGGCCCAAGGCCGGCATCTGCGCGGCACTGTTCTCGACGTCTTCAGCTGGCAGCAGGAGCGACGTATGGAACGTCGTGTGTTGAAAGAGTTCGAAGACCTGCTTGGTCTGATCGCCGAACAACTCGATGTTCACAATTATGCAGTGGCCTTGACGCTGGCAGAACTACCGGACATGGTGCGCGGTTTCGGCCATGTGAAACAGGCCAAGCTTGAACACTATCAGGCTGAACTGGCCCGGCTGAGGCCTGCCTTTGAAAAAGGTGAGCATGCTCCGACCGTGCTGCGCCACGCCCACCTTTGAAAATTGGCTGGATTTACGCAACGTTTTGGCGACATGGAGCGCTGAAAAAGCCCCGTATGCCAAGCGTTTGAAGGAATATCGCTTGGTAGTGCGTGAGCCTTACGTTAGACTCTAAAGCGACTCACACTTCAAGGAGCACTACCATGGCTAAAGCCAAATCGGCCGCCAAAGTAGCAAAAAAAACCAGTAGCACAAAGACTGCAGGCGCTCAGGAGGCACAAGTGGCGAGTCCGGCACCTGAGCCGGCGGCCGAAACGGTGAAGGCAGCCAAGGCAGTGAAGAAAGCTGCCAAGAAATCCACCAAGTCTGCTTCTGCGTCCAAGTCGGCCAGCAAGGCGGCAAAGAAGACTTCCTCCAAGACCACAGATGCGGCAGTAGCGAAACCTGCCGCGGAAAAGAAGTCATCTGCAAAAAAGGCCGCTGCGAAAAAAGCGGCGCCGGTCGCGGCCAAGGCAGCAAAAGCTGCCAAGAGCGCAAAAACGGCAGCCGCCACCAAGGTCACAAAGGAAACCGTCGCGAAAAAAGCGGCTAAAAAGGCCGCAGGAAAAACGTCCGCCAAGTCGGCGTTAAAA
>JAJUFI010000091.1 GCA_029263795.1 Alcaligenaceae bacterium
GGCGTCCATAAGCGGTCAGGTAAATAATGAAAAAGAACTCCCTTCGGTCGCGCTTCCCCGTTCTGGTGGTAGCGCTAGTCGTGATAGGTCTGCTTGCCTGGTGGGGTTGGAACCGGTTGAACCAGACTGGGCCGGGTGCAGGCTTTGCAAGCGGTAATGGCCGCATCGAAGCAACGGAGGTCGATGTCTCCGCCAAGCTGGCGGGCCGCATAGAAGAGATCCTGGTCAAGGAAGGCGATTTCGTAAAAAAAGGCCAGGCACTGGTCCGCATGCAGATAAGCACACTGGAAGCACAACTGGCGGAAGCGGAAGCCTCCTACCAGGAAGCCCTACATGCTGTGGCCGCGGCCAAGGCACAGATAGCCTTGCGACAGAGCGACGTGGCTGCAGCACAGGCTGTGGTCATGCAGCGGCAGGCGGAGCTGGATGCCGCCAACCAGCGCATGAAGCGCTCACAGTCGCTGGCCGGCCAGGGCGCCACCTCGCGTCAGCAGTTGGATGACGACCGCACGGCAGTCCTCAGCTCGGAAGCCGCACTTGCGGCGGCACGTGCGCAGGTCGTGGCCGCTGAAGCCGCGGTTCAGGCAGCAGAGGCCCAACACGTAGGTGCAGAATCTCGAGCCAGGGCCGCGCAGGCCACAGTGGCAAGGGTCAAGGCTGACATTGAAGATTCCGAGCTGCGCGCCCCTCGGGACGGGCGTGTGCAGTTCCTGATCGCTCAAGCCGGTGAAGTGCTTGCCCCGGGTGGCAAAGTACTGAATCTGGTGGATCTGTCCGACGTCTATATGACCTTCTTCCTGCCCGAGGTGCAGGCCGGGCAGGTTGCACTGGGCAGCGACGCCCGCATCATTCTTGACGCCGCGCCCCATCTTGTCATTCCTGCAGAAATCAGTTTTGTCGCCAGCACGGCGCAATTCACTCCCAAAACGGTCGAAACCCAGACCGAGCGTCAGAAGCTCATGTTCCGCGTCCGCGCCCGCATACCGCCGGCACTGCTGGAACAGTATCTCGAGTACGTGAAGACCGGGTTGCCGGGCGTGACTTGGGTGAAGCTGGACCCTGAAGCGGAATGGCCTGAGCATCTCACCCCGAACATCGGCAAGTGATATGGCTGACGCGGGCAAGCATCCCCCTGTTGCGGTACTGCGTGAGGTCAGCCTGCGCTACGGGAACACCATCGCGCTGGACAATGTCTCGCTCGAACTGCCCACTGGCCGCACCACAGGGCTGATTGGCCCGGACGGCGTCGGCAAGTCGAGCCTGCTGGCCCTGGTCGCCGGCTCGCGTCGCATACAGGAAGGCAGCATCACAGTGCTGGGCGCTGATATGGCGAACAAGCAGGGCCGCAGGAACGTTGGCCCCCGCATCGCCTACATGCCTCAGGGCCTGGGGAAAAACCTCTACCGTACGCTTTCGGTGGAAGAAAACCTGCAGTTCTTCGGCAGACTCTTCGGGCATGATGCTGCCGAAAGGCGCCGCCGCATAGACACACTAACCCGCAGCACAGACCTTTACCCATTCCTCGACCGGCCTGCAGGCAAGCTTTCGGGTGGGATGAAGCAGAAGCTGAGCCTGTGCTGCGCCCTGCTGAACGACCCCGACCTGCTGATTCTGGACGAGCCCACGACCGGGGTCGACCCGCTGGCCCGTTCTCAGTTCTGGGATCTCATTGGCCGTATCGGCCGGGAACGGCCCACCATGAGTGTGGTGGTCGCCACCGCCTACATGGATGAAGCCGAACGTTTCGACCATCTCGTGGCCATGGATGACGGTCACATCCTGGCCACGGGCAGCCCGGCGGAGCTGCTTGAACGTAGCGGCAGCCAGTCGTTGGAAGAAGCTTTCATTGCACTCTTGCCGGAAGAAAAACGAAAGGGATACGCACCAGTCGAAATTCCCCCCCTGGCGTCCGAAGGCGAAGACGACATCGCCATCGAGGCCCAGGGGCTGACCATGCGCTTCGGCGAGTTCGTCGCCGTGGACAATGTCAGCTTCCGCATCAGGCGTGGCGAGATATTCGGCTTTCTCGGTTCCAACGGCTGTGGCAAGACCACCACCATGAAGATGTTGACTGGCCTGCTGCCCGCCAGCGAAGGCCGGGCATGGCTGTTCGGCAAGGAAGTGGACCCCAATGACATGGCCACACGCGCGCGCGTAGGCTATATGTCGCAGTCTTTCTCACTCTACAGCGAGCTGACGGTTCTGCAGAACCTTATATTGCATGCCCGGCTCTTCCATGTTCCGGAGGCCGAGCGAGGCCCCCGAGTGCAGGAGATGCTGGACCGCTTTGAGCTGGACGGTGTACGGGACGAACTGCCCTCCCGCCTGCCCCTGGGCATACGCCAACGCCTGTCGCTGGCCGTGGCCATGGTTCACAAGCCCGAAATCCTCATCCTGGATGAACCCACTTCCGGTGTGGACCCTGTTGCGCGCGATGCCTTCTGGCGCCACCTTGTGCACCTCTCGCGCAACGAAGGCGTGACCATCTTCATCTCCACCCACTTCATGAACGAAGCCCAGCGTTGCGACCGCATGTCCATGATGCATGCCGGCAAAGTACTGGACAGCGACCGGCCGGCAGCCCTAGTGGAAAAACGCGGAGCAAAAACGCTGGAAGAGGCGTTCATCGGATATCTGCTGGATGCCTCCGGCGAGGCCAAGAAGGCAGCGGGCGACATCCCAGCGCAGCAGGCGGATTCCGCAGCAACACCTGAACCCGCCGTGGCCCTGCAGGCCGGTCAGCCAGATACGCGCCGTGCAGATCCTCCCGGCTTCTCGCTGTCCCGCCTGCTCAGCTACTGCTGGCGCGAGTCCCTGGAACTGGCGCGCGACCCCATCCGGGCCACCCTGGCGCTGGCAGGTTCGCTCATTCTGATGATAGTGATCGGCTTCGGCATCAACCTGGATGTAGAAGACATTCGCTTCGCCGTGCTGGACCGCGACCAGACATCTGTGAGCCACAGCTACACGCTCAGCCTCTCTGGTTCCCGATATTTCAGTGAGCAGGCCCCGATTGCTGACTATGACGACCTGAACCGGCGCATGCGCAGCGGTGAAATCGCGCTGGCCATTGAAATTCCTCCCGGGTTCGGGCGCGACGTGAAGCGTGGCAACACCGCACAAATAGGTGCGTGGGTGGACGGCGCCATGCCTTCACGGGCGGAAACCATACGGGGCTATGTGCAGGGCATACACCAGCACTGGCTGGCTGAAACTTTCCCCCAACTTGCCGCCGCCAACCTGCTGCCCAGCATTGAAACCCGTTATCGGTACAACCCAGATGTGCGCAGCCTGCCCGCCATGGTGCCAGCAGTGATTCCACTGCTTCTCATGATGCTGCCGGCCATGCTGGCCGCACTATCGGTAGTGCGCGAAAAAGAACTGGGCTCCATCATCAATCTGTATGTCACGCCCGTGACCCGGGCGGAATTCCTGCTGGGCAAGCAGATCCCCTACATCGCGCTTGCCATGGTGAATTACCTGCTCATGTGCCTGCTGGCCGTCACCCTGTTCCGCGTACCCATGACGGGCAGCTTCCTGACGCTCACTGCAGCAACCTTCATCTACGTCATCTGTTCTACTGGCATGGGTTTGCTGTTCTCCGCCCTGACCCGCAGCCAGATTGCCGCTCTCTTCCTGACCATGATCGGCACGTTATTGCCGGCGGTTCAGTTCTCCGGCCTGATGAACCCAGTATCCGCGTTGGAAGGGGCTGGCCGCTTCATAGGGAACATCTATCCCTCCAGCCACATGTTCGTCATAAGCCGCGGGGTATTCAGCAAGGCGCTGGGCTTTGCCGACCTCAATGCCTACTTCCTGCCGCTGCTCATCGCCGTGCCGGTCATTCTTGGACTGGCCATCGCGCTGCTGAAAAAACAGGAGACTTGAGTTGAAACGCTCCCTGATCAATATCTGGAATCTTGGCGTGAAGGAGCTGTGGAGCCTGTGGCGCGAGCCGGTGATGATGGTGCTGATCGTCTACCTGTTCACGGTTGCCCTATATACGGCCGCGACGGCAATGCCCGAGAGCCTGCACAATGCCGTGATCGCTGTGGTGGATGAAGACCGCTCCCCCCTTTCCACCCGTATCACCTCCGCCTTTTATCCGCCCCACTTTCGACCGCCGGTAATGGCAAGCCATGGCGACATCGACCCAGGCATGGATGCCGGCGCCTACACCTTTGCGCTGATCATTCCCACCGGTTTCCAGCGTGATGTGCTGGCAGGCAAGCGCCCCACCCTGCAGCTCAACGTGGACGCCACCCGCATGTCGCAAGCGTTCACGGGCAATGGCTATATTCAGCAGATCGCGCTGGACGAAGTGCGCGAATTCATGGCCCGCCACCGCAAAGTGCAGGAAGCCCCAGTGGAGCTGGCCCTGCGCATGCGCTTCAACCCCACTCTCGAGCCAGCATGGTTTGGCAGCGTGATGGAAATCGTGAACTCCATCACCATGCTTTCCATCATCCTCACGGGTGCTGCGCTCATCCGCGAAAAAGAACACGGCACCATCGAGCATCTACTGGTCATGCCAGTCACTCCCACGGAAATCATGATCGCCAAAGTGTGGTCCATGGGCCTGGTGGTGCTGATAGCTACATTCTTTTCCATGAACCTGGTGATACGCGGTGCGATTGGCGCACCCATTGAAGGCTCGCTGGTGCTGTTCTTCGTAGGGGTCACGCTCTCGCTGTTTGCCACGACATCCATGGGCATCTTCATGGCCACCGTGGCTCGCAGTATGCCCCAGTTCGGGCTGCTGCTGGTATTGGTATTCCTGCCATTGCAATTGCTCTCGGGTGGGTCTACACCGCGCGAAAGTATGCCCGACCTTGTGCAGTGGGTGATGCTGGCTGCACCCACCACCCACTTCGTCAGCCTGAGCCAGGCCATTCTTTACCGGGGTGCAGGCTTGGAGACCGTATGGCCCGCCTTCCTTAGCCTGTTCGTCATTGGCGTCATTCTGTTTGCGTTCTCGCTGAGACGCTTCCGCCGTACCCTGGCTTCGCTGGCCTGAAAGCCCATGATCAGGCGGTAAGCACCCGCCGCATCATGATGTGGTCTATTCCGGCGTCCAGAAAGACCTCGCCTTCTGCCACAAACCCGTGGGCCGCGTAAAAGCCCTGAGCATGCAGCTGCGCCGCCAATTCAACCTGAAGGTGACCCTGGCGGCGCGCTTCATCGACAAGAGAAGTGAGTATCAGCGAACCCAGGCCCTGGCCCCGATAGGGCCGCCGTACAGCAAGCCGGCCGATATGCCCGTCTGGCAGCAGACGGCCGGTTCCCGCTGGTTTGTCGCCATCGTAAGCCACAACGTGGATGCATTCGGCATCGTGCTCGTCCAGCTCAAGCTCGGGCGGCACGTTTTGCTCGTGCACGAACACCTCGTCTCGGATGGCTGAGGCGTCTTTTTTGCAGAGCGGCCAGCCTCCCACAACCAGCCGGAAGTGATCAGGATTATTCTCGTTCATCTTGTACTCGCAAAGCTCAAGACAGGAGTAGATCTGAAATTCTTCCGATCGAAAAGAGAACGAGGGTAAACCCCAATTCTTACCCTGCAGGACAGCGGTAAACTGGACTTGCCATCAGGAGATGGTGAGCGGCTTCAAGCTGCTCCAAGTGCACTACTCGGTAGTGCAACTGCCGCAACGGCAGTAAGGCCCCGCCCCTGTTGGTGGGGCCTTTCATTTTCAAGCCGGAAGCTCTGCACGGTCTCTACCAAACCCTGGCTGGCATGCTCCATCACCGCGCAACCGTGCCGCGAAATATTCGCCAGCAGTTCCCGGTTGAGGAATGCCGCAGCGCGCACCCTGTCGATTGCACTGCGCACTTCCTGCAGGGATTCTGCCAACTCCTGCGCGCCTTCGCTTTCAAAATACGCTCCGCAGACTGAAAGGTCGATGGTTCCGACCTGCTGTACTGAAAGACGGTTCACAAGTTCACGAAGTTCGCCGTTCTGTATCGCATCCCGCTGCAGCCAAATGGCGATGTAGCTAAGCACTGCCGTTTCCACCACGACATACGCAGCATGAGCGAGAACCCGGCCCCAACCTGGCTGCGCAAAACACATGGCGCCCCATCCCAGGCCCTGCAGGTAGTTGAAAACGATGTGATGCACGGCCGCCACCCCTGCAGCCGTCACGATGACCAACCAGTCGCGGTAACACAGCAACATGGCGAGCAAAACGAATATGCCCCCAGGTATTCCACCAAGGCGCCAAAAATAGAGCTAGTACGAATAGACCCCAAAGCAGGGGCAGCATGAGAAAGTCTGCCCGACGGAAATGACTCACCAAAGAACTGCTCGCGACCGCCATTGCAAAACCGTGTTACAGAGAAAAATGTCGCAGAATTATAGATCTTTAAAAATTTCCCGGACAGATACTTTCTTTATTAGTCAATCCCGTGAATACCCCAACCCTGCTGATTTCACCGCAGCGCACCATACAAAGCGTTAACATTGGCGCTTTCCCTCCATAGATGCTGTGGTAATGAATACGACATCCAACGCCCCCTACATGCGAACTCTCTATGTCGGCGCCTTCATTGTCTTGCTGGCGTTGGGCGTACGGGCCACTTTTGGCCTGTTCATGCCCGTCATGGGCCTGGACAAAGGCTGGGGGCGCGATGTGTTCTCACTGGCCTTCGCCATACAGAATCTCGTATGGGGTGCTGCCGCCATTCTCATGGGCATAATGGCCGACCGCTACGGTTCAGGCCGAACCATCGCGCTAGGGGCATTCCTTTACATGCTCGGCATGCTGGGCATGCGTTATTCCACCGACGAGCTTTCGCTGTATCTGACTGCAGGCGTAATGGTCGGTGTGGGCCAGGCCGGCATCACTTTTCCAGTAATTCTGCCCGTCGTTGCCCGCGCCGTTCCGCCCGCCTATCGCAGTACGGCCATGGGCATTGCCGCAGCTGGTGGCTCGCTTGGGCAGTTCGTTGTCGTACCCGGTGGCCAGCTCCTGATATCGACGCTGGACTGGACAGGCGCGCTGTGGGTGCTGTCCCTGTTCGTGGCCCTAGGCATTCCCCTGGCCAGTTTCCTGACCGGCAAGCCCGAGGCCTCCCGTTCCACCCACTCGCTGAGCGGCGCCATACGCCAGGCGCTGGGGCATAAGTCCTTCCATTTCCTGTTCTGGAGCTATGCCGTCTGCGGCTTTCACACAGCATTCATCACGCTGCACCTGCCTGCATTCCTGATGGATGGCGGCCTTAAACCTTCCCATGGTGCCACTGCCCTGGCACTCATCGGCTTATTCAACGTCGCGGGCTGCTACTATGCCGGAAAGCTGGGTGAAAGGCTAAGCAAGAAGGCTCTGCTAGCCTGGGTGTATTTCCTCAGGGCTTTCGGCATTTTGTTCCTGATTGCTCTGCCACCCTCGCCCATGGTTGCCTACCTGTTCGCCGCCTGGATGGGCCTTTTCTGGCTGGGCACCGTGCCACTCACTCAGGGCCTGATTGGCCAGATTTACGGGCTTCAGTACGCGGCCACGCTGTCCGGTATCGCCTTCCTGGGCCACCAGATCGGCAGCTTCATTGGCGTTACCCTGGGCGGCTATGCTTATCAGGTCACGGGAAGCTATACACTGGTGTGGTGGGCAGGAATTGTGCTGGCGGTCGCGGCAGCGGTGCTGTGTCTGCCCATCAAGGAAGAAACGCTCGCGCAGCCAACCGCCGCCTGATTACGGGGGAAGTATGTCCGAGTCCATCTCACCCAATGACACACCGGCAAGGCCCATACGGGCCTTGCGTATCGCCGGCTTGGCATTGCTGTTGGTGGTTCTTGCCCTGGCGTTTGCCGGGCATCTCTCGCCCGAGATGAAGCTGCAGTGGGAAAACCTGATGGCTCTGTGCGGTTTCTAGGCCAGCCTCAAGAGTTTTCCCTGCGCACAGCGCTGGTCATTGCTCCAGGTACATACCGTGTGCAACGCATTTGCCCGTGCATCAAACATTCGTCTCTGCTTTGTGCCATTCATAGCGGTTGCGCCCGCTCGTTTTGGCACGATACATCGCTGCGTCAGCAGTATTGATCAAG
Source organism: Alcaligenaceae bacterium (assembly GCA_029263795.1). Classification (GTDB taxonomy): domain Bacteria; phylum Pseudomonadota; class Gammaproteobacteria; order Burkholderiales; family Burkholderiaceae_B; genus Yanghanlia. The sequence goes on from JAJUFI010000091.1 coordinate 8,042, forward strand.
GTTTGCAGGTCGTCGGCGTCGCCCGGGTAAACGCTGATGCCTATGCTGACCGTCACCAAGAACTGGTTCCCGCCGACATCCACCGGGGCCTGACATAGGTCTATCAACCGCTCCGCCAGACCCTGCACACCCTCGCGGCTCTGGATGTCTGTCGCCAGCACGATGAACTCGTCACCTCCCTGACGAAACAGCGTATCGCTCATACGCAGGCTGGCGGCCATCCTGTTGGTAACAGCCACCAGAACTTGATCCCCCACGGCATGCCCGTACTCGTCATTCACCTGCTTGAACCCATCCAGATCCAGATACAGTACCGCCAGCTTCTTGTCTGCATCGCGGGCTTCCGCCAAAGCCTGCTCGCCAACGTCGTTCAAACGGCGGCGGTTGGGCAAGCCGGTAAGCGCATCATGCTGGGCCAGATGGCTCATCTTGTTTGCAATCGCCCTTACCGGACCACTGTCGTGAAACACCACCACGGCACCCAGCAACTCACCGGATTCATCGACAATGGGCGAAGCGGATTTTTCAATGTGGATTTTGCGCCCGTTGGGACTGGTCATGACCAGTTCCACCTTGCTGATGTTGGCGGCCCTGCGTGACAGCACCTCATGCAAGGGGCAGGTATTGACCGGCGAACCGTCTGGCTGCTCCAACTGCATCACGTGTTGGGCCGGCTTGCCGCGGGCTGACTCCAGGTCCCAACCAAGCAGAGCTTCCGCCGCAGGGTTCAGGTAGAGCACGTCACCTTCGGCATCTGTCGTGATGACGCCGTCCTTAATGGATTCCAGAATGATGCGGAAGCGTTCCTGCTGCCTTAACAAAGCATTCTGCGATTCCTTGATTTCCGTGATGTCCGTCACCAAGGCGAAAAAGCCCTTGACCACGCCTTTCTCCGCATCCGGAATCAGCGTCGTCACGGTGCTGCGGGAACGGCCGCGATAGTCAATAATCACCCGTTCAAACACGCGCTGCTCACCCGCCAGTACAGCTTCCAGCTGTGGTTGCAGCTCTGCAAAACTATTGGCGTCCACGATTTCATCCAGACGCTTGCCACGCATGGCATCCGGTGCCAGACCAAGCCACAGGTCATGGGCCTGATTGGCCATGAGATTGGTCAGATTCCTGTCCCAATACGCCACCAGCACCGGCAAGCTGTCTATGACCGTGCGCAGTTCTCGTTCGGCCTTGGCCAACTTCAACGAGGCCCGATGGTGAGCACGTACGCTTCTTTCTGCAAACACCGCCATGCCCACGCAAGACGCCATCAACACTAATGTCAAAGCCCCCACCCACATGGCGTTGCGACGCCAAGGCCCAAGTATGGTTTCGGTGGACTGCGCAACGTTTATGATCAAGGGGTAGCGCTCGAGCGAGCGGAACACATACAGCCGCTCGACCTTGTCCAAAGCCGCCACACCAACGAAACTGCCCTGCCGTTCACGCGAAAAACGCTCAAAGTTGGGTGTACCGGCCAGACTCCGGCCCATGTAGGAAGCGTTGTAAGGGAAGCGCAAAAGGATGTTGCCATCCTCGAGGAATATATTGATGCCGCTCGCATCACCCAACTCGAAAGTGGAAAACAGGCGAGCCAGCAAGCTCAGCTTCAGGGTCTGCACCACGACGCCACCGAAGCTGCCGTCCGGGCGATTCCAGCGCCGGCTCATGGGCATGCTTGCAGCGCCATCGAATTTGGAAATGAAGGGGGCACCAAGAAACAGGCCGGCATTGGGGTTGTCGCGGTGAACTGAAAAATACCGCCTCGACGCAAAGTTCCATTCCCCCGACGGCGGCCTGCTAGAGGCTGCAAGAATGAAGCCTTCAGCATCCAGGACAAGTAAAATGCCGTACCCTTCGTCGGGTATGCCCGCGAAGACTTGGTCCGTGTCGAAAGAACCACCCTTTTCCAGCATCGCCACGGCGTGGCGCAAGCCACGATCACCGGCCTCGAGCGTACGTTCCACCACATGACCTACCGTGTAAAGCAGGTTCTCGTTGGAAGTTGCCGCCTGGTTCCATGTAGCGTCGCGCGATTTCAGAAGCAGCGCCACCATCAGCGCACCGATTCCCAACGCAATCGCCCATGCCAGGACCAGCAGCTTAGAAGGCGCTCGTCTCGATTCGTTCATTCGCAGGAAAGTAAATACCGTAAC
>JAJUFI010000039.1 GCA_029263795.1 Alcaligenaceae bacterium
GGGCCGCAGGCCAAGCAGGATTATGCCGTCAAGATACGGGGCCCGGTGGTTGCTGACATTGAGGCCGATGCCCTGAAGCTGCTGTCTGCGTCGGATCTGGGTAAGCCCTTCTGGCAACGCTTGCGCTGGCGCCGGCGCCCCCGGTATACCGAGCCCGGAGGCATCGCGGCGGCATGGGTATCGCGAGACAATAACGAGCATACTGACGACATAGAACGGCATTACCGCTTCGTGATCCGCGCCGCCAAGAAACAGGTGACCATTGCCAACGCCTATTTCTTTCCCGGGTACAAGCTGCTGCGGGACATGAGACGCGCTGCCAAACGCGGGGTGGATGTGCGCCTGATTCTGCAGGGTGAACCGGACATGCCCTGGGTGCGGTCGGCAGCCACATTGCTTTACGACTACCTGCTTTCCGGGGGCGTCAAGATATACGAATACTGTGAGCGACCCTTCCATGGAAAGGTGGCTACCGTTGACGGACAGTGGGCCACTGTGGGGTCCAGCAACCTGGATCCATTGAGTCTGGCTCTCAATCTCGAGGGCAATGTGATGATCCGCGATTCTGACTTCGCGGCCTGCCTGCAGGAGAAACTGGAAGTCCTGGTGGACCAGCAGTGCAAGGTGATGGAACGGGGAAGCCGCCCTAAACGCCGCATTCAACGCATGATCGTGGGCGTGTTCGTGTTTCACTTCCTGCGGCGCTTTCCCGCCTGGGCCGGCCGGTTTCCGGCTCACAAACCTCAGCTGACCAGCCTGGATGGGGACATCGACAAGCTGCATGAGGTGAAGTCATGACGGCGGTCACGCATGCCCGTTCTTTCTGGCAAGACCACAAGCGCACGCTCAAACGGGTGGTGACCGCCGCGTTCGTCTGCCTTGTGATTGCCTTACTGGTCCGGGTCGGAATGACGATTGAGTGGCATGAAGTGCTGGAAGCCATTCTCGCGACTTCGCCCTCCGTCTTATGGATGACCCTGCCACTTGTGATCGCCAGCTATGCCGTGTATGCCTGTTTCGACATCCTGAGTAAGCGCTATACCGGCCATGACCTGCCGTGGTGGCAATGCATGAAGGTGGCTTTCATCAGCTACGCCTTCACCATGAATTTCAGTGCAGCGGTAGGTGGCCTGGCCATGCGTCTGCGGCTCTACGGCAAATACGGCCTGGGGCCGGGAGAAATCATGCGTGTCATGGGTCTCAGTATCACGACGAACTGGATAGGCTATTGCATGCTGGCCGGGCTCATTTTCGTTTCAGGCGCCATCAAACCGCCTGAGGAATGGGGTATCGGAGGCGGTTGGCTGCAGGTCCTGGGTAGTGTGCTGGTGATGCTGGCCTGCGCTTATATTGCCCTGAGCGCGTTTGCAAAGCAGCGCAGCTGGAAGGTTCGTGATCACACAATAGAGCTTCCGGAGTTGCGAATCGCGTTGATGCAGATTGCGCTGTCCATGGTGAATTGGTCGATCATGGGCCTGATCGTCCACTTGTTGATGCCAGGGGATATTGGCTACCTCACCATCTTGGGAACTTTGTTGATCGGCTCTGTGGTCGGGGCGGTGGCACATATTCCGGGCGGCTTGGGGGTCACGGAATACGTGTTCATTACTCTGCTTTCACCAGAATTGCCACGTCATCAGGTGCTGGGAGCAATACTGGTTTACCGGGCGATTTATTACATTCTGCCGGTGATCGTGGCTGCGGGGTGGTATCTGCTCATGGAGGCGAAATCAACCGCGCAAGCTTCCCATGGCACGGGGGTTGCATGAGGTCTGGGCAAGCCGAATACCAAACGGAGGTCCGACATGACCCTGATCATTGCAGCCAGATTCCAGACTTTTGATGCCGCGAGCAGTGCGGCCCAACGACTCATGCAGGCGGGAGTAAATGAAAGCGCGCTTAATGTGTTCTATGTGAATCCGCCCGGCGCTCACGACAATTACGTGGTCGGCGGCGACCAGGCAAACGACCCTGGAACCAAGGGGGCCCCGCGCAAGGCACTGGGGGTGGCATCCCTGATGGGCGCCGTCGGGGCTGTAGTGGGAGGCATAGTAGTATCAGTTTTTGCCGACAGCTTCATTCCCATCATTGCGGGCGCTGGAGTCGGCGCCTACGTGGGTGCATTGGCGGGGGCGGTCAGCGGCATGGATAAGCGCCGCGCCACAGTGCAGCAACCGGTTCCTGCCACGCGCAAGGGCGAGGGCCGTTCGGAAGGCGTGATGCTGGCCGTGAATACGGAAGGAGAACGCGAACAGGATGTCGTCCGCATATTGCGGGAGAGCGGTGGAGAAGCAGTGGAACGCGCACAAGGGCGCTGGCGAGACGGGAAATGGGAAGACTTTGACCCACTCAAGCCGCCTGTACCCCAGCAACATACCGGAACTGTGGCTGGAGCATGAGCCCCGCCCGGTAAAGGTGCCAGTAGTGCCGCCGGGGCATGGCCGCCGCCAGATCCACAATCATTCTTGATTTGCGAGCCTTGCAATTCGAATTTTCAGGCCGCCTACAAGTGAAGTGAGGCAGCCTGCGTTTCTGCATGAACTCGCCGCTTCAGCGCGGCTGGTAAACCGGTGCCGGGGGGGTGGGATGAACCGCTGGATAGGGTGGTTGGACCGGCGGGTAAGGTTGGACCGTGGCCTGAGGTTGAACCTGAATATCGTAGTCGACGGATCGCACACCGGTCACTTCACGCGCGGCCTGAACGAGGTTTCGTGCTGCCACATCTGACACTGCCGTTCCGCGCAGAGTGACAACGCCGTCGTACGTCGAAATCTGCAAGTTTTGTGGGTAGATGCCCGGTACACTCAGTACCGCTGCCTGCACCCGACTGGAAATCGAAGCGTCTTCGTTATATTGCGCCGGGCTGCGCGCATTGGGTGGCTCCACACGCGGAGGGTTATCTGGGGGGTACTGGTCGGCCGTGTGGTAAGTGCTGCCGCAGCCGGCCAGCAGGCCCAGACTCATTGCTGCAAGGTAGGCGGCCCTTTGTGTCGCTGTAAGCATATGCTGTTCTCCCTCTGTAAAAGACAGCGGATTGCTGTGCACTTGCGAATCTGCAATCAGCATGCCGGTAACAGAACGCTGTGCGATTGGGTTGCTGTAATGCTTTCGCTTTATACTTGCAGCTTTTCCATTTTGTGTTTGCCGGCTGCATTCCGGCCCTCGGAGACACATTTCCGGGCCATGAAGGCTGGTGCTTATAGGGGGTTGTATGTCCTTGCTTGGCCTGTCGTACAGACGAATGATCATGGCCCTGTCTGTGATCGCATCGGGAACGCTGGCGGCGTGTGGCGAAGAACCTAAGCAACAGGGAATGCCCGCCGACTTCAAGGTTCCGGTCAGCGTGGTTACGATCGAACCCACCCCCACTGAAGTGTATGCGCAGTTGCCTGGCCGGGTGGAAGCCATCAAAGACGCGCAGATCCGTGCCCGCGTCACGGGCATTGTGAAGGAAATCAACTTTGTCCAGGGTAGCGAGGTCAAGGAAGGGCAGTTGCTCTTCACTATAGACCCCGCTCCTTACGAAGCCGAATTGAATCGCGCACGTGCCGATCTGCAACGTGCCGAAGCCGACGCGGGCAGTGCCAGGTTGCAGGCACAACGTTATGCCACCCTCGTTAAATCCAACGCGATCAGCCGTCAGGAATACGACAACGCGGTGGCGGCGGCCAAACAGGCGGAAGCGGCCATTGCCGCCGCTAAGGCCGCGGTTCAATCGGCCGAGATCAACCTGGGGTACACACGCGTCGAATCGCCCATCGACGGGCGCATTGGCAAATCGCTGGTCACGGAAGGCGCTCTGGTGAGCGCCCAGAATGCCACGCAAATGGCCACGGTGCAGCAGCTGAACCGTGTGTACGTCGACATCACCCGTTCGACCACCCAGCTTGCGACACTGCGCAAGGCGCTTGAAGCCGGCATCCTCAAGCAGAATAACGACGGTCACGTTGCGGTCCAGGTCATACTGGAAGACGGCTCCATCTATCCGCACGAAGGAAAACTGCTGTTCTCGGGCGTGACGGTGGATCCCTCCACGGGTCAGGTCACCCTGCGGGCCGAGTTCGACAATCCTGAAGAAATACTTCTGCCGGGCATGTACGTCCGCGTTCGGGTTCAGCAGGGTACTGATGAGCAGGCGCTACTGGTCCCTATGCAGGCCATTCAGCGTACGCCCGACGGCCTGAACACGCTCATGGTGGTACGCGATGGCGTGGTTTCTCCCGTGGCCGTTTCTGTTGGGCCCGAAATTGACGGCAAGGCTCTGGTCTACAAGGGTCTGAACGCGGGCGACGTAGTCATCGTGGAAGGCTTCCAGAAGATTCGCCCTGGCGCGCCTGTTCAGCCCATCCCATGGAACCCCGGCGGCCAGAAGCAGGCCGGCCAGAATGGCCAGGCGGGCGGTGCGCCGGCAGGAAAGGCCGGCAATGGTGCAGGGCAGGGCGGGGCCGCGGAAACGCCGGCCAAGGGTTGAGGAGTTCACATGCCGTTGTTTTTCATTGATCGACCTATCTTCGCCTGGGTCGTCGCACTCGGCATCATGTTGGCGGGCATTCTGGCCGTACCCAACATGCCGGTAGCCCAGTACCCGGACGTTGCGCCTCCGACCATCAACATTCAGGCCACCTATCCAGGCGCTTCGGCGGAAGATGTTTCGACATCCGTCGCCAGTGTGATCGAAAACGAGCTGAATGGAGCCAAGGGTCTGCTGTATTACGAATCAGTCAGTGATTCGAACGGGCAGATGGAGCTCAAGGTCACTTTCGAGCCGGGCACCGACCCGGACATGGCACAGGTGGATGTGCAGAACCGCATCTCCAATGTGACCTCTTCGCTTCCGGCAGCCGTAGTGCAGCAGGGCCTGAAAGTCTCCCAGGTGAATACGGGCTTCCTTCTGGTTGTGACCATGTCCTCCACGGACGGTTCGGTCAGCTCGCAGGCGCTCGCGGATTACATCACCCGCAACCTGCAGAACCCGATTTCCCGGGTCGAAGGGGTGGGCCGCTTCCAGCTGTTCGAGTCGCCCCGTGCCATGCGCATTTGGGTCGACCCGGACAAGCTCGTTGGTTTCAATTTGAGCATGGCCGAGGTCAATGCCGCCATCCAGGCCCAGAACCGTCTGGTGCCTGGTGGTGTGCTGGGCGCACCGCCAAACCCGAGCAGCCAGCGTACGTCGGCCCCGATTGTGGTCAACGGTGAACTGGCCACGGTTGAGGAGTTCAGCAATATCATCCTGCGTTCCAATCTGGACGGCTCCACCGTCAAGCTGGGCGACGTGGCGCGAATCGAGGTGGGTTCCGACAACTACATGTTCGGTGCGCGTCTCAACGGCAAGCCGACGGCTGCGTTCGCCATTTCACTCACCCCTGAGGCCAATGCGCTGTCGACAGCCAGGGGTGTGAAGGAACGCATGGCTGAGCTTTCCAAGCTATTCCCAGAAAACATCACGTACGCGATTCCTTACGACACCTCGCCCTACGTTGCGCTGTCGATCGAGCAGGTTCTGCATACGCTTTTTGAAGCGATGCTGCTCGTGTTCGTGGTGATGTTCGTCTTCCTGCAGAACGTGCGCTACACCGTGATTCCGGCTCTGGTGGTGCCTGTGGCCATGCTGGGAGCCTTTGCGGTCATGCATGCACTGGGCATGTCGGTGAACGTGCTGACCATGTTCGCCATGGTGCTGGCCATCGGCATTCTGGTGGACGACGCCATTGTGGTGGTGGAAAATGTCGAGCGCATCATGGTCGAGGAAGGCCTGCCTCCGCGTGAAGCCACACGTAGGGCCATGCCGCAGATTTCCGGTGCCATTGTCGGGATTACGCTGGTGCTGTCTGCCGTGTTCCTGCCGCTCGCTTTCATGAGCGGTTCGGTGGGCGTGATCTACCGCCAGTTCGCGGTCGCCATGGCCGTGTCCATCATGTTCTCGGGTTTTCTGGCCCTTTCGTTCACGCCGGCTCTGTGTTCCACCCTGCTCAAGCCCATTCCAAAAGGTCACCACGAAACCAAGCGCGGCTTTTTCGGCTGGTTCAACAGAAGCTTCGATCGCGCCACGCGTCGCTATGAATCGTGGGTGGGTCGGAGTCTGAAGCGTGGTGGCCGCATGATGTTTGTCTTCTTAGCCATGGTGGTGCTGTTGGGTTGGATGTACTTCCGCCTGCCCACCGGCTTCCTGCCGGAAGAAGACCAGGGATACGTGATTGCCAACATTGAACTGCCGGCTGGTTCCACCGCCAACCGTACCATCGAGGTCATTGAAAAGGTGGAAGCCTTCTTCAGCCAGCAGCCACAGGTCGAGAACATCATCACGGTGCAGGGATTCAGCTTCAACGGTAACGGCTTGAATTCGGCCATTGCATTTGTGCCGCTGAAGGATTTTTCCGAACGCAAGGGGTATGAAAACTCCGCGCAGGCGCTGTCGGCCAAGGCTGTGCAGAATCTGTTGTTCGGCATTCCCGATGCAATGGTGTTCTCCATCGTGCCGCCGGCCATCTCCGCCCTGGGTAACGCCTCGGGCTTCGACATGCGGTTGGAGGATCGCGGAGGGATGGGGCACGACGCCCTGATGGCAGCCACCCAGGAACTGCTGATGAAGGCTTCTCAAAGCCCAGTGCTGCGCGACGTCCGGCTCACGGGTCTGGCGGGGGGCTCCCAGCTCGAGATCACCATTGATCGCGAGAAGGCAGCCGCACTTGGCGTGGACTTCTCTGAAGTCGCTACGCTGATCAGCACCTCCCTGGGTTCAGCCTTCGTGGGCAAGTTCACCAACCAGGGCTGGGTGCAGAACGTCTGGGTTCAGGCAGACGAGGAATTCCGCATGAGCCCGGAGAAAATCCTCAACCTGCATGCGCGCAACAATCAGGGCGGCATGGTGCCTTTGTCTTCATTCGTGAACATCGAATGGGCACCCGGCTCCACTCAAATTGTTCGGTACAACAGCTATCCCGCCAGCCGAATTGGCGGTAGCCCTGCCGCGGGCTACTCTTCGGGCCAGGCCATGGCCGAAATGGAGCGGCTGGTGAGCGAATTGCCCAGTGGCTTCGCGGCTGAATGGACAGGCTTGTCCTACCAGGAAATTCAGGCCGGCAACCAGACTGCCATCCTGCTTGGCCTGGCCGTCTTGGTGGTGTTCATGATACTGGCAGCCCTGTACGAAAGCTGGGCCATTCCGCTTGCAGTGATGCTTGCCGTACCCCTGGGCATGTTGGGTGCCGTGCTCATGGTCACGGGCGTCGGTATGGTGAATGACGTCTACTTTCAGGTAGGTATGGTCACGGTTATCGGCTTGTCGGCCAAGAACGCCATTCTGATTGTGGAGTTTGCCAAAGACGCATACGCGGCAGGGGCGAACTTGCTGGATGCCACCATCGAGGCAGCCCGCCTGCGTTTCCGCCCCATCCTGATGACCTCATTCGCCTTCATCCTGGGTGTGGTACCGCTGACTTTGGCAACGGGAGCCGGCGCAGCCAGCCAGAACGCGGTCGGTTTCGGTGTGCTGGGTGGTATGCTGGCAGCGACGCCGCTGGCAGTTCTCTTCGTGCCGACCTTCTTCGTCGTCATTCTGTCCATTTTCAAGACGCGCCCCAAGCTGTTGGGTTCGCATGCCCAGCAACATTCGCCAGTCATGGCGACTGCCACGGGCCCATCGACTGAAGATGGTTCGCAGCCCACTGACAAATGAATCGTATGATCGCTGACGCCTTTCCTCGCAAGTTTCTGCCTGTTCTGCTGACCGCGGTGCTGGCAGGTTGTTCACTCGCACCCGAATATGAGCGGCCCGTGGCACCCATTCCCACCAGCTTCCCATATTCGGACGCCGTCAACGGTCGCGGGGCGGATGCCCCTGCCGGCTACGCAGCCGACCTGGGCTGGAAGGAGTTTTTCACCGACCCCCGGCTGCGCGAGCTCATCGCCCTGGCACTGGATAACAACCGAGACATGCGTATTGCGGTCGCCCGGGTGGAAGAAGCCCGTGCCCAATACGGCATTGCAGACAGCGAACGTCTGCCCACCTTCGGGGTGGGCGGCAATGCGCAGATCACGCGCTCGCCCGAAGGCCTGCGGGTAGGCGGTGCCGACGCTCCCAGCGTGTCACGCAGCTATATGGCAGGGGTGGCCATGACCACGTTCGAGCTGGATTTTTTCGGGCGGATTCGCAACCTCAGCGAAGCGGCCCGCCAGCAGTTTCTGGCCACTGCCCAGGCGCAGCGTACCGTGCGCATCAATTTGGTCAGCCAGGTGGCGGAGGCCTACTTCAGGCTGCGCACGGCCCAGCAGCTGCAGGAGCTGATGGCCAAGACGCTGGAGTCCCGCGAGGCCACGTACAAACTTGTGCAGGCGCGTTACGAGACGGGGGTGGCGTCCGCCCTGGATCTGCAACAGGCCAAGGGGCAGGTGGAAACGATTCGGGCAGACCAGCAATCAATGCGGCGTGTCGAAGCACAGGCACTCAACGCCTTGCAATTGCTGGTCGGCGCGCCCTTACCCGAGGACCTGCCACCACCCGCTGTGTTCGGGCGCGACCAGTTGCTGGCATCGGTGCCAGTCGGCCTGCCTTCAGATCTCCTGATCCGCCGGCCCGATATCATTGCAGCGGAACACGCACTGATTGGAGCCAATGCCAATATTGGTGCGGCACGTGCTGCCTTCTTCCCGAATATTTCGATAACTGGTCTGTTGGGTTTTGCCAGCCCGCAGCTAGGTGGCCTGTTCTCGGGTGGAAATCGCTACTGGCAGTATCAGCCGCAGATTCAACTCCCCATCTTCAATGGTGGTCTGGCAGGCAGCCTGGACCTGGCAGAAGCGCGCAAGAACATTGCGGTGGCTGAATATGAAAAGACCATCCAGACCGCCTTCAGGGAAGTGGCGGATGCACTGGCAGGTGAAGCGACCTACTGGGATCAGCTGGAAGCCATGCGCGCCTTGGAAGCAACTGCTGCCGAGGCGCTGCGCCTGGCGAACCTGCGCTATGAAACCGGTGTGGACAGCTTCCTGCAGGTGCAGAGCGCTGAAGTGAATCTGTACAGCGTACAGCAGGCATTCCTGCAAGTGGGTATGGAGTCCTTGCTGAACCGTGTGGCCCTATACAAGGCCCTGGGTGGTGGCTGGCTGGAGAGTTCCGCCGAGAACGTCGAGGTGGACGGCCCGGGCAATGTTCCGGGCAAGGGAAATGTTTCCGGGCAATAGGGCGCAGCGGCATTTTCCCACCGCTCCAGTGACACCACTCTTGCCATTGACAGGTGGCCGGCGCGCCGCCGGCCATGCCCAGAAAGGGTGAAGCTGCTGAAAAGCGCCAAAAAGCCCATAATAAGGGTTTTGGAGTGCTTGTCATGATAGAACTTGGCGTGAATATCGATCACGTCGCCACCTTGCGTCAGCAGCGCCATACCTCATATCCGGATCCCATCGAAGCGGCGCGTCGCGCCGAGGAAGCAGGTGCCGATCTGATCACTTTGCATTTGCGGGAAGATCGCCGGCATATTCAGGATGCTGACGTGGAGGCCTTGCGTCCGCTGATCAGGACGCGAATGAACCTCGAATGTGCGATCACACCGGCCATGCTGGAGATTGCCTGCCGCATCCGGCCACATGACGTCTGCCTGGTTCCCGAGAGGCGGGAAGAGCTGACCACCGAAGGCGGGCTGGATGTCGTCACCCATTTCAATGCGGTGCGCGATGCCGTCTCGCGTCTGCACGACGCCGGCATCCGGGTTTCCCTGTTCATTGATCCGGAGGAAAAGCAGCTGGAAGCGTCGCAGCGGGCTGGGGCAACCGTGGTGGAACTCCACACTGGCGCTTATGCCAACGCCGATGAACATCCGGACCTCCGTGAGGCTGAGTTGTCCCGCTTGCGCCAAAGTGCCGCGCAAGGCGTGTCCCTGGGCCTGCGAGTTAATGCCGGGCACGGTCTGCATTACAGTAATGTGCAACCGGTCGCGGCCATGGAGGGAATTTCCGAACTCAACATCGGCCACGCCATCGTGGCTCGTGCTGTCTTCGATGGTTGGGAAAAGGCCATCCGCGACATGAAGGCGGAAATGATCATCGCACGCCAAGCCCAGAGGAATTAGGAATCGAGATGTCAGAGAACGCACTGCAGTACTTGCTCAACCGTCAATCCGTGAAGTTCGTTCGGGCCCCGGGGCCGGATGAGCGGCAGCTGGACCTCATCCTGCGGGCCGCCATGTGTGCTCCCGACCATGGTCGTTTACGGCCCTGGCGCTTCTCGCTCATCCGCCAGGAAGTCATGCAGGAGTTCGTTGATAAGCTGTTCGCCACGGCTCAGGCATCAGCCACGCCCATTCCCGCCCAGAAGGAAGAGAACGCGCGCCGCTGGCTCCAGGAAGTCCCGCTGTTGATCGCGTTGGCCTGCCACCGTGATCACAGCGTCACAAAAATCCCCGAGCATGAGCGCATGCTGGCTGTGGGTGCTGCCGTCACCAATATGCTCAACGCCGCACACATGCTTGGGTTCGGCGCCTTCTGGAGCACGGGCCTGGGGACCTACATCGACGAAGTCAATGAAATGCTGGGGTTCGACCCACTCGATTACCGCTTCATGGGTTTTCTTGCCATTGGTACGCCTATTGATGAAGTCTTGCCACAGACACGGCCGGATTACCGTCAGTTCGTGAAGGAATATCGTCCATGAAGGTGGTCAAGGTCGATGTCGCCGTCATTGGCGCCGGCACTGCGGGCCTGACGGCTCGCAATGCGGCGATCAAGGCGGGGGCAAAGACGGTGTTGATTGAACAGGGGCCCCACGGTACCACCTGCGCTCGCGTGGGCTGCATGCCGTCGAAGCTGATCATAGCTGCTGCAGAAGCTGCCCATGGCGCACGACAGGCCCGGTCATTTGGTGTGCAAGTCGACAATGTCCGGGTTAACGACCAAGATGTGATGCGCCGTGTCCGTGAGGAACGGGACCGCTTCGTAAGCTTTGTTCTGCGCGATGTTGAAGCCATGCCGGAAGGGGATAAGCTCGATGGCAAGGCACGGTTTGTCTCCGACACGGTTCTGGAAGTAGGGGGCCATACCCGGGTGGAGGCGCGCAGTGTGGTTGTCGCCACCGGCAGCAGGCCGTTCATTCCTGCCCAGTACGAGCCACTGGGTGACCGGGCCATCGTCAACGACGATGTATTCGAATGGCATGAGCTCCCTGAAAGTGTACTGGTCGTGGGAGCGGGTGTGATCGGTCTGGAACTGGGGCAGGCGCTCACCCGGCTGGGGGTGCGGACCCGAATTCTGCAGCGCAGCCGGCATCTTGGCGGTCTGCGCGACCCGGCAGTACTGGAGTCGGCCGTTCAGGCCTTTGGCAGCGAGCTCGATCTATGCCTGGAGGCTGCCATCCTGGACGTCCGCAGGGTGGGGAATGAGGCGGAAGTGCGCTATCAGGTCCCTGGGCAAGCCGAAGTGACTGAGCGCTTTGAATATGTGCTGCTGGCTACGGGCCGAGTTCCGAATCTCGAAGAGCTGGGCCTGGAAAACACTCACGCTGAAGTGGATGACAGGGGCAGGCCGGCCCTTGATCCCGGCACTCTCCAACTTCTGAATACCCCCATTTTCCTCGCCGGGGATGTCAACGGGATGCGGCCTTTGCTGCACGAAGCGGCAGATGACGGACGTATAGCCGGGGCGAATGCGGCGGCTTTTCCCCACGGCGTGCAAGCCGCCCAGAGACGGGTGGCGCTCTCCATCGTGTTTTCTGACCCACAGCTGGCTGCCGTCGGCTTGCGTTTCGATGAACTACCGGGCGACGCCGCAATCGGCGAAGTGGATTTCTCTAATCAGGGGCGTTCCCGCGTCATACTGAAAAATCGGGGAAAGATGCGTGTTTACGCAGAGCGCGGAACCGGCGTTTTTCTTGGGGCCGAGATGGCTGGCCCCGCCATGGAACATATCGGGCACTTGCTGGCATGGGCGGCTCAACAGCGCCTCACCGTACAGCAAATGCTGGACATGCCTTTTTATCACCCGGTGGTGGAAGAGGGGCTGCGCACCGCGCTGCAGAGCCTGGCGCGCACCCTGAGAAGCTGAACCTGCCTACTGCCTGAAATTTAAGCATGTGCTGGGGCAGTTGTCCCGCCCTTGGCCGGGCGGGATGACCAATTACTACTCACCACGGGGCAGCTTTTCCGCGGGCAGGGTCAGGCGTTCCGTGGGTTCACTGGACGATCTTGCGGCGTTCCAGCACTGCGTCGATATCGGCCGCGCTATGGCGGGTATGCAGCTGCTCATGCGGCTCACCTCTGACGCTGTTGACGATGATGCCACGTTGAACCGCAGCCCGTGCGCCGATTTCGTCCACCCACCGCCGCACATTGGTATAGCGTTCTGCGTCCAGGAACTTGGCGGCGCCGTACACTGTGTTGTTCATAAGGCCGGCAAACCAGGGCCAACTGGCCATGTCGGCAATGCTGTATTCCGGCCCGCCAACGAAGCGTTCTTCCGCCAGGCGGCGATTGAGCACATCCAGCAGCCGCTTGGTTTCCATGGTGTAACGGTTGATGGGGTATTCCTGCTTGGTGGGGGCGTAGGCGTAGAAGTGGCCGAAACCGCCGCCGATGAAGGGGGCGGAGCCCTGCAGCCAGAACAACCAGTTCAGCACTTCAGTACGCGCTGCGCGCTCCGTGGGCAGGAAGTGGCCGAACTTTTCAGCCAGATAGAGCAGGATATTGCCTGACTCGAATACGCGGATCGGTTTGGGTTCACTGTAATCGACCAGCGCCGGAATCTTGGAGTTGGGGTTGATGGCAACGAACCCGCTGGAGAACTGCTCCTGTTCCATGATGCGGATCAGGTGGGCATCGTATTCCGCCTGACTGACGCCGGCGGCCAAAAGCTCCTCCAGCATGATCGTGACTTTCTGGCCGTTGGGCGTGGCCAGGGAATACAACTGCAAGGGGTGTTTGCCCCTGGGGAGTTCGGCTTCGTAGCGCGGGCCGGCTTCGGGCCGGTTGATGCCCCCAAAGCGGCCTGACGCATCCTCTGGAGCAGTCCAGACCTCTGGCAACTGGTATTCAGTGTTCTGTGTCATGTCACCTCGCATGAATGAGCTCGTCTTCCGTTACGAAGACATGATTTCACGGACCGCAGCCGTGAGCTTTTCGACGGATTCACCGTCAGATGCAAGCATCCTGGCCTTACCCCGTTCATCGAAAATATAGATGCCGCGGCTGTGGGCCACTTCATAGACCTGGGTGTCGTCGCCGCGGGGCTTTTCAATTTGATAAGCGACGCGGTAACGTCGGGCCAGACGGGATATCTGGCTTTCGCTGCCAGTCAGACCAATTGCATGGGAATCGAAGGCATCTACGTAAGCCTGCAAAATTTCGGGCGTATCGCGGTGAGGGTCAACGCTGACAAAAATAATGCGCACCTTGTCAGCATCGGGCCCGAGATTCTGAACCACCTGCGACAGTTGTGCCATGGTCGTGGGACAGATGTCCGGGCAACTTGCGTAGCCGAAGAACATCAGAACGATCTTGCCGCTGAAGTCTTTCTCTGTCATGGTCTTGCCACCGGCGGCAAGCAATTCGAAGTCAAGATCGGGCAGAAAGCCGCGCACAGGATGAATGGCGGAGCCGGCCGCGGCCTCTGCACCGTTGCCGGAACTTTCGGAACCGGTCAGCGTGGCCAGGTTAGGGTTGCCGACCTGGGCTAAGGCAGTGTTGATGCTTGTGACGCCCAGTGCCAACAGCAAGCCGGCACGTGCTAAATGCTTGAACATTTTCACTACTCCCGGACGCCCCTGGGAGCCTGCTCAGGCTACAGGGGCCTCCTCAACCATTCCGCTGTGACGCAACAGGGCGTCCAGCTTGGGCTCGCGGCCTCGGAAAGCACGGAAGGAATCGGCGGCTGGCCGCGTTCCACCAACCGCGAGAACCTCTTCCAGGAAGCGGCGCCCTGTGGCCGCGTCCAATGTATCGCGTGTCCCATCATCCGTGACCCGCGCTGCTTCTTCAAATGCAGCGTAAGCGTCGGCAGAAAGCACCTCGGCCCATTTGTAGCTGTAGTAACCGGCGCCATAGCCGCCCGCAAACAAATGCGAGAAATTGTGCGGGAAGCGGTGCCACGAAGGCGGCAGCAAAACGGCGACTTCCTGACGGACTTCGTCCAGTGTTTTCAGGACTTCGGTAATGGACAGGCCCTTATCCCTGCGGTGTATCAACATGTCGAAAAGGGCAAACTCGATCTGGCGCAACATCTGCATACCGCTCTGGAAATTGCGGGCGGCAAGCATCTTGTCGTAGAGGGGGCGTGGCAGGGGTTCGCCCGTGTCTACATGCGCACTCAGAGACTTCACGACCGTCCATTCCCAGCAGAAGTTCTCCATGAACTGGGAAGGCAGTTCGATGGCGTCCCATTCCACGCTGGCAAAGGGGGAGGCGGCCGGGTCATCGACTTTCGAGAGCAGGGCATGCAGAGCGTGACCGCTTTCGTGGAACAGGGTGATGACATCGTCGTGTGTCAGCAGGCTGGGCCGCCCGTTCTGCGGGGGCGTGAAGTTGCACGTGAGGTAAACGACGGGAGTGATCAGGGTATTGCCCTTGCGTCGGCGCGAACGTTCGCTGTCAACCCAGGCTCCGCTTTGTTTGCCCTGACGCGAGTGAAGGTCCATGTAAAGGGTGCCCAGAGAGGCATTACCGGCATCCCGGACATCAAATACGCGTACTTCAGGATGCCATACCGGCGTGGAGATGGGGTGCATGCTGACACCGAACAGCCTTCCCACGACTTTGAACAGACCTTCCAGAACCCGGTCCTCGGTGAAGTACTGCCGCACTTCTTCTTCCGAATAGGCGTAACGCGCTTCACGCAGGCGCTCGGAGACAAAGGGGACATCCCAGGGCTGAAGGTCCGCGATGCCCCATTCCTGAGCCGCGAACACATTGAGTTCTTCAAGATCGCGTTCCCCGTAGGGGCGGGCACGACTCGCCAGCTGACGCAGGAAGTCCAGCACTTGCGCAGGGTTGTCTGCCATGCGGGTTTCAAGGCGCATGTCGGCAAAGCTGCGATAGCCCAGCAGCGAAGCTTCCTCTGCGCGCAAGGCCAATAGTCGCTCGATCAGGGTGGAGTTGTCGAAGCGTACATCGCCCTGGTCAGAGGCGATGGTGGCATAGCCCCGGTACATCTGGGCGCGTAATTCGCGGTCACGCGCATGCTGCATGACGGGCAGGTAGCAGGGCATCTTCAGAGTGAGCTTCCAGCCGTCGCGCCCACTGTCCGCAGCAGCCGAGCGGGCGGCTTCGATCACATCGGTGGGTATGCCGGCCAGCCGTTGCTCATCAGTGACGAGGAGTTCCCACTGATCAACCGCGTCCAGAGCATTCTCGGAGAATTTCTGCGAGACCTGGGCCGCTTCATCAGAGATCTCGCTGTATCGCTCACGGGCTTCGCCCTCAAGTTCGACCCCGCTCAGCCGGAAGTCGCGCAGGGCCAGCTCGACAATGCGCTGGCGCTCCGGCGGCAAGGTGTTGAATTCCCCGGATTCCTTCAGCCGACGATACTGAGCGTAAAGCCCCTTGTGCAGGCCCACCCAGGTGGAATAAGCAGTGATTGCCGGCAGACAGGCGTTGTATGCGTTGCGGATCTCCGGGGTGTTGAGCACACCATTGAGATGACCAGCCACCGACCAGGCGCGCCAGAGCCGTTCCGATGCGTCTTCCAGCGGTTCGACAACGGACTGCCAGGTAGCGGGACCGGTATCCGCCGCGACCTTCTCTACGGCCGCACGCGCTTCCTCAATGAGGCTGGGGATGGCGGATTCGATATGCTCGGGGCGAATGGAGGCATAGTCCAGCAGCGAACTGATTGGAGCCAGCAGGGGATTTATGGTCATACTGTCGGAGATGCTTTGCTTTTCGGAGGCTTGATTCAAAGAGATGCCTGATGTTGCAGGCCGGCACTGCGCTCGGCGGCTTCGATGGTGTTGACCAGCAGCATGGCAATGGTCATGGGGCCGACACCGCCCGGGACAGGGGTGATGGCCCCTGCGACCTGACGCGCACCTTCAAAATCGACGTCGCCAACCAGGCGACCGTCTTCCAGGCGGTTGATGCCGACATCAATGACCACCGCACCGGGTTTGATCATGTCGGCAGTGATCATGCCTGGCTTGCCCGTGGCGACCACCAGGATGTCGGCGCGGCGCGTCTGGGCGCCCAGATCGCGTGTTTTGGAATTGCAGATGGTGACGGTGGCACCTGCAGCCAGGAGCAACATGGCCATGGGTTTGCCCACGATGTTGCTCGCACCGACAACCACAGCTTCCGCGCCACGGATGGGCACGTTTTCGGATTCCAGCATACGCATCACCCCATAGGGAGTGCACGGGCGGAACAGCGGTTTGCCCGTCATGAGCAGACCGGCATTGCTGATATGAAAACCGTCGACGTCTTTCTCGGCGGAGATGGCTTCAATGACCTTCGCGGCATTCATGTGGCCGGGCAGCGGCAGCTGCACCAGAATGCCGTGGATGGAAGGGTCTTCGTTCAATTGCTGAACCACGTCGAGAAGTTCGGCTTCGGTGCTGTCCTGCCCCATGCGGATGACGCGTGAATTCAGTCCGGCTTTTTCGCAGGCTGCCGCCTTGTTGCGCACATAGACTTGTGAGGCTGGGTCTTCTCCGACCAGCACAACCGCCAGGCCCGGGTGAACGTTCTGCGCGCGCAGCGCTTTGACTCGTTCGGCCACTTCGGCGCGAACGGTGTCAGACAGGGCTTTGCCGTCGATGATGCGGGCTGTCATGCTGCTCCTTCGGAATGCGTGAGGGCGATCTTCATGAGATCGGCCACAGTGGTGACTTCAAGTTTTTCCATGATGTTGGCACGGTGAGCTTCCACCGTCTTGATGCTGATGTTCAGGTCGCCCGCAATCTGCTTGTTGAGACGACCGGCAACAATGCGTTCCAGCACCTGCTGCTCGCGCGCAGTCAGGCGGCTGAGCACTGCTTGCTGATTGCGTCGCGCACGCGCCTGTTCGACTCGTTCTGCGGCATTGACCAGCATACGGGCGACAATGTCCCGCAATTCTGCTTCGTTGAAGGGTTTCTCCAGAAAATCGACGGCACCCTTCTTCATGGTGGATACAGCCATGGGGACGTCCCCGTGGCCTGTGATGAAGACGATGGGCAGCGGTGCCTGGCGCGAAATGAGCACCTCCTGGAGTTCCAGGCCACTCATGCCGGGCATCCGTACGTCGACAATCAGAACACCCACCTGATCGGGGTCGTAGGCCTGCAGGAATTCCTCGGCGCCACTGAAGCTTTTGACGCGATAGCCGTTTGCTTCGAGCAGCCAGCGCAGAGAGTCACGTACCGCTTCGTCATCATCGACAATGTAAATCGTGCTCGTTGCTTGGGTGTTCGTCATGCACTTTGCTCCTGAAGGTCTTCTTGTGTTTCAGTTTCGTCCTGCGGTGCGCAGGGCAGGGTGAAGCGGAAGATCGTTCCGCCTTCGGGGTTCCCCTCCGCCCAAAGCCGGCCATGGTGTGACTCTATGATGGTACGACAGATGTTCAGCCCCATGCCCAGCCCTTCGGATTTCGTGCTGTAGAACGGCTCGAACAGGCGTTCGGGGTTGTGCAGGCCGTGACCGCGGTCAATGACTGCGATCTCCAGCATGGAACCCTGACGCGAAACATTCACATGCAGGATGTGATATTCGCTCTTTTCCATTGCCTCGACACCGTTTTTCAGCAGGTTCAATAATACCTGCTCGATGAGAATCGGGTCTGCCAGAACTTTCGGCAGGCCATCCGGCACGTGCTGCTGGATGTCGATCATGCGCTTGCGCGCGTCAATTTCGGCGAAGGCCACGGCGTTGTCCAGTATGCCCTGGATATTCACCCGTTGGCGGCGCGGTTCACTGCGCTTCACGAACTCGCGGATCCGGCTAATGATCTTGCCGGCGCGCTCAGCCTGTGCGGCCGATTTTTCCAGCGCCTCGAGAAGGCGTTCCATGTTCAGATTACCGGAACGGATCATGGCCACTGCCGCCATGTTGTAGTTGGCGATCGCGGTAAGCGGCTGATTCAGTTCGTGCGCCAGCGAAGAGGCCATTTCGCCCATGGTCGTGAGGCGGCTGGTGAGCTGCACCTTTTCCTGCTGTCGCTGGGAGGCTTCCTCGTGCATGCGGCGTTCCGTGATGTCGCGAGCCACTTGCAGCCTAACCCTGCGACCGTCCGTCCAGGCAAGTATGCGGTGATTGACCTCGAACCAGCGCTGCGCGGATTCGGAATAAATTTCGACGGTCTCGTCGGTGAACCGTCCCAGCCGGCCCCCCAGAAGTTCCGCGTGGCCGCTCGACTGTGCTCCGAAGAAACGCCGATATGTGCGGTTGGCGAAAAGCAGTTCCAGTCCTTCGGTAGTGTCGGCCACCACCGAGATCGCGTCGTCCAGACCTTCCAGCACAGTCATGAACCGCTCGTGAGCAGCAGTCAGGGCCTCGCGGATGCGCTTGGGTTCGGTGATGTCGGTCATTGAGGTCATCCACCCGATCTGCTCGCCGTTCGGGTCGCGTAGGGGGGACACATACATGCGCGCCGTGAAACGGGAGCCATCGCGTCGCTGTGCCTCCACTTCAAGCCCGCTGCTGGGCGTTCGGCCGGAAAGCAGCAGCTCGAGCGTTTCACGATGTTGGGCGTGGCGACCCGGAATCCAGTAGGGGAAGGGGGCGGTTCGACCGATAAGGTCGGCTTCATTCCAGCCGATCATTCGGCAGAAAGCCGGATTCACGTAAGCGATTCGCCCCTGCATGTCGAATACCCGCATGCCGGTGGACATGGAATTTTCCATGGCGCGGCGGAAGCCGGTTTCTGCAATGAGTGCAGCTTCAGCCCTGGTGCGATGACGGGTATAGCGCCACAGTGCCAGCAAATTGAGCACAATGACGAATGACAGTGCCACGATGATCATCATCAGGCGTTGCTGGCGCGTGTCTTGGTCGATCGTGACGAACATCACGCTGTCATTGTGCAGTTGCTGCAGCCATATGAAGGCCCCCATCACGCAAAGATAGAGAATCAGCACGATGACGGGGGTCAACCAGTAGAACCCGCGGCGCGGGTGATGCGCCTGATCGTAGAAAGTGGTGGGTATTAGTGATTTCTTCGAATGGCTGGCCATGGGACTCGTGCCGGTGAGCTTAGCGCTTTGAGGATTGTAGTCTGAGGTGGGATCGGAGAGGAGCCTTGCGCGTTATCAAGCGATTTTTCGCGCAATATCTGGTAAGAATTCCATAATATGAAAATGTATATCATAAAATGAAATATAGCTTGCTCAGTTCCCGGCTTCTCCCTAGAATGACCGACGAGTCGCGGCTTGGCATCAGCCTTGCCCGACAGGTCGGTCAGCAGAGCGCGCGACCTGGGTGGCAAGCAGGCTCCGTCCGCAGCTTTTGGACATCGAATATTGAAAAACCACAGGAGATCCCGCATGTCCTCTCTTGCACACGCGCAGTCTTCGGCCACCGAGGTCGATGATGCACTCCTCGAAGAACAGGAATGGCTTGA